>JAQIBS010000210.1 GCA_027858965.1 Kiritimatiellia bacterium
TTTCTCATCATATGACATTTCCATGCCTCTATTTTGGGTATCATCATTTTTGACGCAACCTAGAAGTTTACATGGCTATTCATTTTTCATTTCGGTGTCATTAATTATGACGCAACGCGCGGCGTATTTTGATTCTGTTATAAATATTGCATTACAGACCTTGAATGATATAATACTGATAGATTTAGGAAAAATTGTTGAGATTTAAATGATTACGATAAAACAGATTGATAGCTGGTGTGAGGATATTGTTACGAGGTTCAACCCTGACAAGGTTGTGCTTTTTGGTTCTTGTGCACAGGGGAATGCAACTGAGGATTCAGATGTTGATCTGCTTGTTGTTATGCCGTTTGAAGGCCGTTCGATTGAACAGGCTGTTAAACTTCGAATGGGTACTAGGCCTTCATTTCCTGTTGATCTAATTGTTCGTACGCCAAAGATGATCGAGGAACGGCTGAGCATGGGAGATTCATTTATCAATGATATTCTTGAGAAGGGGATGGTTCTGTATGAAGCATCTCACGCTTGAATGGATTGAAAAAGCGGAACGCGATTATGAAACAATGGAGCGTGAATCTCGTGTTCGTAAAAATCCCAATCCTGATGCAGTCTGTTTTCATGCCTAGCAATGTGTTGAGAAGTATTTAAAGGCCAGACTTTGCGAGCAGGGAGAACGTGTTCCTAAGATACATGATCTGAATGCTTTACTTGATAGCGTTCTTTTCCTTGAGCCTTTGTGGGAGGCGTATCGGGAAAGTTTCCTATATTTATCAGAATATTCGGTGAGCATCCGTTATCCTGGTGATTCTGCGGGGAAAGATGATGCACTTGCTGCCCGTAGGTATTGTCGTGCTTTTCGTCAAGTCGTTCGTATGGGAATGGCACCTTTTTCTGTAGAGTGATTGATGTTTTTTGCTTAGTTTTTGTCCAATAACGTTTACGCTTTTAGCGAGTCAAGGCATTCTTCTCTGTTTCGAAACTGGCAGGATCAATTGTTATTTTTATTCCTCAACAAGTAAACGTCAGGCTAATGCAGCAGGTCGCAGCAAATAAAAGTCGTTACGAAGGCCACCGCTCCCTGCCAAATCACCGTTGCCCCTCCCCACTGTCCCCGTTGCAAAGGCTGGCATGCTTGACATTTCATACCACTAGATACTATAATAACATTATTGTGTATGATTTTGGATATTTGAAATCACGCAAGTTTGTCTATTTTTGCATTCAATATACTGGATATCAGCAAAAATCTATTTATACAAGAAGGAGTAATTGTGGCTATACAATCAGACCATAAAAATTTGAGTGATTTAATAATGGGGGATTTAACTCAATTTCATATACCAATATATCAAAGGTCATATACTTGGGTTGATAAAATCAATGTCGAAAAATTAATTAACGATATTTTAGAATTCGGAATGGAGTACAAAAATAATTCACGTTCAGACTACTATATTGGAAATCTTATTGTGAAAAATCAAACGAAGGGATTTCTAACAGAGAGAGTTGTAATTGATGGTCAACAAAGAATAACTACAACCATCCTTATTCTTTGTGCAATAAGAGATGTTTGCATTGATAAGATAAAAACTGATGAAGCAATAGAATACGCAAGAAATATTAGTAAATCTTTATATACCTCTGATAATAACAAAATTAAGCTAAAGCTTAATAATATGGAGCATCAGAGCAGTCTTCAAACAATACTTACAGGTGCCATCGAAACAATTACAGAAAGTGATAAGAAAACCAAATATTGGATAAACTATAAATATTTGTACCTTCGCTTAAAGAAAATGGAAGTAGAAGATTTTTTTAATTTTGCTAATCTACTAGAGCGTGTAAAAGTAGTTATTATATTTTTGGATGATGATCAAGATGAAAACTCAGTCTTTGAATCTATTAACTCACTTGGAAAACCACTATCTGGATCTGACCTAATAAAGAATTTCTTGTTTACGTTCAAAAAATTTGAATGCACTCGTGATGAAGAAAAGAGATTAACTGATTTATACACTAAAAACTTTGAATCTCTTTTTGCTGATGAAAAAGAGATAGAGATTGAGCTAGAGAAGTTTTTTCGAGAATACATAGCACTATATACACATCTATTAGTAAAGAAAGATCCTAAAATTATTTATTACTCTTTTAAAAAGTTAGTTGGTGAATTAACGAGCTATGACAACTGTAAAGACAGGATACTTGACTTAGTAAAATGGGGGTTGCTTTATCAAACAATAAGAAAAAGTGCCATTAATGGAGTAAATCAAAGCTATCTTGAATATTTGAGGGCTTCTTTTGGAACATATGCCAGCTTGTTGATGGATGTGTTTGAAAAATATTCTACAATTACAGATGGTTCTTTAATAATCGAAAATCCTTACCAACTAAATAGAACGCTAACTAAAATTGTAGCATATGATGCTTCTAGGTTTATTGCCGGACATCCTTCAAAGGAAATCACCAGATTCATACCTTCAATTTCAAGCAAGCTTGAAAGTATTAATCCTTTATATTTTGAAACATATGCAGAATCATTTGAAACCTTGGTCACAACAACAGGTGAAGGATACAAACAACCTAGCATAAATACCTTAAAGAGGGCAGTATCTACCATTAACTTATATGACCGAAAACGCAAGCCATTATTGCGGTTTTTGATACTTCTAGAAAATATTGGAAAGAAAGAAATATTATCATTCGAACATGATTTAAAGAGCTGTCAAATCGAGCATATTTTACCTCAAACACTTAATAAAAACTGGGATCATATATCAAAGCATGATTATGAAAGTTTTATTCATACACTTGGAAATCTCTCTATAACTTTCAACAATCAAGATCTTAGCAATAAAGGGTTCGATGATAAAAAGTCAATTCTTATCAAGAAGTCCCGAATAAGTCTGAATAACCAGCTATTGCAATATGATGTATTTGATGGGAGTGCTATAGAAGATAGAGCCAATAATCTTTTGAATCTATTCATCCATGAATTTGATATTCCAAATCTGTCAGAATCGGAAAATTGTGGATATATTACTGATACACCGGAAAATTTAGATACCCACAGTAAAGTGCTGTCTTCAAGACCCTCAGCTAGAGTATGGAAAGATAAAATCCCTGAATTAAAAAACAATCCAAAATTAAATACATGGAATGCTATTTGCATCCAATTAGGCATTGATGTGGGATCTGATTCGGCTAGAAGAAGATTGAAAAAATGGGTAAATCATAATAGGCCTCAGTGGTTGGAGGTTCCAGATTGTTAAATATTTAGATTAGTCGTGGGGAATATTTGCCCTTCAAGATAAAAAAACAGCTTTCAATGTGCCGAAGCGCAAAAAATGGAGACATAAATGAAAACAACAACATCTTTAATATGTGGGCTTTTATTAGTTTCGAACATCTCTGCTCAAATATTCGGTAGCCAAGCTGAATGGAATACTCGAGTTCAGGCTAGCAGGCAAGCTTCCATTTATCGAAATGGATGGAATAATGCGGTAAAATTGTCTAATGCTGGAAGGAAGATTAGCAAGATTCCATCACAATCAGGAGCATTAAATACCCGTTCATTAAAAGTAGGTTCAGAAGGAAGACTGGATTGTTGGTATGGGCGTGTTGAGTATGTTTTAAACCCAACAAATTGCATAATATCATATGCAAGCAAAGAGCATTTTGTGTTAGATGGTTATAAAACAAAAGATCTTGTGGATGGAATGAATGTTGTTCTTGTAGACAGGGTAAAAGTTTCAGGAACAAAAACCATCAAACTGGCAAATGGTGGCACAAGAAAATTATTCGTTTTGGCATTCCAGTCAACTGAACTTAAAAAACAAGACGCAGTTCCAGCATTATCTCCCGAGGGGCTTACCCACACGGAGGCAATCATGGCGCAGTTGATTGCGCTTAAGGCAACCAAAGGGGTTGCCGTTCTGAATGTGCAAGAAGTCGATGGCGAAGCACTTGTGCAGATTTCTTTTCGTGAGAGTTGGATTGGATTTAACATAGCCTATTACCCAACTCAGGAAGCACCATGGGAGGCCCTAGGAAGAGTCGGCATAATTATTCCTGCATGCTGGCAACAGAAGAAATTCGAACCGAAAAGAGCACTTATGTATCATATGCCAATACAGGAAGCCAAGACCTTGCCAGCGTTTATCAATGATCTGTTTGTTAAGTTCTTTAAGAGACCACCCAATTACAAGTTGGAATGCCACATAGAAACATTTTGAGCTAATCACTTGAACCACATTAAAAGGCCACGAATGGCCTTTTGGAAATAGTTAGACAAACGTTGGGGCTATGTATCGGATTCCTAGGCATCATGAGTCAGGCGGCCCCTATGATGATGCTTAGGACAGGTAATGCCTCATAACAATCCGCAGCTTAGGTCATTACATGATAGTTCACGATGATTGTGATGAAATGATGATATCTGTGTATAGATTAAAAAGAGATGCGCTATGTTTTGTCAATGGATTCATTCTTAATTTTGGAGACGTAATATGAAAAAGATGCTGTTTATGTTTTGCGCAGTTTTTACTGTAGGTTCCTGTTTTGCTACGGGGTTTCAGGAGCGTTTTGCGTTGGCGGATGACCGCGGATCGGTTCTGGCTGAGCTTCTGCCCGGTAGTGATAATGCCTTTTACTATCGCGCGCTTAACTATCTTAACAAGGGTGACTTTGATCATTTCAAAACCACCATGGATGCCTGGCATCGTGAGCGTAAGAGTGGTTGGCCTAATCAGCGTGCCCGTGAACTTCTTAATCGAGAAGCGCTGCTGCGCTATGCTGTTGATCCTCAGGGTTCGTTGAAATATCTACGCGTTGAACTTGGCTTGCACTTCAATCACTCGCGTAAAGACGCTTCGCGCGTTAAGAATCAGCCCTCAACCTTTGATAATCACAGGATTGATACCGGGATGCTCCTGCTGAAGGAATTGAAAGAGCGCTCCCGTGATGTCAGCCACATTGAACCGGAAGCCAATTTTCTCCTGGAGAATGTGAAATTAACCGCTGACCAGCGACTGGATCTTCTGAAGCGGTTGGATCGTCCTGATTTCAAGGGGCTGACTGCCCTGATCCTTGCTGACCTTAAAGAGCGCAAAGGTGCATCATTCGGCTCTTTGCAGATTCACTCCAGGCTGACTCTTGCTCAGTTGGATGAACTTGCTAAGCAACGTCCTGACCTCTGGCATAGTGAACGCTTTGTTGAGAGCTATTTGTCGCGTCTTCTTCCATCTGATGAAGTTGATATGATGAAAGAGCTGGATGAGAGAGATGCATATTACGGCAGGTTGTGGAGTGTTGCAAAAAATCTGATTCAGGCCTTTAATTCGCGCAAGGCCAATATTCTCTATAATTGGATACAGAATGATCTCAAAAGGGGGCAGTTTAATAAAACACGGTTTATCGAGTATATCAAGTACCCGCGTGTGATGCATTACGTCCCTAAACTATCAGCTCAGAAGCGCAGTTATGCACTGGATTTCAGAAAGCAGTTCAATGTTGAGCTGCTACCGCGAATAGGTAATGAGGAACCACTGGTTCGTAAGTGTCTGCTAAAGATCTTTAAAGATGCCCCGGACTATAAGGAGTTTGCCTCAATTTTCAGAGATGAATTTTTGAGAGCGATTTTTGCAGAGGCCAAGGTGACCTCCGGGCAGGGAACGCCTGAACAGTGGATCTCATGGATGAGTCGTTCTCAGTATGATGCAGTCAAGCGCCGGGTGGATGTGGAATTTGCCGATGATAATCCACTCACAGTAGGACACAATGAGCCAGTGGTGCTCAGTGCATATATCAAGAATGTGCCCTCGCTGATTGTAAAAGTCTATGAGATTAACACGGAGAACTGTTATCGTGAAACAGGTAAGCCGGTTGACTTGGCGATGAATCTTAACGGGCTTACCGCTACTTACGAGAAACGCCATGAGTATAAAGAGTCGGAGTTGATCCGGGTTAAACGCGAATATAAATTCCCGGATCTCAAAGAACGGGGTGTCTATATTATCGAACTCATTGGTAATGGAATCAGCAGTCGAGCTCTGGTGCAGAAGGGACATCTTGCAGTGGTACCGGAAATTACTGCCGGCGGACATGCCTTTGCGGTCTTTGATGAGGAGAATAACCCCGTAGAAAACTGTTCAGGCTGGTTTAATGGGTCTCAGTTCAAAATGGAGAAAGATGGTCGCATCTATATCCCCTTTTCAGGGGGATCAGATGCCTGTGTTTCAGATGATCCGTCTGCATCACCGCGCGTTGTTGAAGCAGAAAAAAATCTGGTTGTGAGCTGTGGTAAATTTGCTGCTCTGGTGAAATTTATGCATCTGGGTGAGAGATACTCTTTAAATGCCGGCTTCTATGTTGACCGCGAGGCGCTGATTGCGGGAGAGCAGGCTGAAGTTGTTGTTCGTCCGGAGCTTACGCTTAATGGACGTGCTGTTGCCCTTTCGCTACTGAAGAATTCAAAGCTGGCAATAACATCGGTTGATCTGGATGGGGTTGAGTCCAGGAGTGTTGTCGCTGATCTTAAGTTGGGTGAGGATACTGATTTTGTTCACAAGTTCAGGGTTCCCGAGAGATGTGTGAAACTGACATTCTCTCTTGAAGGAACGGTTGAGAATCTGGCCTTGAACAAAGAGCAGGATTTGCGTGAAACTAGAACATTCAGCTTTAATGAAAGTGAGCGTGGTAAGGATGTGAACCATCTATTCCTGAGTCGTCATAGCGGGGGATACACGCTTGAGGTACGGGGGAAGAATGGTGAGGCTGTTGTTGATGTTCCTGTAAACCTATATTTAAAACACCGGTTTTTTACTAAAGAGTTGAGTACATCTTTGAAGAGCGATGATTCCGGGCGGATAGAATTAGGGGCGCTAGAAGAGATAGAGAGTTTCAGAGGTAGCTGGGATGGTGTTGACAACAGGCAGAGCTCCTGGACTTTTGACGCGAGTTCCTGCACGTACGTTCAGAATCTGCATGGGATTGTTGGTGAAACACTGCTGCTGGCGGTTGCGGAGGAGTTGAATGTTGAAGATGATCTGTCACTTCTGGAATTACGTAGAGGTTTATACGTTAAAGAGTGGAGCTCAGCGCTATCATATAAGGATGGTTATGTTAGTATAAAAGGTCTTCCGGCCGGAGATTACGAACTGACTCTGGTGCGGAATGAACAGCGCATAAATGTGCGGGTTACCGAAGCCAAAGAACAGAGTCGCTTTCTGGTATCAGATCGCAGGGTGCTGGAGCGTCCGCATTTGAAACCATTGAGTATTGCTGAGATAACCAAGGATGCAAAAGAGCTGCGCATTAAGGTATTGAATCCATCCAGATTCTCGCGTGTTCATGTGGTGGCCACGCGTTATATGCCGGAGTTTAATCTGTTTACAAATCTGGACACGGGGAATGATAATTCATTGCATATGCTGAGGTGTCTTACGCCTGGGTGTTATTACAAATCAGGTCGTGATATCGGTGATGAGTATCGCTATATACTTGAGCGTAAGCATACACAAAAGTTTCCGGGAAATATGCTTGATCGTCCGGGGTTGTTGATTGCGCCCTGGTCAAAACGCGATACGGATGCAGAGAAAGAGTCTCTGGAGCAGGGCGGGGTATTCGGGTCGGCTTCGGATAGGTTGAGAGCATCACAGTCAAAAAGGCAAAGAGTTAGAGGCATGCATGGAGGCAGAGGTGCGGCTGATGTTATCGGATCGTGTAATTTCCTCAAAAACAGTGCGGTTGCCCTGTATAATATTAAACCGGATAAAGAGGGCTTTGTGACGGTTCCCATGGCTGTGTTACGGGGCAAGCCATATTTGAGAATTGCTGCGGTTGATCCAGAGAATCTGATAGTCAAAGAATTTACCCTCCCTCAGACACCTGTTCTAACCCGTGAGCTGCGGCTGGTTGAAACTCTGAAAACGGATGATGGCTTTGCAGAGAAGCAGAGGACGACTGTTCTTAATGCCGGAGAGACCTTTGAGATCAAGGGCGCGGCTTCCGCCCGCTTTGAGATTTATGACAGTGTCGAAAAACTTTATACATTATTTACCGCCTTGAATAAGGATGAGACGCTCAAGAAATTTGCTTTCGTAGCTGAGTGGAATAAACTGGAGAAGGAGCGTAAGCAGGAGCTATATTCAGAGTTCGCCTGTCACGAGTTGAACCTGTTTCTTTACTTTAAGGACAGTGAATTCTTTAACAAGGTAGTCAAAGCATTTGTTGCAAATAAACGGGATAAACGCTTTATTGATTACTGGTTGCTGGGTAGTGATCTTTCCCGGTATTGCACTGGTCTTCCATACTCTCATCTGAATGCTGCGGAACGAGCCCTGCTGGCTCAGCGGGTGGCGCAGAGAAAGAATTTAACCGCCCGTGATCTGCGGGAGCAGGTGGAGCTGCTGCCAATTGATCAGGAACGAATCAATCGCCTTTTCGATACCGCTTTGCAGGGGCGTGCTCTGGATGCGGCTGAAAAAGGAACGTTTAGTAGATCTGAACTAAAAAGAGAAGGTGCGAAAGGTCAGGGCGAAGATGCATTCATGCAGACATCGGATATGGGAAATATGAAGGCCGATAAAGCACCGATGTTGTTGGCTGCGAGGTCCCTGAAGGCTAAAAAGGCAATGCCCAAACCTGCAGCAGCTCCTGTTGAGAAGCAGATGGCTGAGTTAGAGGAGAGTGTCGATCTAGAGGTGGTGACGGATGAGCCCTTTGCCGCCGGTGTTGCGGTTCGTAAAGCGCAGCGTCGCCTTTTCCAGAAGTTGGAGAGCACTAAGGAGTGGGCTGAGAATAATTATTACAAGCTGCCGATAGAACAGCAGAATGAAGATCTGATCAAACCCAACATCTTCTGGCAGGAGTATGCCGAGCATAAGGGTGAGCGTGGCTTTGTCAGCGGAAAGGTTGCCGAGGCTGCCAACTCTTTTTCTGAAATGATGCTGGCGCTGGCGGTGATGGATCTGCCTTTTGAAGCGAAGGAGCACAACGAAATGCGCGAAGCGGGCGGATACCAGCTGACTGCGGCATCACCTGTGCTGGTTTATCACCGTCAGGTGCAGTCTTGCGAACGTGCGCAGCAAGGGCAGGCACTGGTGGCTCAGCGTTTCTTCCGACTGGATGATCGCTATCGCCATGAGGGCAATGAGCGTTTTGATAAGATGGTGACGGAGGAGTTTCTGAAACGGGTTGTGTATGGAGCTCAGGTGGTGTTGACCAATCCAACCGGTGGGCGTTTGAAGCTTCGCGTTCTTCTGCAGATTCCTCAGGGGGCTTTGCCGGTTATGGGTGGTTTCTATACAAAGGGGTTTTATGTGACGCTCGCACCATATGCCACGCATAAGCAGGAGTACTTTTTCTATTTCCCTGAGAGTGGAAGGTATCCTCACTATCCTGTGACAGTTTCACGGGATGAAAAGGTGACGGGACAGGCTGCCGCTTTTGTCTTTAATGTTGTCGATAAATTCAGTTCAGAGGATAAGGCATCGTGGGCATGGGTTTCGCAAAAAGGAAGTAGTGATGATGTTATTGCTTATCTTCAGGAGAATAATTTACAGCGTGTGGAACTGAATGAGATTGCCTGGAGGATGAAAGATAAATCGGTCTTTACGAAGGTTGTCGATCTGCTCAACGACCGCTGTGTGTACAATGATACGCTTTGGTCATATAGCATTTTTCATAATCAGCCGGAGCGTATTTCGGAGTATCTGCAGCGGAGTCGGCTGGCAACGCAGAGCGGACTATGGATTGACGCACCGATTCTCAAACTTGATCCGGTGGCACGCAATTTCTACGAGCATCTGGAGTATGCTCCGCTTGTGAATTCACGGGCTCATAAGATCGGTAAGGAACACAAGATTATGAACACCCGTTTCCGGGCAAATTATGACAAGTTCATGAAGGTGCTCTCTTATAAGCCGAAGCTGGATGATGAAGATGTTTTGGCAGCGGCCTGGGCGATGAGCCTGCAGGATCGCGTGAGCGAGGCTATAAGCTGGTTTGCCAAGGTTGACCGCAGGAAGATTGTAGAGCAGGTGCAGTATGATTATCTGGACGCCTATCTTGCCTTTTATCAGAGTGATGTGAAACGTGCGGAACGTATTGCCTCCGGCTATGCCAAATATCATGTGGATCGCTGGCGCAACAAGTTTGAGTTGATACTTGCCCAGGTAAATGAGATTCAGGGTGAAGCGAATTTGACCATTACAGACCGCCGCAATCGCGATCAGGCACAGGCCGCCTTGGCTTCCACAGAACCGGCATTGGAGATGAAAGTGGAGAGTGGAGTTATTAAATTGAAAGGCGCTAATATCAAAGGATGTATGCTCAATTTTTATCCCATGGATATTGAGTTGCTCTTCTCACGGTCGCCATTTGTTGAAGCGGGTGGGGCTAACTTCTCATCGGTGCGTCCGGCGCTCTCTCAGCAGGTTGAGATTAAGGATGCGAATGCATGGTTTGATGTTAAGCTGCCAGTGCAGTTTGCATCGAAGAATGTGATGGTTGAAGCAACTGCTGCAGGAGTGCGCAGAACTCAGGTTTATTATGCCAATACCCTCGATGTACAGATGGTGGAGCGATATGGCCAGTTGACAGTGCGGCATGCAGAGACCGGAGCGGCGCTGCCAGCGGTTTATGTGAAGGTGTATGCTCTGATCAATGGACGGGTTAAGTTCTTTAAGGATGGGTATACTGATCTGCGTGGACGCTTTGACTATGTGTCATTAAATAGCAATGAGATTCAGCAGGCTGTGAAGCTCTCGGTCCTGATCATGAGCGACACACTTGGCGCTGTGGTCCGAGAAGTTCTCCCGCCTGCCAAGGTGCGGTAGAGGGCGCTTTGCTTTTGTTTCATGTTATGGGCCGTATGGGCTCCATGAGCCCAATGTGTTGTGTTGCTTCATCGGGTACATTAGTAGCTTATCACTCAGAAGCTGCAACAAAAAACAAGAATTTGAAGCAGCAACTTGAGCTGGTAGCTGGTAGCTGGTAGTCTGTAGCTGGTAGCAAATACAGCAGAGCAAACTACAAGCTACTGGCTACTGACTACTGACTACTGGCTACAAGCTGGGTTGCGGGCAGAGCCCGCTTTAGGCTCATTCGGCCCATAACGCAGATGAGCTCAAGGCAGTGTTTCTTTAACCATTGTTCACAACGATTAAATATGGTTTAATGAGCACAATATTTTATCCACTAGGAGGTTTTCTTGAGAGTTGCTATAGCATATCTGCCGTTTGAGTCTGAGAAGGGTGTTCCCCTTCTTTCCCAGAATCGTCAGTTTCAATGGTTTTCACGTCCTACCTATATCTATCCGGTGGTGCCAGCGCAGATGGCCACCCTGTTAAAAAAAGAGGGACATGAGGTCGGCTGGATGGATGGCATTGCCTTTGAATGGAGCCGTGCGGAATTTGATGAGAAACTGAAGCAGTTCAATCCGGAGATTATTGTTCTTGAAACAAAGACTCCGGTTGTGAAGATGCATTGGGTTTACATCAAAGAGTTGAAGGCTTCGATGCCGGATGTGACCGTTGTGCTGGTGGGCGACCATGTGACCGCCATGCCGGAGGAGAGCTTCGAAAATTCCCCCGTGGATTATATCCTGACTGGCGGCGATTATGATTTTCTTGTGGTGAATCTTCTGAAGGCAACAGCATCCGGAAAGCTGGAAGAGAGCCTGTTGGAAACCGGCATCTATTGGCGTGCTGGCGACGAGATTAAGAACACCGGCAAGTTTGTGCTCGATCATGATCTGAACTCTATCCCGTGGATTGATCGCGATCTGAGTCACTGGGAGCTCTACTCTGAGAAGAATGGTAACTACCGCGAGACACCCGGAACATACATCATGGCTGGTCGCGACTGCTGGCATGGCAAGTGCACTTTCTGCTCGTGGACAACACTTTATCCTACCTACCGCTTTCGTGATGCGATTGATGTTGTGGATGAAATCGGTGAGCTGATTGAGAAGTACGGTGTCAAGGAGATCATGGATGATACCGGCAGTTTGCCGGTTGGAGCCTGGTTGCGTACCTTCTGCCATGAGATGATCAAGCGCGGTTATAACAAGCGTATTCGTATGGATTGCAATATGCGCTTCGGCCGCCTGACCTATGATGACTATGTTCTGATGCGCGAGGCCGGATTCCGTCTGGTGCTTTTCGGTATAGAGTCTGCCAATCAGGACACTCTTGATCGTCTGGTAAAAGGGGTTAAGGTTGAAGATTATGTCACCGGCGCCGAGAATGCAGCTCGTGCCGGACTGGATGTTCATATCACGATTATGTTCGGTTATCCCTGGGAACATGAGGCGGAGATTGAGAACACCGTTAACTTTGCCCGGACTCTTCTGCGCAAGGGTCATGCCTATACCTTGCAGTGCACCATGATGATCCCATATCCGGGAACACCTCTCTTTAAGGAGATGGATGAAGCCGGTCTTTTGTTGACCCGTGACTGGGACGATTATGATATGCGTATGCAGGTGATGAAATGCGAAGTTCTTGAGGAGTTTACCAAAGATGCGATTCGCCGGGTATACAAAGGCTTTATGCATCCGGAGTCAATTATCCGCAGACTGGTGACAACCCGCGATCTCAAGGCAGATCTCAAGTTTTACTGGCGCGGATTCCGCTCTCTCATCGGGCATTTTCAGGACTTTAAAGATTGAAGGGGATAAGATGGCGAGAAATGCTTATATTATGGATATAGAGTCGTTTGTGTTTCCGGATAATCCGCATTTTCAGAATATGAGTTCGGAAGAACGTAAGCGTCTGGATGATGGATACATACTGGCATCCACCGGTAAAATACTTGATTATTTGGGAGAGCGGAATATTAAGCTGTCTTTCGCTGTGGTTGCTGAGATCTATGAATGGTATCCGCAGCTGATCGACCGGATAGCGGAGGAAGGACATGAGGTCGGCTATCATGGACATACTCATCGGATAATACGCTCGAAGGATGTTCTGGAGTCAGAGTTGGAGCGGTCTAAAGAATTTCTGGAGAGATATAAACCGGATTTTTATCAGGCGCCGGTCATATATTTTGTTAAAGAGGGATACTCGGTCTTAAGAGAGGCTGGATTCAAGTATTCAAACAATGTTTACACAGGGGAACCATATATGGTTGACGGGATTCTGGAGATTCCCGCAACTACGACCGGGGCGACTCCTGACAAGAGAGTTTATCCACATAATATGACGGTGAAGTCGTTGTTGAAAACATGTCCTTTCGGTTCGGGGCTGTTTACCGCTGTTTTGAGTGTGAATCGATTACTTAAGATGTACAGAGCTTTTAATGCTGGTGGCAGAGATACAGTTTCGTTTATTCATGACTGGCAGTTTATCACGGATGAACGCAGGAAATATCCCCGTGTGAGTGATCTGTTGAAGCAGCCTCTTTATTATCCCTATACCTTGAATTTGTGGTCGAAATTTGAGAAGCTCACGAGCTCGCTGGATTTTTGTAAAATAAGTTGCATTTACGATGATTATATGGCTGTTCAGCAAGTGGAAAGATAAAAGCGTAGGATGATATATGTTTAGAACTATTATTAAATTAATGCGGGAACGCTCAATCCCTTTGATTTGGTTGCCAGTGTTTTTTGTGCAATATACGTGTAAAGCTTGGCTGTTTCTTTTGTTGTCTGAAGTTATGCCTCCCGGTATTTCCGAAAAGTTTCATCGATGGCGCGGGGTTAAAGTCGGCAAAGATGTGTTTATTGACCGTCACGCACGCATAGATGGTGCGTATCCTGAGAGAGTTACCATTGAAGATCAGGCTAGGATAACAGCGGGTGCCTGTGTGATGGCGCACATGAAGGCAGGAGAGTATCTGACTGAAAATTATTTCCCTGTGGTTGTCAAGGATGTCCGGATTTGTAAGTATGCTTTTATTGGACTGAACGCAGTTATTCTTCCCGGTGTGATTGTTGGAGAGGGTGCGGTTGTTACTTGTAACTCCGTTGTTTTTCAGAGTGTTAAACCTTACACTGTTGTTTCCGGCAACCCGGCAAAGATGGTTTCGCGGTTGAAACAAAGGGAAAAGACGAAGGAGACGATTGATGGCTGATAAAATCATTATACCTCAGTTCGGTGCGAATATCGAAGAGGCTGTAATTATCGAGTGGCTTGTATCAGAAGGGGATCTGGTTGAAATGGGCGATCCGATTGTTGTTGTTGAGACAATTAAATCCGCTATGGAGATTGAAGCCGAGGACGATGGTAAGATTCTGCAGATAATTCACCGTTCGGGTAAACATAACGTGGGCAGTGTTATAGGCTTCATCGGAGATGAAGATGAATCGCTCATAGAAAAGGAAGGGTGAATGTATAATGAATGGTGCAGATAAGATTCGTTTGTATAAAACAATGCTGTTGATCCGTTGTTTTGAGACGAAGATTAACTCTCTTTTTTCCAAAGGACTGGTTTATGGCACAACACATCTGTGCATCGGTCAGGAGGCTTCGGCGGCTGCTACCGGGATGGCATTGCGTAAAAGTGATTATGTTGTGGGTAACCACCGTTCCCATGGGCATGCGCTTGCCAAAGGCCTGGAACCAGAGGGCCTGATGTCCGAGATGCTAGGGCGTGTTTCCGGATATTGCCGGGGACTGGGAGGGTCCCAGCATGTGGCATCTTTGGAGCACCATCTTCTAGGCACTAACGGCATTACCTGCGGGGGGATGCCGACAGCCCTTGGGGCGGCTTTTGCCCAGAAATTTAAGGGTAGTGATGATATCTGTGTGGTGTATATCGGTGATGGCGCTACAAATCAGGGGGTTTTTCATGAAACAATGAATATGGCCGCATTATGGTCTGTGCCACTCCTGATTGTCTGTGAAAACAATCTATATGCGATGAGTACTCCCCTTGGATCACATGCTGCAATGGGGAGTAATGGCCTGAGAAAACGTGGTGAGGCCTATGGCATTAAAACCGTGGTCGTGGAAGATGGCCTTGATGCTAAGACTGTTTATGAAGCTGCTGTTGAAGCTGTTGATTATACGCGGGCTGAATGTAAACCGTACTTCCTGATAATTAATACATACCGGACTTTCGGTCACTCCAAAAGTGATGCCCGTGTTTACCGGACCAAGGAGGAGGAAGCCGCGTACAAGAAAAAAGATTCTTTAAAGAGGTTCGCTGAAGAGCTGGTTTCAGATGGAGATGTTCATGCGGCAGAGTTGAAAAGCTGGAAGAGTGAGATCAAGGGGCGAATTGATGCTGTTGCTGATAGTGCTCTAGAAGAAAGATCTCTGAGTGCAGAGGAACTATTTGAGCTTGCCGAACAGACCGGATATATCTGTAATGGAAAGAGGGGGGGGCAATGAACGAAATGTCTTTGACTGGAACTATGGCTGTTAACGGCTGTCTCCGCTTTTTGTTGCGGAGTGATCCTAATGCGCTTCTGCTGGGTGAGGATATTGGTGTTTACGGAGGGGCGTTCGGGGTTACCCGAGGGCTTCAGGAGGAGTTCGGTGCCCGTCGCGTGGTTGATACGCCGATCTCTGAGGCTTCGTTTGTCGGGGCAGCCGCCGGCATGGCTATGTGTGGATTGCGCCCGGTAGTTGAGATCATGTTTATGGATTTCATTACTCTCGCGTTTGATCAGATTCTGAATCATGCCTCAAAATATAAATTTATGTTTGCCGGTCAGTATGATGTACCTCTGATAATACGGGTCCCAGCTGGTGCCGGACGTGCATATGGCCCCAGTCATTCGCAGACACTCGGGTCAATATTTGCGCATGTTCCCGGCATTGATGTTGTAGCTCCTTCTACACCTCTGGATATTATCGGGTTGTATAAAACCGCTTTTAAATGTACCCGCCCTGTAATCTTTATAGAAAACAAATTTCTCTATAATGAAACCGAATCAGTTGATACGGATGATCTGAAAACCCTGATCGAAGAAACGGCTTCCATTCCTTTTGGAGAATGTCGTGTTGCAAGGTCCGGGGAGCATGTTTCCGTCATAACCTGGGGCGGAGGCATCAGAATTGCTCTGTCCGTTGCAGAAGCGTTGGAAACGGAAGGAATCAGTGTTGAAATTATTGATATCAGAACTTTCGCACCACTGGATAAGGAGGGGATACTTGCATCAGTCCGCAAAACAGGGCGAATGGTTGTTTGCGGTGAAGAATACCCGATGTGTTCGATTTCATCGGAGGTCGCCTCTGCTGTTGTCTGTTCTGCGCCTGAGATATTAAAAAGGCCTGTTAAAAGGGTGGACCTGGCTCCGATTCCAATACCCTCAGGCAAAGAAATCGAAAGCTATGTTCTTCCTTCTTCATTGCGTATCAAAAACGCCATATTAAGTTTTTTCGGGTGATGCATGAAAGAGATGTTGCGAGGATTAATTGCTCTTAATGTTGTTAAGCATCCGACGAGCAGGCCAGTACCATGGTTTTCAATTTGAAGCTCAGCTACGAAGGCGAGTAATAAGAATCCATGGAAAATCAAACGCTACCGTAAGACTTCAAAGAGTTCTTGAGATTGCTGAACGCTCATGAAGTTCAGTATTCGTAGATAATGACCTACTGTGTTTGTTTTGTCGTATTCTCCAGCAGCAGGACAGCCGGGCCGGATGCAGGGAGTTTTATTTAGAATGTCCACCCAAGTCCTAGAATGTAACGGTAGTCGCTTTTTTCGCGATCGTCAGCGGGCTGTGAGTTGTGTTGCATTTCAGCCTTGGCCTCCATGATCCAGCTACTGACGAGTTTTATCTGGATGCCGGCATCGGCATTGACAAGGAATGTATCGACACTTTCGGCGCTGGGTAGGTATTCCACATTATGGAAGGCCTTTACGTTTTTATAAAGAACTTTGTCCAGATGATAGGCCAGACGGATGGCCATGTAGGATTGTGATTCATCCGGGTCTGTGAAGCGCTCATAAACCCATGAAGGACCGCCCTCTGTGAAAAAGTTGACATCAGTTTTTTCAATCCATTGGTAACCAAAACCGGCACCTGGAGCAAAGCGCATATCCAGATTGGCAACCTTGTCCTTTTCATAGAGTGCATTGACGTAGAGGTAGAGTTTTTCATTCATGAAGTAATCGTATTTTCCTCTGAGGAACCAGTTGTCGGTTGTGGTACTTTTTAACCCGGTGTTCTGATCGGTCTGTTTTTCTTGACGATATCCGGCGGCAAGCGATATGCGGTCGTTTTCACGGCGTTTCTGTGCGTTAGCATCGACGCTGAATGAATCGCTTTTGGTGTTGCCGCGTGCAAGTGTTGCGCCTGCAACAACGGCACCGCTCCATTTGGGTTTGGCTGGATTGATCTCCGCGATATCAGTAATGACCATGGAGGTTTCGTCTGTTTTGGAAACGACTTTTCCCGGCTCTCCTGCGATGGCTTGTAGCTGGAGTTGAGCTCCGTCGGCCATTTCGATTGTAATGGATTCATCTGTAGAGAATGTTTGAATGTCGTCCATGTTTAATGAAATTTTTCCTGCGGCTGCAGAATCAAAGGTCATTTTTCCATCAGCCATCTGCACAACCTTTCCGGTTAGTTTATCACCTGACTTGAATATAACCACATCGCCAAAGGTTGAGGCGGCAGCAAGCAGGCTAATCGTGATCCATCTGTAATATGTATTCATTTTTCATTCCTTATTTTAAATAGGCTGTTATGTTTTTGTTGAAGTCGTTGAAGGGGTGGCAATTACCACTTCGGACCGCCGGGCTGGTGCATACTGCCACCATTTTGGAGCAGGGCCCAGGTACGGGATGTATAGTTACGTCCTTTGATAACAGGAAGATCTTTTTTGTTGGTGTCTTTGATGGCATCGGGCATATCGAGGTATTTGATGCCATCAAGGGCCCAGAATCCGTAAGGGTCGCTGGTGGCGGCTTTCGCTTCTTTCAGGAGTAGCTCACATGCACGGTTTTTGTCGCCTAAATTTCCTAGGGTTATGGCGGCATTGATACGCACGCTTGGGGCTGGGTCTGTCAGTCCTTTTTCAACATCAGCTTTGGCGGGGGAAGCAGTTTTGCCGAGCATGCGCAGACCCATCATGCCCCAGCAACGGATGGTCTCGCTTTTGTTTGCTAGTGCCTTTGTGCACAATTTGATATTTTCCGGGTTTCGCAGATGGACGATATTAGCCAGTTTGAGGGCTTCTTTCAGGGGGTAGTTGGATTTATCCTGTGCGAATTCATATATGGTGGGGCCTGATTTATTCTGATCTACAGTAGCCATCTGGGGCTCCGGCATAAAACCGATATCGCCATAGGCAATGATCAGTTTATCAAGCTCTTCCTGCATGGATTTAAGCTGTTTGGAAAATTGAGGGTTAAAGGCAAGGTTATTAACTTCATGGGGGTCGGCACTGGTGTCGAAGAGCTCTTCTGGGGTTTGGTCCTGGAACTGAGCGGATTGGGCGGGTGTGGTCTTGCCCTGCTTGTAAGCTTTGAACTGTGATTGCTGCCCCTCCTGATTCCATATATAACGCAGCATCTGGTAGCGAGGGCGGTCGGGTTGATAGTTACGGATATATTTCCAGCGGCCATCGGTGATGGCGCGGCGCATATCCGGGCACTCATCAAAACGGTTGGAGAAGAGCAAAATATTTTCGGGTGCGGCTTCGGTCTTGTCGCCCAGGAAAATATTGCCAGTGTAGTGTTTTGGAATCTTTGCGCCGCAAAGTGAGAGGAATGTGCGGGGCATATCCAGGAACTGAGTAAGGCGTGTGCTGACTGATCCAGGTTTGCCGGGGGCAAGGTGCTTCCACTTCTTCGGAAAAAAGACAATCATAGGGACGCGCGTGCCGCTGTCGTACAGGTAGCGTTTGCTACGCAGGGTGATGCCGCCGTGATCGGAGTTATAGACAATAATGGTGTTTTCTGCTTCACCCAGATTTTCAAGTTCTTTCAGTAGGCGGCCGACCTCGCTATCCATCAGGTCTAGCGAGTCGTACATGCGCTGCCAGTCGTAAATCGTTTCCGGTGTGCGCAACTGGTAGGGGGGGAGGTGTATGTTTTCTGCGGCTACGCGCGGTTTTTCAGGGATATTACCCTTTTTAAGCCGATTTTTGACAGTATTTGGAAATACACTGCTTTCATGACTGATGGTTATGTTGAAGACCGCAAAGAAGGGTTGGCCCGGTTTGCGATTTTTGTAGTGGGCTTTTTTGCCGCACTTATCCCAGATGTTACCCTGAAAGGAGCTGGAGTTATAGTCGGTTTTCGTGTGGTTGGTCACATAGTATCCCGCCTGCTTGAGCAACGTTGGGTAGGGAACCAGCTTTGAGGGGGTTCTGTAACTGCAGCGCATCATGTGAATGCCGGATGAGATGGCCGGCATTCCGAGAATCCATGAGCTGCGGGCAACAGAACAGACCGGAGCGTTAGCGTAAAAGTTTTCGTAGCGCACACCGTGTTCGGCCAGAGAGTCAAGATTGGGGGTTTTTGCATTTTTGTCGCCATAGCATCCCAGGAATCGTCCGTTATCCTCGCTGGTTATCCAGAGAATATTTGGTTTCTCAGCGGCAAAGATGCAGGTAGCAATTAAAGCGAATAATAAAGAAAAAATGAGAATCTTTCTAGTTTTCATCTAACAGGTCCTTTTTTCCATTCATAAATAATGTCAAATTATGTCTTCTTCCTGAATTAAAAACAATCATAATCTCGGGGGGTGTCGAGCTATTTGACAAAAGGTAATGATCTTGCTATTATTACTTTTCAATTTTAAATGCGCATTAAGTAGTATAAGTCAAACTTAGCCATAAACAAACCTCCGATGAAGTCGGGGTTTGGACAATAAATTGTTACAGTGCGTGCCTGTTACTCAGTCCGTTGCAAATGATAAATATGTGTATGATTTAAGAATGACTGGTCTGTGTTCCCAATATTTATTGAGATAGATATCTGTTTAACCACAACGGCAAAGGTATGTGAAATATCTGCCTGTTTGACTTTTTAAACCAGAAGCAAAAGGAGAAGAATGATGTTAAATTCTGGAAATACAGCTCTTGAAGACACGGTGGTGAAGAAATATGCGGAGAAGATACGTTCTACCGGCAAGATAGATAGAGCTTTATACGAGAAATATAATGTAAAGAGAGGGTTGCGTAATGCGGACGGCACCGGTGTTCTTGTTGGATTGACAACGATCGGAAGCGTGCATGGCTATGTTATCTCTGAAAGTGAGAAGGTTTCCTGTCCTGGTGCACTCTACTATCGTGGTATTGATGTTGCTGATCTGGTGAAGGGATTTCAGGCAGAGAACCGTTTCGGTTTTGAGGAGAGTTCCTATCTTTTATTGTTTGGTGAAATGCCCAACATGCAGGAATTGCAGGACTGGGAGGAGTTACTTGCCGAGCGCAGAAACCTGCCTGATGGATTTAAAGAAAATGCCATTATCAGGGCTCCCGGACGTGATTTGATGAACAGCATCGCACGCGCTGTTTTAATGGCATATACCTATGACCCGGCACCGGATAGATTGGATCTCGAAAGCACATTCAGGCAGAGCGTTGATCTGATCGCACGTTTTCCTGTGATTGCCGCGTATGCCTATCAGGCCAAGGCTCATTACCATATGAACCAGAGTCTGATGCTGCGTAATCCTGAACCGGGGTTGAGCACAGCTGAAAATTTTCTGTTGTTGATGCGTGAGGATGGCATGTATTCTACGTTGGAGGCCGAGCTGCTTGATCTTTGCCTGGTGCTTCATGCAGAGCATGGTGGAGGTAATAACTCTGCATTTACGACCCATGTTGTGACTTCATCGTGTACAGATGCTTACGGTGCGATTGCTTCGGCTACATTATCATTAAAGGGGCCAAGGCATGGTGGTGCTAATTTGCGCGTGATGGAGCAGATGCGTGAAATTAAAGAGAATATAGACCATTGGGATAATGAGGGTGAGATAGCCGATTATCTGCAGAAGATTCTTGATAAAGAGGCTGGTGACGGCACGGGATTGATTTATGGTCTGGGTCATGCGGTTTATACGCTATCAGATCCCAGAACCGATATGCTGCGTGTCAAGGCTCGAGCATTAGCTAAGAATAAGGGACGTGAGGAGGAACTGAAGCTCTATGAGACGATTGAACGTCTCGGACCGGAAATTTTTAATCGCAGTCGTGATAAAAAGCGTGATCTTTGCGCTAATGTTGATTTCTACTCCGGTTTTGTTTATGACATGCTTAATATTCCTGTTGATTTGTATACGCCGCTTTTTGCTGTGGCACGTGTTGTCGGCTGGTGTGCCCACCGCATTGAGGAGCTTGTAAACAGCGGACCGATTATTCGTCCGGCATATAAAGCGATCTTTAATGAACGTCCGTATATGAGTCTTGATCAGCGCAGCTGACTAATGCAGCGGAGCCGCAACCAATTTTTTAACCGCGACCACCGAAGGTAGAGGCTGGCGCGAAGCGACGGCAATGAACGAAGTGAGAGCCAATCTCCGCGAATAGATGTGGCAATTTCATCCCCGCTACGAGGGGTCGTTAATCACTTGAAATTGCCACATCAAGTAAATTATTACTGCAGCCCAGCAAACCCCTGCGCTTAGAATTTTTAGCGATTAGCGTCAAAAAAATTCTCAGCGCAACAGAGATTCGCGGTTCGGGAAACGTGCATAAACAACAAGAAGTTGAGGAAATAGCAACTAAAGAGGTTTTGAAATGGAAATTCTGAATTACAACTCTTCAATGCTCTATCGTCCATTTGGTTCCCGTACGAATGTATTGGTTTCAATGCTGGGGTTTGGTGCGATGCGTCTTCCTTCCGTTGATGGTAAAATTGATCACGCCCGGGCAATTGAGCTGCTTGAATCTGGATTGTATGGCGGAATCAATTATGTTGATACCGCTTATGTTTATAACGAAGGTGATAGCGAGATAGTCGTTGGTGAGCTTCTGAATAATGGCTGGCGCGACAAAACCTATGTTGCCACCAAGCTGCCAATATGGGATCTGAAAAAAGATGGTGATCAGAATGATCTCTTTGAGACTCAGTTAAAACGTCTTCAGTGTGAGAAGAGTGATTTTTATCTACTGCATGCCATTAATAAAAATAACTGGAAGAGAGTCCTTGAAACACGTACTCTGGAATGGCTTGATGAGGAGAAGAAACGCGGTCGTATAAGATTTGCCGGGTTTTCTTTCCATGATGATTTTGAGCTCTTTAAGCAAGTGATAGATGCCTATGACTGGGATTTCTGCCAGATCCAGTATAATTACGCTCAGGCCGATGTGCAGGCCGGTGTCAGAGGTCTGAAATACGCGGCGGACAAGGGGATTGGTGTGGCTGTGATGGAGCCGCTTTTTGGAGGATTCCTGACGGGACCGCAGATGCCGCCCGGGGCTTGTCGCCTTTTTGAAGAGAGTGGATTGAATCCTGTAACCAGTGCGTTACACTGGTTGTGGAATCAGCCGGAGCCCTCTGTAGTATTGAGCGGCATGTCTGAGATGAATCAGGTTAAGGATAATTTGCTGGCTGTGTCTACAGCTGAAATCGGGGGGCTTACAGATGCCGAAGGAAATGTTCTGGAGAAGGTCTGTCGTTTTATTCGTGATTTTGTGCCTATAGGGTGTAGTAAATGTGGATATTGCTTGAATAGTTGTCCTGTAGGGGTTAATATTCCTCTAATGTTTGATCTATACAACAAACACATTCTAGTTGAACGGAAGCATGCATTACAGCCGGCATTGTATAGCGGTAATTTGCCTCATGAAAAGGCATCTGCATGTGTGCAGTGCGGAAAGTGTGTCGCGCATTGTCCGCAGGAGATAAATATTCCAGAGTGGTTAAAAAAGGTTGCTGCGGAGTTTGAATAAAACTAAAGCTGCTTTCAGCCGCCTGCCTGTGCGTTGCACGCAGACATGGCAAGCAAATTAAGCTCTTGTGATGAACGAACCTATTTGTTCCCAATGTCCCTTTGTGTGTTAAACGCCGCCTGTCCTGAGCTTGTCGAAGTGGCAGCTTTAGTCAACAACGCTGCGCGTTGCATAGAAGAAGAGTTTTGATTACGACCACCAAAGATAGAGGCTTGCGCGAAGCAGCTATTACCTTGGAATTGCCGTTTCACCCTTCAGCTCCCTAACCCCCTTCAGCTCCCTAACCCCTAAGAGCCTTTTTGTATACCGCCTCCGTTGCCAAAGCAGATTTTTGCCAGGTGAATTCACCGGCTTTCTTGTATCCTGCTACAATCTTCTCTGCTCTGTATTGCGGATGGTCCAGTAATAGACTGACTGCGCTGGCAATTGAGGAACGGTCGAGAGAATCGCAGGTGACAGCGGCATCTCCGCAGATTTCCACCGATGCTCCTCCGGAACAGACTACCGGGCAGCCGCAGGCCATCGCTTCCAGCGGAGGAAGGCCAAAGCCTTCGTCATGTGAAGGAAAAACGAATGCCTGTGCCATAGAGTATAAAATAGGCAGATCAGGAATGTCTACATATCCAACTCGGCTGATCCGGTGTGTCAGTCCAAGCTTGCGAATCTGTTTGTCGAGCGCAGTTGCTGTGGATTGGTCGGCGGCACCGGCTAGAATGAGATGCATGTCCGGTCGTTCTGCCTGAACAATTGCGAAAGCGCTGATTAGTCCTAGAATATTCTTGCGGTAGGTTAAATCGCCGACAAACAGCAGAAAAGATGGTGGTAATTTGTATTTATGTCGAATCTGCTGGATGTCGGCATATTTTTCATTACGTTTGAAGATGGGGGATATTCCCGGAGGGATGACCGTTATTTTATTTGCCGCATCAGGAAAACGGTTCTGGATGATGAGTTTAGTATAAGTTGAAAAGGTAATTATAGCGGTGGCTTTGCGTATGGATAGGGGGACCATTATGCTGTAGTGAAGTCGGTTTCTTTTGGTACAGAACTGTGGATGAGTCATGACATGTAGATCATGAATAGTTAGTACAACCGGACATGGTGCAACCAGGGTTGCCACGTAAGCTGGTGAATGTAGTAGTTGAGCTTTATTGCTTGCCAGTTTAAATGGAAGAACAAGTTGTTCCCATAAAATACGCAGAATGCGGGATGGTGCCGTTGCAGAAACGTAGTTTAGTTTGACGTGATCTGACTCTGGAATCGGGCGGTGGTTGCTCGGCAGGCAGATTTCCATTGGTAGTGTACCATGCTCTGTCAACGCGGCAGCCAGCTGGTGCACTGTTACCTCTACTCCAGAGTAGGGCTCTTTCAAAATCATTGCGTTATAAAAAATCCGATTCATATCAAAACTATAACCGAGGGTTGCTAATAAGGGAACAACTTAATAAGGGAATATGTTCTATGATTAAAAATACATCAAGATATATATGCGTTGCCGCTTTTTGCTGTTCAGGTGTGTTTGCTATATTGGAAAGCAGAGCAGAGGATACCCGAATCGAACCCTCTGCTCGGGTTCTCATAGATGTTTTTTTGCAAACGCTCGTCCCGATTGGCTTTTGAGATATTTTTCAAAGGCTAGTGCTCTGGATTCATCTGTAAAGGCCGTAACCGTTTTTATGCGCCATGGTCGATATGGTTTTGTTGAGGAACCCGTCTTCGCTTCAGCCTTCGGCATCAGCTTCGTCGCGGCAGTCTTCGTTTCTCGCGTTACTCGAAACGGAGACTGGCGGAGAGGGAGGGATTCGAACCCTCGGTACCCAGGGGGTACATAGCATTTCCAATGCTACACCTTCGGCCACTCGGTCACCTCTCCGTAAAAAGAAATGCTATTTATACTGTTTTATTGGCTTAAATACAATGGTAAACTACATTCTGTGCCTAAAAAACCTCTTTAAAGGACGTGGTATCGCGTTTTGACCCTTTTTAATAGGGGTTGATGTGAAAAAATTTATGGACTGAAAAGGAAAGATGGTTGATCAAAACAGAGTTGGGTTGATGCAGATCTTTGTGAGTTTTGCAAAGATTGGCGCAGTGCTTTTTGGCGGTGGTTATGCCATGCTTCCATTGTTGGAACGCGAGGTGGTTGAGCGTCGGGGGTGGTGTAAGCTGGAGGATATGAGTGATTATTATGCCATGGCTCAGCTGATTCCGGGGGTGATTGCGGTAAACACCTCTATGTTGATGGGTCACCAGTTGCGCGGTGTTTTCGGTACATTGGCGGCTATGCTGGGTATTGTGCTGGTGCCTTTCTTTGTGTTGCTGGCCTACGCGATTGCATTCGATTATATGTCGGAGCTTGCTGTGCTGAAAGATGCAATGTCTGGATTACGTCCGGCGGTTGCGGGTTTGATGGCCGGTGTGGCGTTTACTATGTTCAATCGAAGCCGAAAAACCCCGTTGGGATTAATCGTTGCGTTGGTAACCGTTTTTTTGGCACTGGTGATTGGTGTTCCTGCTGTGTGTCTTATTGTGGGCGGGGTTGTTGCTGGAATCGCATGGTTTTTTGTGAAATATCTACGAATATTTTAAAAAACGGGTGAGAGACTGGACTAAGTCGGCTTAATTTGATATATATATTGTTCCTTTTTGCCATAGCAGGCGAATTTGTGCTCGTACAGGCTAGCATTGGCTGACTGCCTTGCGGGTTAATTAAGGTAAACATGAAAGAGGTTCATAATGCCTAAAATGAAAACCAAAAGAGCCGCTGTTAAGCGTCTCAAAATGTCGGCCACGGGAAAGATTAAACGCACTCAGTCGGGCAAGTCCCATCTGAACGGTCATAAGACTGCAAAGCGTAAGCGTAATCTCCGTGGGGAAACTGTTGCAAAAGATTGTTTCAAGAAAACAGCGGCTCGTATGCTGCAGGGTAACTGATTAAGGAGATTGTGCAATGAGAATAACAAATGCACCAGCATCAAGAGAGCGGAGACGTCGTAGATTAGAGGCGGCTAAAGGCTTTAGAGGCGGCCGCAGTAAGCTGTTTCGTACGGCCACCGAGGCTGTCGATCGTGCACAGCGCCTTGCCACTATGCATCGTAAGTTGCGTAAACGTGAGTTTCGCAGTTTGTGGATTGCCCGTATTAATGCCGCTACACGCGCAGAGGGTATGACTTATAGCCGCTTTATTGAGGGGCTGACAAAGGCAGGTATCGAAGTTAATCGTAAGATGCTTTCTGAGATTGCCATTCACGATGCAGAGGGTTTCAAAAAATTTGTTGAAACTGCCCGTGCTGCATTGGTATAATCTGAATTAAGTCGATTATTATTAAAGCCGTCCTTTTCAGGGCGGCTTTTTGTTTGTATACTGGAGTGAAGAGTGAAGAAGTGCGAAAGTTCTAAAGTGCTAATGCTGCGGAGCCATAACCAAACTGATTGGATACAGGTGTTTGTTACTAAGGCAATAATGTTTCTCACAGAGGCACGGAGGCCACAGAGAGTAATATATAAACTCTGTGATCTCTGTGTCTCTGTGAGAGATAAAAAAACGTGTATAAATAACGAGAAGTTGATTTTATAGCAATTAAAGTGCGCGAGTTCTAAAGTTGAGCAACTTAAAGGGCAAAGTAGACTAATAACTGTAAACTGTAAACTGTAAACTGTAAACTGTAAACTGTAAACTGACGACTGTAAACTGTAAACTGAAGATTGTAAATATGCCTATCAATGTAATAGTGGTTGAAGATGATAGCCGGTTGCGCTCCGGTTTGGCTGAGATGATTAACAATGACAGTGAGTGCAACTGTGTGGGTGCCTTTGCGTCAGGTGAGGATGCTGTCGAGAATGCCCCTGCGCTGATGCCTCAAGTTGCGGTAATGGATATTAATTTGCCTGGCATGAACGGTATCGAGTGTGTCGGAATTCTTTCCGATAAAATCCCCGGGTTGCAGACGGTTATGCTGACGGTGTATCAGGACACAGACAGCCTGTTCAGGGCACTGGCAGCGGGGGCTCATGGTTATCTTGTAAAGCCGGTCCGCATGCGTGACCTTCTGACCGCAATTCGTGATATTCACCAAGGGGGGGCTCCTTTGACAAGTGCTTTGGCTCGTAAGGTTGTTGATGCGTTCAGAAATCAGTCTTCTGTTGACACCCAGGAGGTGCAGGCCGGGGATCGGTGTGATGAGGCGGCCGAGTTGGCTCCACGTGAGAAGCAGGTGCTTGATTTGCTGGCGCAGGGATACTCGTATAAAGAGATCGCGGATCAGCTGAATGTGGCTTTTGGAACAGTTCATACCTATGTTTTACGCATCTATAAGAAATTGCATGTGCGTTCAAAGAATGCGGCTGTGGCGCGTTGGCTTGGCTATCGGAAAAAGTAGAATGTTTGTGCTTTAGTTGCTATTCTTTCAACTCCTGTCACAAAAAACAAGAAAAGCATGAAGGATTATTTTTTCTACAGCATTGAAATCTTTCTTTTCTTTATTCCTATGCAACGCGAAGCGTTGTTGACTAATGCAGTGATGCATATTACACAACTGTTCAATGAATGAGAAAAATTTGCATATCACAAGGGTTAAGTTTGGTTGCGGCTCCGCTGCATTAGAGGAAAAAATTATGAATTTAGGAAGACGCGATTTTGTTAGATTAGCTCATGCCGGCATGGCAGCTCTGCCATTGGTTGCCAATCCGGTTTTTGCACAAAGCGCAGCTGTGGAAGGCAAGAAACTTAAGGTGGGGTTGATTGGTTGTGGCGGACGCGGATCATGGATCAGCACTTTGTTTCAATCGCATGGCGGTTTTAAGTTTGTGGCGGTCTCGGATTATTTCCTGGAACGGTCGCAGCGAGTGGGAGATATTCTGGGGGTTGCGGCTGATAAACGATTCTCCGGGCTGGACGGGTATAAGCGTTTGATGGATTCCGGGGTTGATGCTGTTGTGCTTCAGACTCCACCGTATTTCTTTCCGGGGCTGGCTGAGGCTGCCATAGAGGCGAAGTTGCATATCTATATGGCTAAACCGGTGGCAATTGACATTCCGGGTACTTTGAAGATTCAGAAACTCGCCGAATTGGCTGGAACATCAGGACTGGTTTTTCTCTCTGATTACCAATTGCCGATAGATCCTGTCAATAGAGAGGTTTGTAAGAGAGTCCGTTCCGGTGCACTGGGGCGTCTGCAGGCTGTGTTTTCATCGGGATGGGCTGGTGGTAACGGATATCAGGATCCGCCAACCGGAAATACCATTGAGAACCGGCTTAAGGAGCTGGTCTGGTGCAATGATGTTGCCCTTGGAGGCGACTATATTGTGCATTATGACATTCACATTATTGATGCCGTGATCTGGGCTATTGGTCGTAAGCCAGTGGGAGCAATGGGGGCCTCAGCCGCTTTCAGGCCTTCGGTGCATGGTGATGCGTTGGACTCTTCCATGGTGACGTATCAATTTGAAGATGGAATGCTCTGGTCGCATCAGGGGGTTCTGGGTATGTATCACGACTGGATTCGTTCCGGTAGATTAACGGCATCTTTGCAGGGCACACAGGCGACAGCCTGTCTTTCCTATGCGGGCAAGTCGTATGTCAGGGGCGGGAATCGTCATTTTAGTGGAGGTGTTCCTAATCCTGAGCAGAGTGTGCGAACTAATATAGATTCATTTTACAATCTGATCCAGGAGCAGGATACAGCAAATCTTGAGGTTAAGAGAGCTGTTGAATCAAACCTGACAGCGATTCTGGGCCGTGAGGCTGCGTTAAAACGCACCTACGTTGAGTTGAAAGATCTTATTAAAGAGAATCGCATGCTACAACCAGATTTAAGCGGACTAATTTCATAGTGTATCGTACTACTATCATTCATTAATATATCTCCTACATACAAAACAGTTAACCATTTTCTTTGCGTTCCATGCATTCTTTGTGGATAACAAGCAACGCTGTAAAAAAATCCTGTCAATCCTGTCAATCCTGTTAATCCTGCTCAGAAAAAATGGTTGCGGCTATGTTGCGCTACGGTTTATGTGGTGTCACTGAAAAATAAATGATAAATGTTGTATGCGGCAGTTGACAAAGGGCGTTGGTTTTGGGTATTCTATCTGTCGTTTCTTTTCAGGGAGTATTTTTCTCTGTAAAGCGCGAATTATATCAAAGTATTGAGATTCCAATGCGATTGAGTTCATTGCCAGAGTGGTTTTGGATGTTTGATTGTTCATGGGTAAGGGGAACTTTACCCCTTTTGGGGTTTCAGCAATGCCAATGTAGCTCAGTCGGTAGAGCACATCCTTGGTAAGGATGAGGTCGGCAGTTCGATTCTGCTCGTTGGCTCCACTTTGATAGATTTTTTTTGTCACAACTCACAGGAGAAACTTAAAATGGCGAAAGAGACATTTGAGAGAACAAAACCTCACGTCAACGTCGGCACAATTGGCCACGTTGACCATGGTAAAACAACACTGACCGCTGCGATTACAAACGTTCAGTCACTTAAAGGTTTTTGCGAGGCAATTGCATATGATCAGGTAGCTAAGGCATCTGAGTCAGCAGGACGTCGTGATTCCACTAAAATTTTAACAATTGCAACAGCGCACGTTGAGTATGGTACCGAAAACCGTCACTATGCTCACGTTGACTGCCCTGGCCATGCTGATTATGTTAAGAACATGATTACTGGTGCTGCGCAGATGGATGGAGCTATTCTCGTAGTAAGCGCATCTGATGGTCCTATGCCTCAGACTCGCGAGCACATTCTGCTTGCCCGTCAGGTTGGTGTTCCGGCAATTGTTGTATTCCTGAACAAGGTTGACCTTGTTGACGACGAAGAGCTGCTTGAGCTTATTGAGATGGAAGTTCGCGAACTTCTCTCCAAATATGACTATCCGGGCGATGACATTCCGATTGTCCGCGGTTCAGCTCTGCCTGCAACTCAGGTCACCGATGTCACAGACCCGGCAGCCCAATGTATTCAGGATCTGATGGATGCGCTGGATACCTACATTCCTGAGCCGGAGCGTGCTCTGGATAAGCCTTTCCTAATGCCGATTGAGGACGTGTTCTCAATTGAAGGTCGTGGAACAGTGGTGACCGGCCGTATTGAGCGTGGTGTTGTCAAAACAGGTGAAGAGGTGGAGATCATTGGTCTGCGTCCTACAGCCAAGACAACATGTACCGGTGTTGAGATGTTCCGTAAGCTGCTGGCTCAGGGCCAGGCTGGCGATAACATCGGTGCTTTGCTGCGTGGCACAAAGAAAGAAGACGTTGAGCGTGGTCAGGTACTGGCTAAGCCCGGATCTATCACACCTCACACGGAATTTTCTGGTGAAGTATATATCCTGAGCAAGGAAGAGGGCGGACGCCATACTCCTTTCTTTAAAGGCTATCGTCCTCAGTTCTACATTCGTACAACTGATGTGACAGGCGACATCACCCTTCCTGAGGGTGTTGAGATGGTTATGCCTGGCGACAATATTTCTATTGAAGTCACGCTGATCTCACCTGTTGCTTTGGAAGATAAGATGCGTTTTGCTATTCGTGAAGGCGGCCGTACCGTTGGTGCTGGAACAGTAGCATTAGTTAAAAAATAAAGTAGTTTCCTGTGAGCGATTCCTGCTGGAGCACAACAGGCTCCGGCAGGAATTACAGCTTCATGAAGGGGCGAAAACATGGCAAGAGATTTAGCAATTTTGGCTTGTACTGAGTGCAAGCGTCGTAATTACACAACTACACGCAACAAGCGTACTGTAGCCACACGTTTGGAGATGAAAAAATTCTGCAAGGGTGAGCGTAGACGTACATTGCATCGTGAAGTTAAGTGATTTTTTAGGCCAGTAGCTCAATTGGCAGAGCACCGGTCTCCAAAACCGGGTGTTGGGGGTTCGATTCCCTCTTGGCCTGCCATTTCACAGCGGATTTTAACTGTTCTGTCCCTGAGGGTGCAGCTGCAGTTTTTCGTATTTATCCGCGGATGACCGAAGGGTCTTAAAAAATGAGTGATATAAAGAGTACAGTTCAGCGTCTGGGATCATATCTCGGTGAAGTTGGTGTAGAGTTCAAAAAGGTTTCGTGGCCGGATAAGCAGGAACTGGTTGATTCTACATATGTGGTAATTGCATTTATTGTGATATTGGCTGTTACAACTTTGTGTTGTGATAAGGTGATTCAATTTGTGCTTCAACTGATCATTGCATAAGCATAGGCCGGAGATTTGACCATGAATAAACAGTGGTTTGTATTACATACATTAACCGGGCAGGAGCTCAAGGTTAGACGTTCCATTGAGGCGCGTGTGCGTCTTGAAGAGATGGGGCATTATATTGGCGAAGTCGTTATTCCGACCGAGAAGGTTTCTGAGGTCAAGAACGGCAAAAAAACCACTATAACTCGTAAATTTTTTCCTGGGTATGTATTAATTAATCTGGCCCTTTATGAAGAGAACCGTGAGATAATCGAACCGACCTGGCGCTTTTTAAAAGAGACTCCGGGTGTCATAGGATTTATCGGTGGCGATCATCCGATGCCGCTGTCGGCTAAAGAGGTTGATGATATTATCAACCAAGTGGCTGAAAAAGAAGAGAAGGTTAAGCCTAAGGTTGTTTATGAGCCAGGCGAAACTGTTAAAATCACTGATGGTCCGTTTATGAGTTTTAACGGAATTGTTGATGAAGTGGATCCTGATCGGGGTAAGCTAAAGGTCTCAGTAGCGATCTTTGGCCGTAATGCTCCGGTCGAACTGGAATACTGGCAGGTTGAGCGCGCTGTTCTTGAAGACGTGTAAGATTTGTCGGTTTTGTCTGTCGATGAGGCAGGCTGCCGGTTTTTCAATTGTTGATTCGTTTGTACCGGGTGGGATACCGGGAGAGTTACGACAGAAAAAAGTTAGGTGCAATTATGGCTAAAAAAGTCACAGGTACTATCAAGTTGCAGATTCCCGCAGGCGCGGCGAATCCAGCACCTCCGGTGGGACCAGCATTAGGTGCTGCAGGCGTGAACATTATGATGTTCTGTAAAGAATTCAACGCCAAGACGCAGGATAAAGCCGGTTTGATTATACCGGTCGTGATAACCGTTTATGCGGATCGCAGTTTTTCCCTGGTTTTTAAAAGCCCTCCGGCTTCAGCTTTGCTGAAAAAGGCCGCGGGTCTTGCTAAGGGTTCCGGAGTTCCCAATCGTGATAAGGTCGGCAAGGTGACACGTGATCAGATTCGTGAGATCGTTGAACTGAAAAAGGCAGATCTTAATTCCAATACCGAAGAGGCCGCCATGCGGATGATCGAAGGTACAGCGCGGAATATGGGTATTGAAGTAGAAGGCTAATTTAAAGGGAACTGAAAATGGCAAGACATGGTAAACGCTATAATGACGCCAAGAAAAAGGCCCCTGAAGGTCTGGTGTCTTTGGAGGAGGCAGTCGCATTCGTTAAGAGCACTGCAAGCGCCAAATTTGATGAAACAGTTGAAGTTGCAATGCACCTTGGTGTGGACCCTAAAAAGTCCGACCAGTCTGTACGCGGCACGGTGACCCTGCCCAACGGGACAGGTAAAAATATCCGAGTGATTGTTTTTGCTGCTGGTGAGCATGCCGATCAGGCACGTGAGGCCGGAGCGGATGAAGTCGGTTACGAAGATCTGATTGAAAAGGTCAAAGGTGGCTGGACTGATTTTGATGTTGCGATTGCAACAACAGACGCTATGAAAGAGGTGCGTAAGATTGCACGTGTTCTCGGTCCGCGCGGTTTGATGCCAAACCCCAAGACAGGCACTGTAACAGATGATACCTCAATGGCAATCAAGGCCGCCAAGGGCGGTAAGGTTGATTTTCGTATGGATCGCACAGGCAACGTTTGCGTGCTTTGTGGCAAGTGTTCATTTGACGAGGACAAGCTGGTCGAAAACATCACTTCGATTGTTGATGCAGTTAAGTCTGAACGTCCCTCTGGCGCCAAGGGCACTTTCCTGTGTTCTTTGACCGTTAGCTCGACCATGGGTGTGGGCGTTGCAGTCCAGTTGAAAGACTAAGGAGAGTTTCAATGAGATCAGAAAAAAATTCCATACTTGATGAAGTTATTGATCGGGTTAAAGAATCCGAGTTTTGCTTTATCGTCAATTACGGCGGTTTGAAGGTTGAACAGCTAAGTGCATTACGCAAAGAGCTGAAAGGTGTTGATACACGTTTGATGGTTGTTAAGAACAGTTATCTTGCTAGAACAGCAGAAATGCTGAAGTGGGATGACATCAGTTCTATGCTGGCTGGTCAGACGGCTGTTGTTACCGGTTCCGGTGATGTTGCGGAAGTTGCTAAAATGCTTGTTGCATTTGCGAAAAGCACCAAAACTGATGTTAAGGGTGCGAATGTTGAACAGAAAATACTTAATGCTGAGGATGTGGTTGCTCTTTCTACGCTTCCCTCCAAGGATGTTATGCGTTCAATGCTTCTCAATACCATGCTGGCACCTGCCACAAGCCTGGTGCGCGTAATGAATGCGCCTTTATTGAATGTGCTTTATGTGCTTAAGGCACTTGAAGAAAAAAATGAATCTGCGGCATAAAGTGTCGTAAAATCCGTAAGGCTCGGGTTTTAACGAGTGTTGAAACTTCTGTCGAAGAAAAGAGGCGGCTGCCCTGGTGGCAGTGGAGTTTGCGGAGTCTCCTCACGTGAATTAGCACGTGCGGTTGCACAACAGAAAAGGAACAAAAAAATGAGTGATATTACTACAGATCAGGTAGTCGAGTTTTTGAGCGGTCTTACCGTTCTTGAGATTTCAGAGCTGGTAAAGACTTTGGAAGATAAATGGGGCGTTTCAGCTGCTGCACCAGTTGCTGCTATGGCTGCGCCTGTTGCTGGCGATGCGCCTGCTGAAGAGCAGACCGAATTTGATGTTGTTCTGACAGACTTTGGTGCCAGCAAAATTGCTGTTATTAAAGAAGTCCGCGCAATCACAGGTCTTGGCCTGAAGGACGCCAAAGAGATGGTTGAAGCCGCTCCTAAAGCAATCAAAGAAGGATGCACCAAGGACGAGGCTGATAAGCTGAAAGAGCAGCTTGAGAAAACCGGCGCTAAAGTTGAGATTAAATAAATCTCCCTTCAGCCTGCTGCAAGCTGATAGGGGGCGCTATTGAGCGCCCCCTCATCCAGCAGCAGCACCCCTTGCTATCCAGTATAAAAGTCTTTGTTTACAAAGACCGAGGCCGCCAGGCCGAGTAGTAGGGACTGTTCAAGTGATGACCTGGGCAGTTCTTACTTTCCTTTTTATAAGGTAAACATGAATGATGGTCGTCAGTATTTTTTTGTCGCGTAAGAACGATTGGTATCGTATCTGACGGGGCTTTCGGTTTTTAACCGCCGAAGTGTGAATGGAATTACCAAAGTGGCTGCTTACCACACTCATATTCATAACCGGTTTCAATCGTTAACCGAACGCCTTCGATGGGAACAAAGTTTAGACTTTGACGTGCCTGGTTGCATTGGCGGCAGTTTTGGAAACATCCAACCTGAGGTAAGCAATGGTTGAACGTAAAGTGTTTGGCAAGCTGAAGCCTGTAATTCAGCCGCCGGATCTGATCGGAATTCAGACCAAGTCGTACGAAGATTTTGTGCAGTTGAATTCTGCTCCAGGAAAACGTAATAAAAAAGGGCTCCAGGCCATCTTTCAAGAGGTATTCCCTATTGACAGTTATGACGGCCGGTACACTCTGGATTTTGTGAAGTATGAAATGGGAGATCCAAAATCTTCCGATCTTGAAGCCATGGCTGACGGCAATACTTTTTCCGCTCCGCTACACGCGACGTTCCGCCTGAAAGATGGCGATGAGGTGCGCGAAGAGGATGTTTTCATGGGGGAAATTCCCCTGATGACCACTGATGGAGCCTTTGTTGTCAATGGCGCTGAGCGCGTTATTGTATCCCAGCTGCATCGTTCTCCCGGAATTTGTTCAGAGAAAACAATCCATCCTAACGGTTCAATCCTCTACTCTGTACGCATTATACCTGATCGTGGTTCATGGATTGAGATCCAGTTTGACTCCAGTGATCTGATGTGGATTTATATGGATCGCCGCCGTCGGCGCAGGAAGTTCTATGCAACTACATTTCTGCGTGCTTTGGGCTATGGCACTGATGAAGAGATTCTGAATCTTTTCTATACTTTTAAACTTCTGCCAGTTAACAGCACTTATGATCCTGAAGTTCTTGAGATGCTGGTGATGAAGGATGACCTGATTGATGTTGATTCTCAGGCAGTTCTTGCACGTCGTTATGATCCAATTACCCCTGCGTTGCTGGAGCAGATTGCAGTGGCCGGTATTGAACGTATCGAAGTGGTGGATGTTTCTGTTGATGAAGGCGTTCTGATTAAGACGTTACGTGCAGATAACAATGACGGCATTCACTGTGAAGACGATGCATTAACAAGCATTTACAAGACTCTGCGTCCTGGTGACCCGGCTACTTCTTCAAATGCCAAGGCTCTTTTGAAGCGCTTATTCTTTGATCCGCGTCGATATGACCTGGGTAAAGTTGGTCGTCATAAGATCAATCAGAAGCTTGGATTGCAGGAGAAGGTCTCCGATGAGATGCGTATCTTGCATGAGAGCGGAATTGATGTGATTGAGGCGATTCGTCTCTTGTTGCGTATTCACGTTGGCGAAGATACTGTTGATGATATTGACCATCTTGGAAGTCGCCGTATTCGTACTGCCGGCGAGTTGCTTGAGAATCAGTGCCGTGTAGGCTTGGCCCGTACAGAGCGTTTGATCCGTGAGCGTATGACGCTGCATGATCCTGCCAATGGTGTATTGGCTCCGGCACGTCTGGTTAACAGCAAATCACTTTCAGCTGTTGTTCAGGACTTCTTTGGTCGCAGTCAGTTAAGTCAGTTTATGGATCAGACCAACCCGTTGAGCGGTCTGGCGCATAAGCGCCGTCTTAGTGCACTGGGTCCTGGTGGTTTGAGTCGTGAGCGTGCCGGTTTTGAGGTGCGTGACGTTCATCCATCACATTATGGTCGTATCTGTCCTATTGAAACTCCTGAAGGTCCAAACATTGGTTTGATCTCCTCGCTGGGTATTTATGCCCGCATTAATAAATTCGGATTTATTGAGAGCCCGTATCAGGTTGTTAAAGATGGCAAGGTAACTGATGAAGTCGAATATATGTCGGCTGACCAGGAAGAGGTCTTTATTATTGCGCAGGCAAACGCAGTGGTAGGCAAAGATGGTGTTTTTGTTAACAAGCGTGTCACCTGTCGTTATAAAACAGAGTTTGAGGATATTGATCGCGATAAAGTTCAGTATATGGACGTTTCACCTATGCAGGTGATCTCGATTGCGGCTGGATTGATTCCGTTCCTTGAACATGATGATGCTAACCGTGCGTTGATGGGTTCTAACATGATGCGTCAGGCGGTGCCTCTGCTACGAGCTGAGAGTCCGTATGTGGCAACAGGGCTGGAGGCGCTGGCGGCTAAAGATTCACGTGTTACTGTCTTGGCAGGCGATGATGGAGTTGTTGCTTATGTTTCAGCGACTAAGATTGTCGTTACACCTGACGGCACAATGCCAACCGGAAAGCCTAAGAAGAATGATAATTCCAAAGGCATCTGGCGCTATGATCTCCAGAAATTCCGTCGTTGTAATGCAGGTACCTGTTTTAACCAGAAACCAATCGTAACGGTTGGTGCCAAGGTTAAGAAGGGCGATGTTCTGGTTGATGGACCTGCTACCGAAAATGGTGAACTAGCTCTGGGCAAGAACCTGTTGGTAGCCTTTATGCCTTGGACCGGTTATAACTTTGAGGATGCTATTCTGGTAAGCGAACGTATTGTTCGTGATGATATCTTTACATCAATTCATATTCAGGACTTTGATGTGGGAGCCCGTGATACCAAATTGGGACCCGAGGAAATTACCCGTGACATTCCGAATGTTGGCGAAGAGGCATTGAAGAATCTTGGTTCTGATGGTGTTATCTGCGTTGGCGCAGAGGTTCGTCCTGGTGATATTCTGGTTGGTAAGATCACACCTAAAAGCGAAACTGAGCTCGCTCCTGAAGAGCGCTTGCTGAGAGCAATTTTTGGTGAGAAGGCTGCCGATGTGCGTGACACATCTTTGACTGTTCCTAGTGGCCTTTACGGCACCGTGATGGATGTCAAGGTAACCTCACAACAGGATGTTCGTCGTCCTTTTCTCTCTCTTGGAATGCCTGAAAACGAGAAGAAAGAGGTTCGCGATGTTGAGGCAGATCGCAAAAAGAAACGCGCTGAGCTTGAAGATGAATTAACAACAGCTTTGAGTAATATCCTTCTGGGAGAGAAGATTCCGTTGGATGTGATTAACTCAAAAACTGATGATGTCATCATCCCTGCCAATCGGAAGATTACTAAAACGCTGTTGGCCAATCTGGCAAAGCACCATGATACTGTTTATATTGAAAGTAGTCCGGTTCAGCAGAAGATTGAAGAGATCATCACAAACTATAAGCCACGTTTTGATGAACTCGACAGTGAAGAGAATGATGATCTTCTAGGGTCGGAGTTTGCTGGAATTGTTGATGAAGGCGGTATCATTAAACAGGTGCGCGTTTACATCGCTGAGAAGAAGAATCTTTCGGTGGGTGATAAGCTGGCTGGTCGCCATGGTAACAAAGGTGTTGTTTCCAAGGTTGTGCCGGATTGCGATATGCCTTTCCTTCCGGATGGAACTCCTGTTGACATCGTGCTGAATCCGCTTGGTGTGCCTTCCCGTATGAATCTGGGACAGCTTTTTGAGACATACCTCGGAGCTGCTTGTAAGGTGCTTGGTTTTAAGGCTGCAACGCCGGTGTTTGATGGCGCCAAAGAGGCCGATCTTGATCGGTTGCTCAATGAGGCGCATGATGTTCAGAAAAAGGAGATCGGCGGAAACGCCTGGTTGCATGAGGATGGTAAAAGCTATCTGTTTGACGGACGTACAGGCGACCGCTTTGATCAGCGCGTTGTTGTTGGCCAGATCTATATGCTGAAATTGCATCATTTGGTTACTGATAAGATCCATGCTCGTGCAACTGGCCCATATTCACTCGTTACGCAGCAGCCTCTGGGTGGTAAAGCTCAGTACGGCGGTCAGCGTATGGGTGAAATGGAAGTTTGGGCTTTGGAGGCCTACGGTGTTGCTTACGCTCTGCAGGAGTTGCTGACGGTTAAGTCAGACGATGTCGGTGGGCGTACGAGAATTTACGAGGCAATTGTTAAAGGAACAAACACGCTGGATGCAGGTATGCCGGAGTCATTCTCGGTATTGATGCATGAGTTGCGTGGCTTGTGTCTGGATATGAAATTGCTTGGCGGTGAGACGGCTTCGCCGATTGCCGATTTTACTACAGTTTAAGGCGAAAAAGTTTCAGGAGTTTCTAAATGAATCCTTATGCAGCAAGAGAAATGTTTGGTGGTATTTTTGACGCGGGCGCACATTATGATGCGGTTAGCATTACGCTGGCGTCACCCGAGATTATTCGTTCGTGGAGTCATGGCGAAGTGCGTAATCCGGAGACAATTAACTATCGCACCTACCGTCCGGAACGCGACGGTCTGTTTTGCGAGCGCATTTTCGGTCCAACACGCGACTGGGAGTGTGCCTGCGGTAAATATAAGCGTATTAAGCACAAGGGCGTTGTGTGTGACCGTTGCGGAGTTGAAGTAACTGTTTCACGTGTTCGTCGTCAGCGTATGGGCCATGTTGAATTGGCAGTGCCGGTTTCGCATATCTGGTTTTTCAAGTGTAGCCCCAGTCGTATTGGCCTGGTGTTGGACAAAACCGCCAGTGAGCTCGAACGCGTGCTTTACTATGAGGACTACATGGTTCTCGACCCAGGTGATACCCCGCTGAAGTATATGCAGCTTCTTTCAGAGGCTGAGTACTACGAAGCACTGGAAAAATATGGTGAGTCTTTTGAGGCAACCATGGGAGCACTTGCAGTTCGTCAGGCTTTGGCGCAGGTTAATCTGGAGGCCCTGATGCAGAGCCTTGAGGAACAGATTGAGAATACACGCAGTAAGCAGACTCGCAAAAAGATTACAAAACGTATGAAGATTGCGGATGGTTTCCGCCTCAGTGCTTCACGTCCTGAATGGATGGTGCTGGACTGTCTGCCGGTTATTCCGCCGGAACTTCGTCCGCTGGTGCCGCTTGAAGGCGGTCGCTTTGCCACATCAGATCTGAATGATCTGTATCGTCGCGTGATTAACCGGAACAACCGTCTGAAAAACCTGCTTTCGCTCAAAACACCGGATGTGATTATCCGTAATGAGAAGCGTATGCTGCAGGAGGCTGTTGATGCGGTGTTTGATAATGGCCGGCATGGCCGCGCTGTATCCGGCGCAGGCAACCGTCCTTTGAAATCACTTAGTGATATGCTTAAAGGTAAGGGTGGACGTTTTCGTCAGAACTTGCTTGGTAAACGTGTTGACTATTCCGGTCGTTCTGTGATTGTGGTTGGTCCTGAGTTGAAGATCACACAGTGTGGATTGCCTAAGAAAATGGCACTTACGTTGTTTGAGCCTTTCATTATCCGTCGCTTGAAGGAGAAGGGCATCTGTCATACTGTTCGTACAGCACGCAAGATGATAGAGCGTCATGACGAGCAGGTCTGGGATATCTTGGAAGAGGTAACCAAAGATAAGACCGTTATGCTTAATCGTGCGCCTACATTGCATCGTCTCTCGATTCAGAGCTTTGAGCCTGTGTTGGTTGAAGGTGAGGCCATCAGGCTTCATCCGATGGCTTGTACCGCGTTTAATGCTGACTTTGATGGTGACCAGATGGCTGTTCATGTTCCTCTTTCTGTAGAGGCTCAGCTTGAGAGTCGTTTGCTGATGCTGGCTTCCAATTCAATCTTTTCGCCGGCCTCTGGTAAATCTATCATGACGCCGACACAGGATATTGCGCTTGGCATATATTATTTAACGATGTTGAGTCAGTCGGATAAGCTGGCAGGTGTTGAAATCGGTGTTGGAAATGCAGACAAAGAGGTTCTGCCTTTATTCAATAACGCTTCCGAGGTTGATCTGGCCTTGGCAGAGAATATTGTGACTTACCATACCCGTATCCATTTCCGCAATCCTGACTTTGGCTCAGTAGAAAAACGGTTTGGTGTTTTCGATAAACGTACGATCGAAACAACAGTCGGACGCGTTATTTTCAATGAGCTGTGGCCGAAAGAACTGGGTTATATAAATACCAAGATCGATAAAGGCAAACTGGGTGACTTGATCTTGAACAGTCATCAGGTGGCTGGGCATAAAGTGACGGTCGAGGCACTGGACAAGCTGAAAGATCTTGGGTTTAAGCACGCATGTCTTGCAGGTGTTTCCATGGGGCTTAAAGATATGATTCGTCCAAAGATCAAGGATGAGATCATCAGATTGGCTTATATTAAAGTTTCTGAGGTTGAGGAACAGTTCCAGAGCGGTGTTATTACTGATGGTGAACGTCATAATAAGATTGTTGATATCTGGACAGCCGCAACAGAAAAGACATCCGATGAGCTTTATCAGACCATTGACCATAATGTGACCGAAGATAATCCGCATCCGACTGAAACCAATCCGGTTTATATGATGGTTGATTCCAAGGCTCGTGGTTCTAAGTTGCAGATTCGTCAGTTGGCCGGAATGCGTGGTCTGATGGCTGATCCGTCCGGTAGAATTATTGAACGTCCTATTACGGCATCTTTCCGAGAAGGGTTAAGTATTCTGGAATACTTTATTTCAACTCATGGTGCACGTAAAGGTCTGGCAGATACTGCGTTGAAAACAGCTGATGCCGGTTATCTTACACGTAAGCTGGTTGATGTTTCTCAGGATGTGATTATCACAACCCAGGATTGTAATACCGTTAACGGTATTGAAGTTGCGGCTATTGAAGAGGGTGATGAGACGCTTGTTCCTTTGGCAGCACGTATTCTCGGTCGTACTGCGCTGTATGACGTTCTCAGTCCGGTCACTAATGAGATAATTGTTCCTGCTAACGCTGAGATCAATGAAGTGTATTGTAAGGCAATTGACGCAGCCGAAGTTGAGAACATCTGGATTCGAAGCGGTCTGACCTGTGATGCTGCACATGGAATGTGCGCCAAGTGTTACGGACGTGACCTCTCTTCCGGTCGTGATGTTGAGATTGGAACTGCAGTAGGTATTATTGCGGCTCAGTCCATCGGTGAGCCGGGCACACAGCTGACAATGCGTACTTTCCATATTGGTGGTACGGCATCAACCATCTCTAAAATTCCTGAGATTGTTTTGAAGAACAGCGGTTTCATTAAACTCGTCGAGTGTCGTACGGTTCGTAACGATGATGGCAACATTGTTGTTATTAACAAGCATGGTACTATTGAGATTGTTGATGATAAAGGTGTTGAGATCGATACCTATGTGCTGCAAACCGGTACTGTTCTGCTGGCGGAAGATGGTTCTGCCGTTGAAGCAGGTCAGAAGATTGCTATCTGGGATCCGCATTCATTGCCGATCCTGGCTGAAGGCGCGGGTGTTATTTCATTCCAGGACTTTGAAGAGGATGTCTCGGTACGTACAGTGCTGGATGCTCAGACTGGTAAGACCTCAATGGTTGTATTGGAAACAAAAGAAACCCTGCATCCACAGATCATCATTAATCATCCCAAGACTAAAGAGACTCTCGGTTTCTATCACATTCCGTCAGGCGCTATTGTGATGGTAAAAGAGAAGGCAAAAGTCACTCCGGGAACATTGCTGGCTAAGACACCTCGTAAAGAGTCTAAGACCCGTGATATTACCGGTGGTCTGCCGCGTGTTGTTGAGCTCTTTGAAGCTCGCCAGCCTAAGGATGCCGCTGAGATCTCCCGTATTGAGGGTGTGGTCGACTTTGGCGATAACCAGCGAGGTAAACGCTGTCTGGTGGTTCGTGATGAAATGACCGGCCATGATGAAGAACATCTTATTCCTATCGGTAAACAGGTTGTTGTATTTAAAGGCGACCGCGTGAAAAAGGGACAGCAGTTGACTGAGGGTCCGGTGGTTCCTCAGGAAATTCTGGACGTCTGTGGACCGCAGGAGCTTCAGCACTATCTTGTTAATGAGGTACAGCAGGTTTATCGTCTACAGGGCGTGGAAATTAATGATAAGCATATTGAGATTATCGTTAGCCAGATGTTGCGCAAAGTGCGCATCACGAACCCGGGTGATACCGACTTCCTTTGGGGTGAACAGGTTACTCGTCAGAAGTTTCTTGATGTCAATGACAAGATACTTGAAGAGGGTAAACGTCCTGCTGAGGCTCAGCCCGCGTTGCTTGGTATTACCAAGGCATCTTTGGAAACGGACAGCTTTATCTCTGCTGCTTCATTCCAGGATACAACTCGCGTGTTGACTGATGCCGCTACAATGGGCCGTGTTGATGAGCTGCGTGGATTTAAGGAGAATGTGATTCTCGGACATTTGATTCCGGGTGGAACAGGCTTCCCGCTTCATCGCCATCTTAAACTGGTGCCTCAGGCTGAACCGATCAGTGAAGAGGATATGAATTCGATGCAGGTTGATGCTCAGACGCAGCTGGATGAAGCATTTCATAATAGCTAAAAGAACATTGTTCTTTTAGAAAAATGCACACAGTGCGTTATAAGACAAAAAACGGAGCGCCCTGGCGCTCCGTTTTTTTTTGGGCTGTTTTCTGGTCCAGATCAGCTCTCAAAGATGCCGCAGTCAACTTCCCTGTTCTTTGATATTCGTACATTAGTTGCTATTCTCTCAACTACTGTCACAAAAAACAAGAAACGTAAGAGGCCAATTTTATAAGTTCTTAAGAGAAAGCAACTAAAGTATGATTCGGAACAGCCGTAAACTAGCGACCTTTTGGGAAGAAATAAATAGTTTTAACCACGAAAGACACGAAAAGTATAGTCTTTGCAGAAACCGTCTAAGCTTAACGGTTAGCATTTTCGGCCCCGATTCCAACGTCTCAAACGCACTCTTGCACTTGTACTTTAGTTGCATATAGCTCAGAAGCTGCAACAAAAAACAAGAAATTTGTGTTAGTTCAAGTGGTTGAAATTGTTAAAAAGGTTGAAATGGTTTCCGCCTTTACGCGCCTTCAACTACTTCGACCCCTTTAACCGCTTTAACCTTCAACCCTTTTAACCATCTCTCCTATGCAACGCGAAGCGTTGTTGACTAAAGCTGCGGCGTTTAAAACACAACTGAACAATTAAAGACAATGGCAAGACACATCACAAGAGCTAAATTTGGTTGCCATGTCTGCGTGCAACGCACAGGCAGGCGGCTGAAAGCAGCTTTAGAACTTCTTAACTGCCTTTTTTAGGGTTATCAATGTTGCCTAAATCTGGCTCGTATGCTATTATTTTTTATCAATTTAAGAACGGCATTTCTATGTTTTTGAGTCGCCGTATATTTTATGCATAAATACTTAATAGACAATGATTTACAAATCATACAGATTGAAAAATCTGCATAATTTGCGGGGACGGAGTCTGCCAATTTTCAGTAATTTCAGGATTTTTTGTACAAAAAAGGAAAGATAAATGAGTAAACTAGCAAGCCGGCATATTTTTACATCAGAGTCAGTTTCAGAGGGACACCCTGATAAAGTGTGCGATCAGATATCAGATGCAATTTTAGATGCGTGTTTGCAACAGGATTCAGAGGCACATGTCGCTTGTGAAACCGCAGTTGGCTCCAACCTGATTGTTAATCTGGGTGAGGTTACATGCGTGAACTGGGATAAGATCAATCCGAAGGCCATAGCCCGTGATGTCGTCAAGGATATTGGATACAATGTTCCCTCCGAGGGTTTCAGTTTTGATACCTTCAACTATCTCAATGCACTGCATGGTCAGTCGGTTGATATTGCACAGGGCGTAAACCGTCTGGATGCAGCCACTCAAGGCGCAGGAGATCAGGGAATGATGTTTGGTTATGCATCTGATGCCACAGAGGAATTGATGCCCGCTCCCATAGTTTACGCGCATGGATTATTGCAGTTCTTTACTGCGCTGCGTAAAAATGGCGAGATTCCCTATCTGAGGCCTGATTCCAAAGCGCAGGTCAGCGTTCTGCATGACAATGGAATTGCCAAAGAAATCACAGCTGTGGTTATCTCGCATCAGACTGGCGATGTGCCGATTGAAACAATTCGTAAAGATCTTGAGGAAAATGCCCGCGCTTATCTGGCTGAGACTAAGATGCTGACGGATAAGACGGAATTTTTCATTAACCCGACCGGGCGTTTTGTCATCGGTGGTCCTTGCGGTGATTCCGGTGTAACCGGCCGTAAGATCATTGTAGATACCTATGGCGGGGTTGGTTCTCATGGCGGCGGTGCTTTCTCCGGCAAAGATCCATCCAAGGTTGATAGATCAGCGGCTTATTACTGTCGTTACGCAGCCAAGAATATTGTAGCAGCTGGGTTGGCTGATAAATGCGAGATCCAGGTTGCATACGCAATCGGTGTTGCGAAGCCCATGAGTATCAATGTCAGTACTTACGGAACAGGTAAAATTTCTGAGATACAAATCGAACAGATATTAATGTCCAACGAGATCTTTGATTTTCGTCCGGGAATGTTGATCAAAGATCTGGGGTTGAAAACACCCAAGACCTGGTCATATCGTAAGAGCTCCAACTACGGCCACTTTGGTCGCGATGGTTTTCCTTGGGAAAACATAGACCGGGCGGATGCTCTCCGCTCCGCCGCTGGTGTTTGATGGGAGTTTTTTGCAACCACCAGCCGCCTTCGCCAAGGCTACGGCTTGCCATGGTGGTTGCAAACTCGAGTGTAAAAGTTGAGGTGATTTTTTTAACCACGTCATTGAGACCACTTAGTTCGAGTGTAAAAGTTGAGGTGATTTTTTTAACCACGTCATTGAGACCACTTAGTGGTCTCAATAAGGAATTTTAAAGATGGATTATGAAGTAAAAGATATCGGACTGGCCGAATGGGGCCGTAAAACAATTGAAATCGGCGAAAAAGAGATGCCTGGTTTGATGGCAACGCGTGCCAAGTATGGCGTTGCAAAGCCGCTCAAAGGCGCGCGGATTATGGGTAGTCTGCATATGACGGTTGAGACCGCTGTGCTCATTGAAACATTGGTCGAGCTTGGTGCTGATGTGCGTTGGTGTTCATGTAATATTTTTTCCACGCAGGATCATGCCGCCGCCGCAATTGCTGCCAGTGGAGTTCCTGTTTTTGCCTGGAAGGGTGAGAATCTCAAAGAGTATTGGAATTGCACAAAAAAGGCTATAAGCTGGCCGGATGGAGGGGGCCCTGATCTGATTGTGGATGATGGCGGTGACGCAACTGTCTTTCTGCACAAGGGCTATGAAGCTGAAAGCGGTGATCCCTCGTTTCTTGATGAACCAACCGATGTTGAGGAGATGCAGGTATTCAATGCTCTCATAAAGAAGATTATTACAGAGGAGCCTGGCTTCTTTACAAAGGCCGTCAAGCGTTGGAAGGGTGTCTCTGAGGAGACCACCACCGGAGTGCATCGTCTCTATCAGCTTGCAGCGGATAAGAAACTTCTGGTTCCTGCTATCAATGTAAATGACTCGGTGACAAAGTCAAAGTTTGATAATACCTATGGCTGCCGTGAATCCTTGGTTGACGGTATTAAGAGAGCGATGGATGTGATGATTGCCGGTAAGCTTGCATTTGTATGCGGATATGGCGATGTGGGCAAAGGTTCAGCCGAAGCTCTGAAGCAGTATAAAGCTCAGGTATGGGTTTCAGAGGTTGATCCAATTTGTGCACTGCAGGCCTGTATGGCTGGTTATAAAGTCACAACTGTTGAAGATGCGCTCCCTTATGCAAATATTTTTGTCACAACAACCGGCAATATGGATATCATTACGGCTGAGCATATGAGTAAGATGCGTGATCAGGCTATTGTCTGTAATATCGGCCATTTTGATAACGAAATTCAGGTCGCGAAGATGAGAAATTGGCCGGGTGTTAAGCATGATGAGATTAAACCACAGGTTGATAAATTTACCTTCCCTGATGGACATAGCATTTATCTGCTGGCTGAAGGCCGTCTGGTCAATCTTGGATGCGCCACAGGTCATCCCAGTTTTGTGATGTCTAACAGCTTTACCAATCAAACACTGGCGCAGTTGAAGTTGTGGCAGGAGGAGATGGAGATTGGTGTTTACCGTCTTCCTAAAGAACTCGATGAAGAGGTCGCAAGGCTTCATCTTGACCAGCTGGGTGCTAAAATGACAAAATTGACACAGGAACAGGCTGACTACATCGGTGTCTCTGTTGATGGACCCTATAAGCCCGAGCATTATCGGTACTAAAAATAATTCGGCGCACCGAATTATCCGATTACGTTTCGCGGAATAGCAGTATGGCTAGCCGGTTTATTAGCAGGCTGCGCCTGAGATTGATCAGAAAAGCGATCTTGTATTTAGGTTAAGAATAGAAAAAACACTGCATGTTTTGAGAGATTATGCGTGATTTAAAATCAGACAATGTGAGATTAACGCCCTTTGAAAAGAGTGCTCTGGATGTAGCTCTTGAGGGTGTTGACGGAGTCGTATATCTTTTTGGGTCGCGTACTAATCCTTCAAAACGTGGTGGTGATATTGATTTGTTGATATTTTCGAGATCAGGGTCTGCTTATAAACTGGCACAGGATGTGACGGTTAGGTTTCAAATGCAGTGTGACGAAAAAATTGATGTTTTAGTCTCTGACCCTCAAAATAATACAGGTGAAGAGCGGGCTTTTATTGACTCAATTATGAGTGAGGCGGTTTTGTATGAGCACTGATCTTCTAAAATTGCTCGATTCCAGTCGCAAGAAACTTAGTGATGCAGTTGAGTTGGTGCAGGCATCATTGAATAAAGTAGAGCCATATGATCTGTGTCGTGAGTATACTCCTGATGAACGTGAACCATATGATGCTTTATGCGATAGATTCATAAGGGCGGTTGAGGTTAGTTTAAAATTTTTCCGTACTTATGAAAAAGTGCAGTTTGCGGAGGAATCAGATACATTTCGCGACATGTTGAACCGGGCAGAGAAAAGCGGTTTGATCAGTGCTGTTGAGCTATGGTTCAGAATGCGGGATGTCAGAAACCGAATTGTGCATGATTACCTTCCTGAAAAGGTAAAAGAGATGTATGACGATATTACAGGACCTTTTGGGTCGGAGTTGTTAGAGAGTGCTCGGCTAGCGAAAGAGCTTAGCGATAAGGTGATGAACCAGTCATGAAAATTCTGATCACAGGCGGTAAGGGAATGCTGGGCAGAACGATGCAGCGGCATTTTGGTGAACATGATTTGCTTGTGGCAGATCTGCCGGAGGTGGATATTACCAATGTGCTCAGCGTTAATAATGCAATGAGCCATTTTAATCCTGATTTGGTCGTTCATTGTGCAGCGATGACAAATGTGGATGGGTGCGAGGCTGACCCCGACAGTGCCTATAAGATCAATGCGCTTGGCAGTGCCATTGTTGCTATGGCGGCTAACCGAGCTGGCGCCCGATTAATCGCAATTTCGACCGATTATGTTTTCGATGGTGCCGCAGACCGGCCTTACACCGAATTTGACCAGACTTCACCAAATACAGTTTATGGTTCCTCTAAGCTGGCCGGGGAAGACGCCATCAGGGTGCACTGTCCGGACCATACAATTATCAGGATTGCATGGCTGTATGGTAACACAGGACCCAGTTTTTTGCATACAATGCGGAAACTGGGGTCTGAAGAGGGATCGCCTCTCAAAGTGGTAGATGACCAAATTGGCAATCCAACATCAACCGATGCAGTGGCAGGTTTGATTGAACGGCTAATGGAGCAGCCGGTCCCTGGTGTGATTCATGGTTCCTGTGAAGGCACTGCCACCTGGTTTGAGTTTGCAAAAGAGATCTTTGAAGTTTACGGGTTGAAGCGCGGGTTAGTTCCCTGTTCAACTCAGGAGTTTCCCCGCCCGGCTCCGCGCCCGGCTAATTCCAGATTGGATAAGCAGGTCTTACGAATGGTTGGAATGTCTTCCATGCCTCACTGGCGCGAAGCGTTAACCGGCTTTGTAATGCAAGGCGGCAGAGCCGAATGATGTTAAAATATTGGCGCTGTTTTATTAGTTGCTATTCAATCAACTTCTGTCACGAAAAACAAGAAGTTGATGCAGCAACTTGAGCTGGTAGCTGGTAGCTGGTAGTCTATAGCTGGTAGCAAATACAGCAGAGCAAAATACAAGCTACTGGCTACAAGCTGGGTTACGGGCAACGCTTGTATTGGTGTAATTTAAGTTTTCGTGGTAAACGTTTGGAGAATTTATGAATTGGTTTGTGCGTAATGTTCTTGTAGTACATGTGATGGCATTGGTGGTGGCTTTTAGCTGGATTCATGGTGGAACAAGGCCTGATTTATTGCTGCCGGTTATTCCATGGCTGACGGCATTTGCGTTGCTTTTTCTAATCGGTTTCCCTCAGGCAAAGAGTACAGAGACTCTGATGGATGCGCGTCAACGAGTCTGGAGATCAATGCGGCGCGATCCTTTGACATATCTCTCCTTGTTTCTTTTAGCACTTCTGGTTCTTCCTCTGTTTAATGTTGCTGGCCCTCCTGTTTTTGATGGTGCCGCCCAAAGTTGGGTTAACCCTAAACCGCTGTATGACTGGTTGCCATCCTGTGTTGTGGCTGATCAGCACGCCGTCTTGTTACTGTGGTTTCCGCCTGCTTTAGTTGCAGCCTTGGCTGCTCGGCATGGTCTCCTCAAGCGAGGCAAGCGGTTGCTGATTGAGATGATCTGCTGGAACGGGGCTTTACTTGCGGTGATTGGTTTCGCTCAAATGATGACGGGGACAAAAAGCCTCCTATGGGTTGTTCCGCTTGATTCTTATTTCTTTGCCACCTTTGGTTATCCGAATTTTGCAGGTGCATTTTTCACCCTTGTCTTTGCCATTTCGGCAGGTTCCTGGATGTATGAGAGCACCTTGTTTATGCAGTCTGAGCAGGTTGCAATAGTTCAGTCGCAAAAGAATTTCTTTGTAAAACACAGGATGATTGCACCGATGGTGTTAACTTTCGTTGCCGCTATGGCAACGCTTTCCCGGGCGGCGATACTACTTTCTGCAATGGTTTTAGCGGCACTTGCAATTTATATGATATTTTTTGTCTGGAGGCGAATCTCCAAAGGGGCGCAGATTAAAATATTTGCCGGTATTATTGCCTTTATCGGCATTGCGGCTATCTCCTTAATGGTATTTAAACTGGATGGATTTAAAGAGGAGTTAAGCACGCTTTCATATGATGCAATTGTGAGCAGGGTTTCTGGCAAAGGGTATTATCATGTGCGTGTTGCCAAAGAGATCTATAAAGATCATGCGGTTTTTGGAGTCGGTGGTTGGGGTTACCCACATTATCAGATGCAATATATGACACCTGAAGACTTAAAGCATATGCAGATTCAAGGTGGTGCTAATGTGCATAACGACAGCTGGCAATTTCTGGCTGAACAGGGATATGTTGGATTTGGCACTCTTGTCGCATGTGTACTGGCGTTGGTCATGCCTTTGTTGGTCAGTCTGGTCAGGCTTGTGATTAAATCTTTTACGTTATCAAAAAAAGATGCGGATAAAAACTCGCCGGCATCACATTGGTTGTATTGTATCCCTCTCCCCTTAATTGCGGTTTTCATCGGGACTTTCGCTACGCTTTGTCACTCACTGGGTGATCTACCGTTTCGTGATCCAGCTGTTTTAACGATCTGGGTTTTAGCGCTTGCATGTGTTCCCGGTTGGATTCCGGTTTTAAAACGTAAGTAAGTGGTCGCTTCGCTCTCTTAGAGATCGGAGATCGGAAGTCGGAGGTCAGTAGGTGCGAAGCAAAGTATGTCGGGCGCTACGATCCCTACTCCACACAGCAACCATCCAGTTGAGCTCATAGCGCTCGACTTACCACCTTTTTAACCACGTCATTGCGACCACTTAGTGGTCGCAATATCCAATTTTAGTTCCAGGCTAAGCCGGATCAGGAGACAAAAAAATTATGAAAAAGATAGCAATTGTGGGTTTGGGATATGTAGGTTTGCCATTAGGCTTGCAGTTCAGTCGCTCGGGTGCCGATGTCGTTGGAATCGATATTGATAACAGCAAAATAGATGCGTTAAATAATAAGCGCTCTTATATTAAGCATATATCTGATCTGTCAATTGCCGAGCAATTTGATTCAGGAAACTTATCGGCCACCACAGATTTTTCGGTTATCAAGGATCAGGATGCGGTTATTATTTGTGTGCCGACTCCGTTGAACAAGAACCGGGAGCCGGATATATCCTATATTGTTGAAACCGGTAAGATGATTGCGCCTTATCTTCATAATGGGGTGGTGGTTGCGTTGGAATCTTCTACATATCCCGGCACAACTGATGAAGATCTCAGGGGTGTTCTTGAAGAGGGCTCCGGTCTGAAAGCAGGTGTGGATTTCCATTTGGCTTTCTCACCTGAACGGGAGGACCCCGGTAATCCGCAGAGTGTCGTTGCTTCAATTCCCAAGGTCATTGGTGGGTACACGCCGGCATGTCTGGAAAAGGCACAGGAAATTTACAGTATTGCGATTGATACCCTGGTGCCTGTTTCATCATGCAGCGCGGCTGAGGCAACCAAACTGACCGAAAATATTTTCCGAAGCGTCAACATTGCATTGATGAACGAACTAAAGGTTGTTTATGAAGCCATGGATATTGATGTCTGGGAGGTGATTAATGCCGCCAAGACAAAACCATTTGGTTTCATGCCCTTCTATCCGGGACCGGGACTGGGTGGGCACTGTATTCCCATTGATCCATTTTATCTGACATGGAAGGCGCGCGAATATGGACAGGCAACCAAGTTTATCGAATTGGCTGGTGAGATTAATACTAAAATGCCTGAGTATGTGATTAAAAAGGTTTCAGAGGCGTTGAACCAAAAGAAAAAGGCGATCAACGGCAGTCGCGTTCTTGTAATGGGTTTGGCATATAAAGCCAATGTTGATGATGATCGTGAATCTCCCAGCTATGTTTTAATGGAGATGCTGAAGCAGCGCGGTGCAGAGGTTTCTTACTATGATCCTTATGTCCCGTTGATCAGGTCTACTCGCGAGCATTCGCAGTGGGCTGGCGTAGAGTCAATTGAATGGAAAAAGGAAACGGTCTCTTCTTTTGACTGCGTTTTAATCAGCACAGCACACCAGTGCGTTGATTACAAAGAGCTCTCTGAATGGGCCTCTCTCATAGTTGACACTCGCAATGTTATGGCAGGCATCTGCGATGTAGTGAAGGCGTGATTTCGCAACCACTAAGTGGTAGCGAAGACGAGTGTAAAAGAATACGGCTCAGCCCTTTTGCCCTCTTCATTGCACCTGCCGTGCGTTGATTTTTTCACCCTCTTCATTGCGACCACTGTGTGGTCGCAATAACAAAATGAAAAACTTAAACCCCATTGAAATCTTTGTTCCCGGGCGGGTCTGCCTTTTTGGAGAACACTCCGATTGGGCTGGCGGTCATCGCCGTACCAACTCAGAGATAGCTCCTGGTGCCGTAATCATTACAGGCACTAATCAGGGAATGTATGCCCGGTGTTCCCGAAACACGACCAAAGAACTTGTTGTTCGTTCCACCCTGACCGATGGCAGTAGCACAGAGATCTATCGAGTTCCGATGGAGCTGGACCTGTTGCAAAGGGAGGCCGCTGCCGGTGGCTTCTTCAGCTATGCCGCTGGAGTGGCAGCCTATATGCTGGATTTCTACGGGGTGGCCGGAATTGAAATTGATAATTACAAAACTACGCTTCCGGTCAAGAAGGGGCTTAGCTCCTCGGCTGCATTTTGTGTGCTGGTTGCACGGGCTTTTAACCAGCTGTTTCAATTGGGGCTGACTACCCGTGCAGAGATCGAAGCTGCCTACCAGGGAGAAATTGCAACCCCCTCGCGTTGTGGTCGTATGGATCAGGGATGTGCTTATGGGCAGATCCCGGTTATGATGAATTTTGATGGCGATCGGATTAATGTTCAGCCTTTACGTCCCGGAGCTGATTTCTTTTTACTCGTTGCTGACTTATGCGGAAAGAAAGACACTGTACGGATACTCAGTGATCTGAATGCCGCCTACCCCTTTGCCAAGAGCGAGAGTGATAAGAGAGTTCACCGATGTCTGGGAACGGAAAACAAGCGCCTTCTAGAGCAGGCATGCGCGGCTCTGGAAGAAGGTGATGCCAAGCGGCTGGGGGCCTTGATGACAGAGGCACAGGCCATTTTTGATGAGAATCTTATTCCTGTCTGTGATGAGTTGAAAAGTCCTAAGCTGCATGAAGTACTGGCCGATCCGAGGGTGGCAGAGTGGGTGACCGGAGGCAAGGGCGTTGGTTCACAGGGAGATGGTTGTGTACAGTTTATTTGTAAGTCAACTGATGCACGGGTTGCACTCAGTGCATATTTGAAAGATCAGTATGGCATGCCCTGCTTTGATCTTGATATTATCCGTCCCTCCTCAATTCGCAAGGCGGTTATTCCTGTGGCAGGTCTGGGAACACGGATGTTCCCTTATACGAAGGGTGTGCCTAAAACCTTTCTGCCTGTTGTTACTCCGGATGGAATAGCCAAACCAGTGATTCAGGTAGTCATTGAAGAAGCTCTCTCTGCCGGGGTGAAAAAAATTGCATTGATTATTCAACCCGAGGATGCATCCCGCTTTCGTGAATACTTCAATGCCGATGTTCCTTCCGCAACGATTGCTAAATTGCCACAAACTCTCAAGAAAGAAGTGGAGAGATTGAAAGAGATCGGGACCCGCATAACTTATATTCAGCAAACAGAAGCCAAAGGCTTTGGCCATGCTGTCTTGCAGGCAGAGAAGTGGGTGAATCAGGAACCATTCCTGCTGATGCTGGGCGATCACCTTTTCCAATCGAACAATGATCGCAGTGTAGCCGCTCAAGTGGTTGGCTTGTTTCAAGACTTTGGGGACAAACAGAGTGTTGTTGGAATTTATGAAGAGAGTTTAAACCGCGTAAAGCATTATGGAACTGTTGCAGGTGAATGGATCTCAGATAAGACTATGCAGGTGAGCACAGTTGTGGAAAAACCAACTGAAGACGAAGCGCAAACCTATCTATCTGTCGAACATCACGGACGCAGTATCTGGTTTTGCGTGAATGGAATCTATGCCTTGCTTCCGGCTATATTTGATATCCTGAGGTTGCAGGCGGCATCCGTTGAAGAGGGGGAGGTACAGCTGACAACAGCGCTGGACACTCTGATGCAGCGGGATGGTCTGAAAGGACTTGTGGTTGATGGAAAACACTACGATACCGGCATTCCCTCCATATACGCCGAAACCGTTGCTGGTTTTAGCAACCACTCAGCCGTCTTCGCTAAAGCTACGCCGTGCTATGGTGATTGCGAACTAGAGTGTAAAAAGAATGCACGCTATTAAATCTCAACTTTTACTCTCTTTATTGCATCCACGGTGTGGTTGCAATTGGCCTCTTCAATAAAAAAACACGAAGTGTTTTTACCTAAAAGCGTGAAACGATTTTAGCATGAAAGCAATTATTCCAGCAGCCGGTCACGGCACCCGTTTTTTTCCTGCCAGCAAGGTGATTCCTAAAGAGCTTCTTCCTGTTGGGCGGAAACCTGCCATTCAGTGGATCGTGGAGGAAGCCTTGGAGGCCGGAGTCGATGAGGTTATTATTGTTACTTCACCGGAAAAGAGTTTGCTACGCCGGTATTTCACAGAAGAACCAATATGGTATGAGCGTCTGCAGAACAAGGCGGAGGCAAAAGCGGCTTTGGAAGAGGTTGATCTGCTTTCAAAAAGGATTAGATTTGTAGAGCAGGCGGAGCAGCTGGGTTTGGGACATGCTGTCTTACAGGCAGCTCCTTTGTTAAAAGGGGAAGATGAGCCCATCTTGATTTTGTTAGGTGATGCACTGGTTCTTAGTAGCACTCCCTGTGCCTGTGAAATGGCGGAGATTTCCCGTGAGAATAATGGAGCTTCGGTCGTGGGGCTAGAGCAGGTTCCGGATGAGAAGGTGTCGAGATACGGGATTGTTGCAGGGAAAAAGTTGGAAAATCCCAATGTCCTGAAATTAACGGGTTTGATAGAAAAACCTTCTTTGGAAGAGGCACCCTCTAATTTGGCTATTGCCGGGCGTTATCTTCTTCATCCTCGCATATTTAAACTTCTTGAAAATACACATGCTGGACATGGAGGCGAGATCCAATTGACCGATGCCATCTCTTCTCTTTTGCAGGAAATCCCTGTATTGGGATTTCAATACCCAGGTAAACGCTATGATATTGGCAATCCCCAAGGCTATCTAGAAACTTTGAACGCGTTTGCGGGTTCAAAAAGTTGAAATGGTTGAAGTGGTTTAAAAGCTTCAACCGCTTCAACTTATTCAACCTTCAACCCTTTGAACCCTTTTAACCTCTTCAACTTCTTCAACCTTTAACCCCTTAAACTTCTTATCATGCTAATACAAACACAATCATACGCACGAGCCGGTCTGGTGGGAAACCCCTCAGATGGGTATTTCGGTAAGACCCTTTCTTTTACATTCAGCAATTTTTCAGCAAAAGTCACACTTTATGAAACTCCTGAATTAGGTTTTGAAGCTGCTGAGGTGGATGATGCGAAGTTTGATTCAGTGGATGCTTTGTTGAATGAGATTCAGCTTTTTGGGTATTACGGAGGTATTCGGCTTTTAAAGGCCATGACAAAGGTGTTTTTCCTGTATTGTCGTGAACAGTCAATTGAACTTCCTGAGCGTAATTTCACAGTGCGTTATACCTCTGATATTCCTCGATTAGTTGGGTTGTCAGGGTCTTCGGCTATTTGTACTGCTATGCTCAAGGCGTTGCAGCTCTTTTATGAGATAATTGTTCCTCAGGAGATTGCGCCGACTCTCTGTTTGCAGGCGGAACGAGAGGAATTGGGTATTCAGTGTGGTTTACAGGATCGCGTTATCCAAATATATCAGGGACTTGTCTTTATGGATTTCAATCAGGATTTGATTGAGTCCAGAGGATATGGGATATATACCCGTCTTAATGTGGATAGACTCCCCAATCTCTATATTGCTTTTGATCCTAACCGGGCTGAGATCTCAGGGGTCTATCATAAGAAGTTACGTGTTCTTTTTGAAGAGAAGGCTCCCAATATTGTGGCCGCGATGTCAGAGTTCGCTGATCTTGCTCAGAAGGCCAACGATGCATTAGAAGAGGGGGGCTCAGATCAGCTCCCCTCCCTGATTGATGCCAACTTTGATTTAAGAGACAGGATTTTCAATGTTGCTTGTCCCAACAAAACCATGGTGCAGGAAGCACGTAGCCTCGGTTGCTCTGCAAAGTTTGCCGGTTCTGGTGGTGCTATTGTTGGAACCTATGAGAGCGAACAGCAGTATCGCCAACTCTCTGAGTCCATGGTTGCCATCGGCTGTCAAATCATTAAACCGAAGATTGTTTGATCCGCGCTACGCGCTGGTTTGATCCGGCCTGTCGGCCTGGTTTGAGTCGCTCCTTCGTCGCTGGTTTCATCCGGCGCTGCGCGCCTCGTTTAAGGTTTGTTGTACAGGCTTCAGCCTGTCTTTTAACCACGTCATTGCGACAACCATGGCACGACGTAGATAGGATGAGAAGCCCCGCCAACTTTAAACCGCGGCGTAGCCGCAACTTAAACCAGTGGCGTTAGCCACGATTCAAACCAGTGGCGCTAGCCACGACTCAACCCAGCGCCGAAGGCGCGATTCAAACCAGTGGCGCTAGCCACGATTCAAACCAGCGCCGAAGGCGCGACTCAAACCAGCACCAAAGGCGCGGAACAAAACTATGAAATATAACCTATCCCATCTAAAGCTGCTTGAAGCGGAGAGTATTCATATCATACGTGAAGTAGCCGCTGATTTTCAGAATCCAGTCATGCTCTACTCAATAGGCAAGGATTCTTCCGTGATGCTTAATTTGGCACACAAGGCCTTTGCACCCGGTAAGATTCCCTTCCCGCTAATGCATGTTGATACACAGTGGAAATTCAAAGAGATGTATAAATTTCGTACATTGATGGCCGAGAAGTATAAAGTGGATGTCAAAGTCTGGATCAATCCAGATGGCAAGGATAAGAGTAATCCTTTTGTCGATGGTTCCGAGAAACATACTCAGGTGATGAAAACCGAGGGATTGAAGCAGGCCTTGGATCATTATAAGTTTGATGCCGCATTCGGAGGGGCGCGTCGTGATGAAGAGAAATCACGTGCCAAAGAGCGTGTTTACAGCTTCCGAAATGAATTTCATCAGTGGGACCCCAAGAACCAGCGTCCTGAGTTGTGGAATCTCTACAATGCCAAGGTTAATAAGGGGGAGTCCATTCGCGTATTTCCTCTTTCCAACTGGACGGAACTTGATATCTGGCTGTATCTGCTGCGTGAAGATATTCCGATTGTTCCGCTTTATTTTGCTGCAGAACGTCCTGTCGTTGAACGGGACGGTGTTTTGATTATGATGGATGATGATCGCCTTCCGCTAAAAGAGGGGGAAAAGCCCATGATAAAAAAGGTGCGCTTCAGAACCCTTGGCTGTTACCCTTTAACCGGTGCTGTTGAATCCAATGCCGAAACCCTTGAAGAGATTGTGCAGGAGATGCTGCTTACCACCACCTCAGAACGTCAGGGACGCGTCATCGATGGCGATAATTCCTCTATGGAGGATAAGAAGAAGGATGGTTATTTCTAAATCGGCTAGCCGATTTAGAAATAACCTCTGTGGAATGTGGAATGTGGAATTATTCCACATTCCACCTTCCACATTCTACTTTCCACAAAAGAATTACCCCAAGAAAAATATTATGGACAACACGTATCACGTACAAGAAAAAGAGCTCATAGAATCCGACATCACCACCTACCTGCATCGTCATGAGACTAAGGATCTGCTGCGGTTTCTGACCTGTGGATCAGTTGATGATGGAAAATCAACGTTGATCGGGCGGTTGCTCTATGACAGCCACATGATCTATGAAGATCAGTTGGAAAAAATTGCCAAGGATTCCAAGGTTTATGGAACCACAGGTGAGGACTTTGATCCCGCTTTATTGACGGATGGATTGAAGGCCGAGCGTGAGCAGGGGATCACCATTGATGTGGCCTATCGCTATTTTTCCACCGATAAACGTAAATTCATTATTGCCGACTGTCCGGGCCATGAGCAGTATACCCGCAATATGGTCACAGGTGCTTCCACCTGCAATCTGGCTGTGATTTTGATTGATGCCCGCTACGGGGTGATCACACAGACCAAACGCCATAGCTTTATATGCTCGCTTCTGGGTATTAAGCACGTAGTTGTTGCTGTGAATAAGATGGACCTTGTTGAGTGGTCAAAAGAGCGTTATGAAGAGATCTGTGCTGATTATAATAATTTTGTCTCCCGGTTAAATTTTGCTGACATTCATTTTATCCCAATCTGTGCGCTGAAAGGGGATAATGTTGTTGATGTTTCAAAAAATATGCCCTGGTTTGATGGCTCCACATTCCTGCATCATATTGAGAGAGTGAATATTTCAAGTGACCGCAACCTGGTTGATATGCGCTTTCCCGTGCAGTATGTGATTCGTCCCAATCTTGATTTTAGAGGATTCAGCGGAACACTGGCTTCAGGTGTAATGCGTGTTGGCGATGAGGTGATGAGTCTGCCCTCAAATCAGAAATCCAGGATTAAAGCGGTTTACGGAGCTGATGGTGAGATTGATGAAGCCTGTACGCCCATGGCGATAACCGTAACCCTTGAAGATGAAATTGATGTCTCACGCGGGAATATGTTGGTTCCCTTAAAGAATGTACCCAAGGTGGGGAATGAATTTGAGGCCATGGTTGTTTGGATGCATGAAGATTTGGCTAAGCAGGGCGGCTCATATCTGGTAAAACAGACTACCAGCATGGTTCCCGGTGTGTTATCAAATATCCGTTATAAGGTGGATGTTAATACCATGCGTAAATCTGATGAACCAGCTGATCAGTTAGGGCTGAATGAAATTGCACGGGTGCATGTGACCCTGCATCGTCAGATTGCCTTTGATCCCTATGATAAAAACCGGGATACCGGCGCATTTATTCTGGTGGATCGGATGACCAATGCCACGGTCGGGGCCGGGATGATTATTGATCGTGTTACATCGGATGCAAGTTCATCCTCCCCAGTCAGTAAGAACATAGTTAAGAGCGACAGCCTTGTTACAGCAGAAGAGCGCGAAAGGTTGCTCGGGCATAAGCCAAAGACTATTTGGCTGACAGGATTGAGCGGATCGGGTAAGTCCACCATAGCAAAGGCACTGGAGCGAAAACTGGTTGATATGGGGCGTGCGGCCTATATTCTGGATGGAGATAATGTCCGTCACGGATTAAACCGCGACCTGGGATTCTCTATGGAGGACCGCACCGAGAATATCCGGCGGATTGCCGAGGTGGCTCGCTTGATGAATGAAGCTGGCCTGATTGTTATCACGGCATTTATCTCTCCTTATCGCAAAGACCGGGCCGAAGCCAAAGAGGTGGTAGGCGATGATAAGTTTATGGAAGTTCATGTGAATGCTGATCTGAAAACCTGTGAACAGCGTGATCCTAAAGGACTGTATAAGAAAGCCCGTGCCGGAGAGATTCAGCAGTTTACCGGCATTTCAGCTCCTTACGAAACGCCCGTCACTCCCTCCGTAACAGTCGCCACCGATGAGTGCAGCGTCGAGCAGTGCGTGGATCAGATCATCGCTGCGCTCAAGTAATTTAACAAAGTATGCAACTCAACTTTAGCATTCCCGCACTCCTGCACTTTTAAATTCCTCTAACCCCTTTAACCACTTCAACCCTTTGAACACTAATGCACTAACGAACTAACGATGAGTCTATCTAAGAAATATCTGAATACAAACCCTGAAGCTGTGCCCTTTGATCTCAATGAGATAAGTGACAGGTTACAAAGTGCACTGCCTGAGATATCATTTGCCTTGTTGCTTGGTTCGGCGCAGGGGGGATTGGTTAAAGCCCGGTCAGACTTTGATCTGGCTGTCTATCTGCAGCCATATAAGCCGGAACTGGACTTTTACGGTGCCATTGATGATGCACTGGCGGATTTGCTGCCTGATGTCAGAATTGACACCGGTTTTTTGAATAAGGCCGAGCCTGTGTATCGTTTTGAGTCGTTAAAGGGAACCCTCCTTTTTGCACGGGATAAAGAGTTTTATGCGCGGTTTTTTTCATTAACTTGTCGAGAATATGAGAGCCAGATGGCCAGTTATGAACGGCAGTTGAAATACAGAAAGCAGGCGAAGCATGCGGTATAACGGAGTTATTCAAAGAAAGCTGGCATTGTTGAACAAGCAGCTGTTTAAGTTGGAAGAATACCTGAAAGGGGTTGGTTACGCTGAATTCTCGGAAAGCTGGGCGCATCGGGCCTTGTCCGAGAGGGCCTTGCAGGTTTCCGTTGAAATTATTATTGATATTGCCGAGAGGATTATATCTCTGGAGGGCAAGGGGCCTGTAAGCAGCGCATCAGAGGCAATCGAGTGTCTGGTTTCGATGGGTTTTTTGAAATCTACCGATCCTTATGTGAATATGGTGCGCTTCCGGAATGTAATTGTGCATCAGTATGAAGAGATTGATCCCGCAATACTGTATACGCTGGCCACAACTAAGCTCTCAGATTTCCGCAGATTCATTGATGAAATCAGCGAGTTGGAGTAGTATTCAACGTCCAAACGGGAAGAGAGTAAGAGGTAAGCGGTAAATTGTAGGTGGTAGGTGGTAAGAGATGTCGCCTAACGGCTCTGTAAATTGTGAGTGGTGAATGGTAAGTGGTGAATGGACAAATAACCACAACTAACAACTTACACTTCACAACTCACGGAGCGAAGCGACCACCCTGCGTAGCAATAACCACAACAACCGTTTCAACCACTTTAACTTTTTCAGCCCTTAAATTACAACTAACAGAAGATTTCGGAGGTCGGAGATCAGAGGCCAGCGGTCAGGATAATAGAAGTAGGAGTTCAATTATGACGATAAAAGCATTTTATGATTGGCAGACCAATGGCGGTGGTGGTGATGTGACGCGCTTGATAGCCACGCTTGAACGTCTTGAAGTCCCTTGGTGTGTCATCGGTGGTTTGGCAGTGAACCACTGGGCTGCAGAGCCCATTGTGACCGCTGATGTGGATATCGTTATCGCGCTTGAAAAGGTAGAAGATGTGGTTAAGGCACTCATAAAAGAGGGATTTGCTGCAGAGCATTTCCCGTGGTCTAACAATCTCAAAGGACATTCCAATGTCAGCATCCAGATATCGACTGATGAACGGTATCGGGCTTATCCTGAACGATCAACCCCCTGTGATATATGGGGTATATTGATGCGTGTTGCTTCACTTGAAGACACATTTAACGGAAAGCTTGCCGCCTACGCCGATAAGACGCGTCGTCCGAGTAAACGGCAAAAAGATTTGCTCGATATTTTGCGCTTAGTCGAATCGCATCCAGACCTGTTATCCTCTGTACCGGATGAAGTTCGCCAAACCTCCGCATTTCAAAACGTATAAATGCAGAACATTCAGCTACGACCCCAACAACCTATCAATCATCAACTGATTGCTTTGTATTAGTGACTTATGAAATTTGAAAATCCAGTTTGTTCATTTCCGCCAGCCAGCGGGGAACCCAGCCATGAGAAAAATCGTTTAATCCCCGGTTCTGAAGAAAAACATACAGGCTCATAGACTCACGTAAGAACCG
>JAQIBS010000224.1 GCA_027858965.1 Kiritimatiellia bacterium
ATAAATAATTATCCGCGCCGGATCTTGGACTACACATCCGCGAAGGATGTATTCGAGGGAGAGTTGAGCGGCTGTCAAGCATAATGAATTTTGTCGCATTTAGAGTTGCAATCCGGCGACACAGAGTTCTCAGAGGTTTTGCTCTCTGTGTTCTCCGTAACGTCGGTCCGGCGAATAAATTTTCTTGCTCAGAGAGCATTATGTGATAATATTCTAGATGATAAATTTGTATTGGTTTGTTTTTGTTAGTCTGGCTGGTCAGATGGGATAGATTGTATAGGAGGGGTTTGTAATATGAGGAAATTAGCAACTGTCGGATTTAATAGTGTGGTTTTAGCCACCGTGCTATCTGGGGGGATTTTTATCTCTGCTCAGGCAGCCTGGAACGGTGCGGGCGTGACGGGTGGCACCGGAGGTACGAATATCAATGATACCGCTAACTGGGTTGGTGGAACAATTGATGATAATTTCAGTACAATCACAGAGGATGCCGATCTGGTATTGACCGCCGATTACACATCAGTTAACGGGATTAATTTTACTGCTAGTCCTGCTGTTCTTCGTCATATCACGGTGTCGGGAACCAATACCATATTTCTCAGGGGGCATGTGCCTGGGCATGATGTGGAGGCTCAGTGGGCATCAATACTGTTTCCTTCAAATGTGATGAGCACTGTGACTCTGGAAGCGGGCTTAACCCTGTCCGTCACTAACTCCCCTCGGAATCCCAGTTTCTGCGGAAATGGAGTTTTTATCTGTGATGCGCTGATTGAAGGCCCAGCTCAATATGTGAACCAGTACTCCAAAGGGCACCAGTCTCAGTCTGTTTTACGCAATGATGCCAATGCATTTACGGGGTCGATTACTGGTGATGCCGGGATACTTTACTTTACGTCTGTTGCCAATAAAGGGGTTCCCAGTGCAATCGGTGCTGGAACGAGTATGGGGGTAAATAATTTCGACATCTGTTATATGGGAACTCTCGATCAATCGACTGACCGTAGTCTGACGGGCTATAACTGGTCTTGCGGGTTGTTCAATAACAGTGCCTGTGGCGGTTTAAGTCTTACTGGATCTTATTCGTCTGGTTATATCAGAGCAGGGTTAGATATGGGAGGTATCTCTGCTGGTGAGAGTCTGTTCACAGCTGACATAGTATCCCATGACCCGTCAACGTGTTATGTGTGGATTAAAAAGTATCATTCTGGAACCTGGCGTCTGACAGGCAACAATACATTCAGAGGATATCCAGATTATACTTATGATCTCTATCTCTACGGAGGAACTCTGATCGCCGACTATATGGATGATGTAACAGGTGCGGGAAGCAACAGGGTCTTTCTCGCCGGCCGAGATGTTTACTATGAAGACACCGATCTTGTTATTCTCGGAAAAAGTGGTGCGGGAAATACGACATACCAGGATTTCGGATTCATGGATGTCATGGGTAGTTCAGCCAATGTCCTGACAGCGGATGGTAACGGAGGAGATGGCACAACTGTAGTCATCGATGATAGTTTTGAAATGGATAATTATTACGGGATGATGAAGTTTGACTGTGTTGACACGGGGCATATTTACGCAACAGACGCTTTTTCGTCATATTCCGGAACTGTTCGCAATGTTAATGGTGTATTACTTGGGTACAACGGTCTTCATGCTTCATTAATTATCGATGATTCGGATGGGAAAGTCGGGTTTGTTACTCAGAATGCATCATATGAGTTTGAACGGTTTACTAACACCCTTGATTTGACCGCGGGAAATGCCACTGCTGCAGATCATGTTTCACTTGCCTCCGATCTCACACGTACTGCGGATCTTAATTTTTCCACTCTCGATATTGATGCTTCTGCCAATGCCGTAAACCTCGATCTCGGTGGCAAATCTTTCCAGAATGACGGTGCCGCAAAAGGCCGCGGTGTTGTTGTTAACGGAACTTATCCGGTTACCGTAAGTGGTGGTGCTCATGGAGCCGTGAGTTATGCATATATCTATAATTACGGCACAGAAAAACTTTCATGGGAACTCACTAACAATATATGCATTTTTACTACAGCGGGACCTGGGTTGATTGAGTTTACAAAAAGCCTTCCCGGTGATCTTATAATTGCAGGCGGAACAACGCGTATCAGCGCTGAAGGTGCTTATACAGGTGGCTTGATGCGCATGTTCGGTGACGGCGTACTGGAAATCGGTGCTGACTTGAATGGAGGTTCTGCAGGTGATTTTTCGCGTTGGATCGGATATGAAGGAAATAATATCCAGTTCTATGCTGGTGGCGGATTCAGTGCATATGGAGCTGACCGTACCGTTAATCTGGCTGGTCAGTCGCCGAGCCGTTCCTATCCCTGGATTACGCCGACAGGTTTCCCCCTGATATTCAGCTCGCCCTATGCTGATTCAACACTTGTGTTTGAGAATCCGCTTGATATGTATAATTTTCTGCGTGAGGTGCGTGTGCATGACGGCTCAGCGGCTATTGACGCACGTATGACTGGCAACATCTCCGGTTATGGCACTGCAGGTCTTGTAAAGAGTGGTGACGGCACCTTGGAGCTGACCGGTCAGCAGGAGTACCGTGGTGATGTTTCCGTGATCAGCGGAGGTCTGCGCCTCGGTGCGGATGATGTCTTTGCCGGTGGCACTAACCGTCTGGTGTTGAGCGAGGCTACCCTTGATGCAGCCACATTCTCTAACAGCTTCAATACGTTTGAACTGCTGACGGACAGCACTTTTGAGTTGAATGACGGTTCCGCCGCGCTCTCATTTGATGACAGCAGCGATACAACATGGACCGGAATTCTCACAATCAACGGCGATCTGAACGCAACCACCCTGCGCTTCGGTACCGACAACAATGGCCTCACATCCGAGCAACTTGAGTCTATCGCAATAAACGGTGCCTGGACCATGATTGATAAAAATGGCTATTTGTATTCGGTTTTGAAAGGCACTTTGATAATATTGCGGTAAGATTGCAGGCCTCGTGGCGTATGATAAAAGGAAGTCGTTCGCTATGCGGGCGACAAAAAACTGCGGTTAAAAGAAACTGCGCATCGGGTCAGCCGTATAGCGACTGACCTCCTGAAAAGGAATATTAAAATGAAAGATAATGCAAATCGCAGAGAATTCGTGGCATGTTGTGTGTGTGCAAGTTGTGCAGGTGTGGCCGGGGCTGCAACGCCCTCCAGTCGTAACGTGAAAACGTTAAAGCCAGCTGATGGTGATGAGCTCAAGCTGTCTGATCTGAATAAATCAGCAAAGAACAAGAACTATGATATCGCTTACTGCGGCATCTACTGCGCTTCCTGCAAACTGTATCTTGAAGGTAATGATAAAACCGGCAAGAAGTGCAAACGCTGCACCAATCCTTCAATGACATCCAAGTGCGCTGTATTCAACTGTGCGACGGAGAAGAAGGTTGCTAATTGCGGCCTCTGTCCTGAGTTTGAAACCTGCGAGATTCTGAAAAAACATCATGACAAGCCAAAGCCGCTATACCGTCAGGTGGCCCGCAGGACCTGTGAAAAGATCAAGGAAAACGGCATGGAGGTAACAGCTGCTGAGCTGAAGAAGCGCTGGACATGTCCGCATTGCGGCAAGATGTTCGCATGGCAGACAAAGGGGAACTGTCCGCACTGCAACAAGCCGGTAGAAGTGCTTTCCGAGAAGGATCTCGGCTAATTCGAGCAATCGCACATTAATTGCTAGAACATCAACTTCTTGTTGTTTCTGTACGTTTTTTTAACCACGAAGAATTGTAGCGTGTTAGATTTTCTCCCGCCAAGGCGCAGAGGCGCAAAGAAGGAGGTAGCAAGCTCTCATGCTGCAACCGATTTTTCACCTTCTTATAAGCGCGTTTATCGGGTTTTGACGCTTCGCGTCTGCATCATGTTATAAATCAAGATCTTATGTCAAAAAATGTCCTGTTTCGGGACTTAGAGGCTCATTTTTAGCATGTTTTTGGTTTTAAGAGAGGCGGATGGGCTCCTTGGAAAAATCCTTGACCTAAACACCTATAGCCTAAACACCTACATTCCTGTATTCTATGGAATACTAATGTTATGAATTATTTTGTTGATATTATTGCGCTGATAGTTATATTGCATAGCCTTTTCAGAGGGATGCAACGCGGTTTATTATTGGCATTTCTCAATGTTTGCAGTGTGATCTGCTCGTATGTAGCGGCCATATTGTTTTCAGCGCCTTTAGGTGAATTATTGGAAGATATATTTGATATCGGCCATATTTTTGCGGTGGTGCTGGGCGGGTTTGGTTCCTTTTTGATTGTTTCGGTTGTATTTTCTCTTGTGATAAGACATTTCAAAATTAAGCGGAAGGATGCTGATGTAAGCGAATTGCGCCGGGGTATCTTGCAGTTGGACCGTATCAGTGGAGGAGTGTTAGGATTGTGCACAGGTATGATTATGATTGCGCTGTTTTGCTGGTCCTATGAGATGTTTCAAGTGGGGGCGTTTGGCAAAAATCTGCCTGATATTTCCGGGAGTTTCGGAGCGCGGGTCTCACGGGTTCTGATTGATCGCGGGGCCTATTATGCAGTTAAAACGCAGGTGCAAGATGAGACGACTGCGAAAAAACTTTCATCGTTGATCAGTTCGCCTGGTGAGACGGTTGAGGGGTTGCGTGACTTAACCAACGAACCAAAGATGCAGACATTGTTCAGTAGCAAGCAGTTTGCCAGCGATCTGTTATCCGGGGATACAAAGAAAATTGGTGGCAACCCTGATCTGTGCCGGGTGCTCAATGATGAAGGAGTTATGCAGAAGGCACATGATATGGGGTTAGTTGCTTCTGATTTCAAAGAGGATGATTTCAAGGATGAATTAAGCACACGTCTGGCGGGTCTGGGGGGTAAGGTTGAAAAAGTTCTGAATGAACCGGATGTGGAGAAGGTGATAAAGGAGCTGGAGAAAGAGGGGCTTCTTGAGAATCCCGATCCTGCTAGGTTGATGCAGGACAAGCGGTTTTCCAGTTTGGTTTTTCGTGTGCTTAATGCAGACAAGCCTAAGGAGAAGTGATAGCGCGAAGACGGGTGCAATTCACCTCCGTTGAACATTCCCTGACGGATAAGCCCAAAGGGCTGATATTATTGTAGACAAACAATTTTAATACAGGCGGAACCCCGAAGGTGGTGATATTCGTAACAAACGCTAAAAAATAATATCACCCTTTCAGGGTTCATAGATGTTTAATATGGCAACTACAATAATTTTAACCCGTCGGGTTTATTTTACATAAAAACTGTTTCAACGTAGCTGAATTGCGCCCGGTTTTGTATTGGGTTGCAGATACTACGTCAATATGATATCAATTTCATCATTATGAAACGGAGGAATGTTATGAATAAATCAATATCAGAAAAAGATTGCGGTTGGATTACGAGCTTATTTTTTAAATGCGTTTTGACTGGAGTTGCGCTTGTTGGTATGCAACTGGCTGCATTCGGTGCAGAGAAACCCAATGTGATGTTTATTTTTGCGGATGACCTGACCTATGAGGGAATAGGGGCCTTTGGCCTGACTGAGGTTAAAACTCCCAATCTTGACCGTCTGGTTCATCGGGGAGTTACCTTCCGGCAGTGTTATAACATGGGAGCCTGGAATGGAGCCGTCTGCGTGGCCAGCCGGGCTATGCTGAATAGTGGATGCTTTGTCAATCGTGCCCAGGAGGGGGTGAATACATATCCTCGCTGGTCGGAACTGATGAGAGTCGCTGGTTATACCACCTATATGACAGGCAAGTGGCATGTCCCTGGTCAGCCCCGGTTTGATGTGGTCAAGGATGTGCGTCCGGGAATGCCCAATCAGACAAAAGAGGGCTATAACCGTCCGAAGGATGCCGAGGATTATAAGAACGGATGGAAGCCGTGGGAGACTAAGTACGATGGCTTCTGGAAGGGGGGTACACACTGGACTCAGGTGGTTGCTGATAATACCCTGGAGTTTTTTGAGCAGGCAGAAAAAGATGACAAGCCCTTCTTTATGTATCTGGCTTTCAATGCCCCGCATGATCCGAGGCAGGCTCCCAAAGAGTATGTGGATATGTATCCCCTGGATTCCATTAAAATGCCTGTGAATTTTCTGCCTGAATATCCCTATGCAGATGCAATATGCGGCAAGGGACTGCGGGATGAGAAACTGATGCCCTATCCGCGCACAGAGTATGCCGTCAAGGTGAACCGTCAGGAGTATTACGCCTCCATTACCTATATGGATTATCATATCGGCCGCATGCTGGATGCTCTGGAGGCCAGTGGCAAGGCGGATAATACTGTGATTATTTTTACTGCCGACCACGGATTGGCGGTTGGTCATCATGGGCTGGTGGGCAAGCAGAACATGTATGAGCACTCAATGCGTCCACCGTTTATCATTGTCGGCCCCGGTATTAAGGGGAATCGGTCGATTGATGCCCCAATCTATCTGCAGGATGCCATGGCAACCGCTCTTGATCTGGCGGGAGCCGAAAAACCGGAGCATGTGGAGTTTAACAGCGTTCTGCCTCTGCTGAGTGGCAAGAAAAAGGTGCAGTATGAGCGGATTTATGGGAAATACATCAACAATCAGCGTATGATCAGAAAGGATGACTGGAAACTGATCTTCTATCCCTTTGCTGAGAAGAAGATGCGTCTGTTCAATCTTAAAAAAGATCCAATGGAGATGAACGACCTCGTTGATAATCCTGAGTATGCTCCGCTTGTCAAAGATCTGAAGAAGGAATTTTTAGAGCTGCAGAGGGAGATGGGTGATGATCTGGATCTGGATAATCCCAGGAAACCTGTGAAGAAACTACGCAAAAAGTCCGCCTCAGCTCAGAGACTGCCCAAACTGGATGCCGTCATTACGACGAGCCATCCTGCAAATGGTGGTATTGCCGCAAAGCATCATGTCAGCACCATGATCGATGGAAATCCAAAGACAAAATACTTTAGTTCCAACATCTCCTTTCCTGTCACATTTTCGGTCTCCTTGAAAAAGGGGGAGCAACTAGCAAAAAGTTATGCGCTTATGTCCGGCAATGACATGACGGAGCGTGATCCGAAGTCATGGGCGTTTTATGGTTTCAGCGACGGAGAGAAATGGACCTTGCTTGATAAGCGTTCGGATGAGAAGTTTTTTCAGCGTCATCAGCTTCGCAATTTCAAGATTGCCAAGCCACAGGCTTTCAGTCAATACAAGCTGGAGGTAACTGAAACGCAGGGCGGTAACAAAGGTCTGCAGATCGCTGAGATTAGAGTAAGCGATAAGTAATTGCTTCGCAGGATTTTTTTAACACAGCGACACAGAGGCACGGAGAAAGAAGGCTAAGCATCCAAGTCCGCGCCAGGCGCGGATTGGCAAGTGGCGAGTGGCGAGTGGCAAGTGGCACGTGGCTGATGGCAAGTGTGGAAATGTAACGGCGGAAGTCAGGGCGGTATGTCACGCCGTAGGAACGTAGGCGGAAACGCCCGTAGGTCTGGCAGATAAACGCGCTTCCATCCTTCTCAGCGCTCTCTGCGGGAATTCTAAAACCCTTTTGCTTTCGGAAAGGGATCGTCAGCTGTGAAGCGCCAGAGCCGCATGTAATCCACATAAAATGTTGCCGGCAGGTCCTCAAGTTTTGGCTCTTCAACCCAGCCCTTCATGATTTCGCAGTCGAACATAATGTGGAGCGCTGTCTTATAGTAGTCGTTATTGCGTCTGAACATCTCTATTCCATCCAGGAACCAGACCATCTCTTTGGGTGTCCAGAGAAATCCATACACATGGAAGTCGGTATGGAAGTCAAAAGGAACCCGTTGTTGACAACCCTGGTTCGGCAGGATGGTGGCATTCTTGATAATCGATTCATAGTATGGTGTTTTAAATCTGTGCACGTTTGGTTAAGCCAGCGTTCATACGGTTTCTTGGTCGGCTTGCCGAAAAATTCAAAGATGTCTATCTCCTCTGATAAGCTGCCCTCCCGATATTTGGCTGAAGAGGTAAGCGGGTCATAGAGCCAGAAGGCATTGCAGACACCGGCATGCATGGATTTGGCGCGCGCTTCGAAGTAGCCGTATTTGACGCGTTTCTTGCTTTTGATGATAGATGTTGTGAACTTGTCATAACCGCGGACTTTGTTCTCTACACTAAAGCACGAAAAAATTGAAGACTTTCTTGTTAGGGTGACATTATTTCAAAACTTCTGTTATAATGTAATCACTTTTGGGGTTCATAAATATCAGCCCCTCAGGTTTAATTCGAACTGATGCCGTTGCCCAACGCAGAACGTCGCAGTTAGTAGGAGACTCACAATGAGCAGAAACGACAACCATCTCAACGACGCCGCGGAACTTCGCGGTCACGAAACCGTGCTCCTCGTGGAGGACGAGCCGTCGATTCTCGCCATAGGTAAGCGAATGCTGGAAAGTCTGGGTTACCGGGTTCTGACGGCTGGCCGACCGGAAGAGGCCATTGCGCTGGCTGAAAAGCTGGCCAGCGAGATACACTTGCTGCTGACTGACGTGATCATGCCTAGGATGAATGGAATGGACTTGGCCACCCGCCTTTCCCTGGGCCGTCCGGGACTCAAGTATATGTTTATGTCCGGCTATACAGCCGATATAATCAGCAAACAGGGCATTGTGAAGGAGGGCGTGCTTTTCATTCAGAAGCCCTTTACCATTGAGGATCTCGCAGCCAAGGTGCGCGAAGCACTGGAAGCAAGCAAGCCTAGGGCGGAAGTTTTTCGCAAGGATGACACAACATTGTTCCCTCCTGATGAAATCGCCTCGTCGCTGGTGCATGATCTGAATCAGCCGCTGACGGGCATTCTTGGCAACGCGCAGGCGGCGCAGAATCTTCTCAAGAGAGAAATACCAGACTTGGAGGAGACGCAGAATATCCTGGCCGACATTGTGGAGGACGTTAAGCGCGCCGGCATCGTGGTTAATCAGATTCATAGGGTTCTAAAGCGCACAACGGCCGGATCTGAGCGGAGAACAACCCAGATGGGGGCGCAACGGTGAACTTCACGTTGCCAAAGACAACTTGATTGCGAATTTTAGCCGCATCAATCATCATCACAAGGAAACTGATATGAACACTAAATCTAATATACTTAATCCGCAATCCGAAATTTCCAATCCCAATTCCACATCGACGGTCTTTATCATCGACGACGACCTCTCTGTACGCACAAGCTTGTCGCGCCTCCTGCGCTCCGTCGGTTACGACGTGGCGGTCTTCGCGTCGGCCCGTGAATTCATGGATCATCCGCATTTAGTACCTTCCCAATCCGCAATTTCCAATCTGCAATCGACCTCAGGCTGCGTCGTGCTCGACATCAGGATGCCGGGGCTGAGCGGTTTAGACTTGCAGGAGGAACTTCTGGCCAAGACTGACTATTGCATGCCCATCATCTTTATCACCGGGCACGGCGATATACCCATGAGCGTGAATGCCTTGAAGAAAGGTGCCGTGGATTTTCTGGTCAAGCCTGTTGACCAGAAGGATCTTCTGGCGGCGGTTGGAGCGGCAATCGAAAAGGACATTGTGGCCCGGCGCAAATACGTCGAGGAAGCCGAGGCGAAAGCCCGCATGCAGACCCTGACACCGCGCGAACGCGAGGTGTTGGCTCTGGTCATCACTGGAAAACTCAACAAGCAGATTGCCGACGAACTCGGCCTCGCCGAGATCACCGTCAAAGTTCATCGCGGGATCGTAATGAAGAAGATGGGCGTCAAATCCGTGGCCGCCCTGGTGCGGAAGTCAGAATGCGCACATCGTAGCGTCAGCTAAGGACCCACGCAAAAATAACTTCACATTTTGGTGGCGAATGTATCACGCCTGGCATCGTTGAGGAAACTCGAAATATGCCCATATTCCTGTGTACGAGTACGTGTAAGAGTATGTGTTCCTTCGACTATTTCGACTTCTCGAACCGCCACCCTTAATCACTCAATTTGGTAGAACTCTGCCGTCCAACAATCTTGATACGAGATACACGTGGCTGTTTTCAGCACGATACCAAAGTATAGTATACACAGATATAATATCTATCTTCGTATCTATCTGCCATACTTTTAACAAATCCAAGTGGGGAGTGCGCAGTAGCCGAAAAGGGATATGCGCGTTTCTGAAAGTTAAGGAAAAAGCTATGAAAATAACGGTTAAGGTAACAATGGCAATCATTCTTTTTGCGGTGTACGCACAGGCGGCCGAAACTGCAGATTGGAGTACCGCAGGCCAGGTCACGTATTCCATGGCGGTCGGCGACATAGCGTTGGGCGGTGCTGCGACGGCAGTGGACCTGTCACAGTTCAACTCCTCCACTGCTGCCGCACAAGCTGGGACCGCGTACGAGTACACGCTGACGAAAGTGGTGTTCTCCATCGACGGATCCATTAGTGGAACCCTCGAATTCCAAAACACAGGGGAAGTCGCCGTCAGCCCCGAGTTAACGTTTGTAGGTGCAAGTTCTCTGTCCTATGATCCGATTAGCTTTACGAGTGCGAGTGAAAACTATGCTGCCGTCGGACTCGGAACGGTTAACCCTCAGGACTCACTTGATCAGGCTATTTCATCGGAAGGTTCCGGCAAAGTGACATCTCCCGACATCGTTTCCGACTTGTCGAGCTTTATCGGCGCAGAGACGATCACGACGGAAGTCTCCTTCCCTGGTGCCACATACTTCGCGTCGGCCGGCTCCTCTTGGAATGGTTCGGTGAATGTGGTCGGCAGTACTGACGTCACAGTGACCTATTTTTACACCCCTGTACCCGAGCCCACGTCGATGGCCCTGCTGGTCCTCTCTTTCATGGTCCTTCTGTGCCGCCGCAACTTCAATAAACAGTCGATCTGCGAACAAACACCCTCACAATAATCTTGCCAGGAGCATTACCATGAAGTCTGCCTCACTCCAAAGGATGCTGGGATTCTTAAAATTTAGTCGTTCTGCTCTTCCTGCGACGACAGGCATCGTGCCCTTCTACAAGAGGGATGTGTCCGAACTCTGGATCATGTTGGGGCTCGGTTTATTCACCCTGACCGTTTATATCCTCACCCTCACCCCCGGCGTGGATCCGGGAACGCCGGCGGTCGCGACTGCCGGTATTCTAGGTCTGTTGCCGGGGCTTTCCGTCACCCATCCCCTCTATCTGTTGATTGCGCGGGGCGTGGCGGCCTTGCCCTTTTCCTACACGGTCGTACGGCTCAATCTTTTATCGGCCGTCTGCAGCAGTCTGGCGGTGGTATACCTCTTCCGCATCACCAAGCGTATCATCTTTGAATTCATCAGAGAGTCTCCATCGTTCCGGATGGTTCCGTGCGACGATGAAACGCCAGGGGACGGTGCAGCCACGGCAAACGGGTTATACAAACCGGACGGCGACGGCATGGAACACCTGATCGCCACGCTTGGCAGCGTGGTTACCGCACTCGCTTTTGCCTTCAGCGCCCCCTTCTGGATTGCATCAGTATCCCTGCATGTGCAACCCTTCGAAATACTTCTTCTGCTGGTCACATTGGATCTTCTCGCCTGTTATAACTTCACAGGTAAGACAAAAGCCTGCGTGCTTTTCTTTTTTTTGCTAGGCATTGGGGTCGTGGAATCGGTCGCCTGTGTCGTACTGGCACCGCTCGGCCTGCTGGTTGTCATTTATGCCAGCATTCGCTATGAGCAGATCGGCCATTCCTTCCTGTTGCTCATGCTGCTGGTGTTCCTTTCGGGGTTGGCCCTCAATCTGGGCCTTCTGCTGTTACTGTCGAGCGGGGGACATGTCATAAGTACCGACCTGATCATCCGTTCTCTCTCCTCCCTGACGCATGATCACGTGGAGGCCTTGCGTGGCGGTCTTCCCATGACTGGCGGGCTCTTTGTGATATTTCAGACAACCTTGCCAGCCCTGCTCGCATTAATAAGCATCCGGATCTTCAACACCCTGCAAAGCGAGACCACGATGTGGAAGTGGGGAATCACGAACGTGCTTTTCACGGGATTCTCGATCGCCTGCCTGATGAACTTACCCTGCACCGCCTGGCATCTGGCACGCGAGGGAAGCCACCTGCCTGTCTTCCCCAGTCTGGCGATCGCTCTTGCCGTCGGCATCTATTTCGTCTATTGGTTACTCATGGCGACCGTGCCGACCTACAACACCGAGTTTGAAATGGGTCCGCCTTCGCCGTGGATACGACTTCTGAGCTATGGTATGTCCGGCATGTTGGCTTTGATGACTGTCTGTCTTTTATATACCAATCTGAATGACGCCAACGGCCGGAAATCTGCCTTCGCCGACTGTATCGTGGATGAAATGCTCTTGCAGGTGGGATCCGCCCGCTGCCTGATGACAGATGATATCATCGACATGAACCTGCTCATACGCGCCCACCTCTCCGCTAAAAAAATCTCCGTTTTTTCCTGTCGCCTGGCTCCCGGCTCTGCGAAAAAAACAGAAAACGCCCGCATCGTCATGCAGGGAGACACTGCGACGCAGAACCAGTCAACCGAAGCATTCGTCGAGCGCTGGCTGCTCGCTAACCCCCGCGAGTACGCGCAGGTCGCTGTTGTCGGCAACCCCGCGCTTTGGAAGCGCGCGGGATTCACGCCAGTCTCCACAGGCCTGCTTTATGTGGGCTTGCCCGAAAACGGCGCGTTTGACAGCGCGTCTGCGCTGGCCCAGCATCGCGCCCTCTGGCAACGCATCGGACCCCTGCTTGCCGATGACCAGACGCTGCGTCCCGAGTTACGACGCGTCCAGACCCGATTACGTGTGCACACAAGCCGCATGGCCAACGATCTCGGCGTGTTCTTGGAAAACCGAGGGAGCGTTCAGGAGGCGGACTCCGCCTACTGCGAGGCACTGCGGATAGATGACATGAATCTGTGTGCGAGTCTTAACCGGTATGCGCTGCACCTCAGGAATAAAATGCTTGGCCTCACGCCAGAGATCGCGCAACAGGTGAAAACTTACGCTGCGAAGCCAGGCTTCATCGACGCTTTCGATGGGACGGTCTCGCGTTACGGTGTCTTAGCACCCCAACAGGCAGACATCCTCCTACCCGCGGTTCTGGCTAACTGCGTGCGAAATAGCAAACCGGTCGACAGCCTGATCCGCCTCTGGGAGAAGTGGCTGGAAGCCTCTTATGCCGCCCCCATAACGTGCACGGAATCCATCGCCCTCTCCGAGTCGAGCCCGGATACTGCGCTGCCTGACCCAAAGTTGGCCCAGGCCGTCGCCATGCATGTCAATGGAGATAGCGTCAAAGCGGAGAGGCATTTGCGTCTGATCGTCAAGAACCGGCCCGCCTTGCTCTCAGCCTGGTCTCTTCTCGCCGAGATCCTGATAAACCGTGGAGAGCTAAAAGAGGTTCAAGCGGTTGTGCTTCCCACCATGCGGAAGGCCGCAGGAATCACGAACGGCATCAACATAATGGTTGAGATGACGCAAGGTTGCTTGTTTACGCGCACCGACCCTCCTGATACAGCGGAGGCGCGTGCCTGTTTTCTCCGGGCGATGGAGATGAATCCAAAATTGGCCGCCGCACACGAGCAACTGTTGCGGGCTGACATGCTGCTGGGGCGGTCAGCTTATCTGGAAGCAGACGCGCTGGCGATTCTCAAATACGTGCCGAACCATGTTTTGGCGAACTCTATTCTGGGCAGTCTCCAGCTCGCACAAGAGCGGTTTGCCGAATCAGAAAGTCATCTCCGCAAGAGCATCAAGAGCCAAGCTACAGCAGGGGCACTCAATGATCTGGCCGAACTTTGCCGGCTGCAAGGCAAGCATGTCGAAGCTGAACAACAGGTTCGCCTCGCCATCCGGCTTAGACCGGAGTTCTACCAGGCATGGGACACGCTGGTGTGCATCCTCATAGAAAAAGGCCGCTTGGACGAAGCGGAGGATTCGGCGAGATGCGCGCTTTTGCTTGGACCGAAGGATCCGCGCCTCTATCTGACGCTCACTCGACTTCGGATCGCGCAAGGCCGCCTTCAGGAGGCGAGTCGTACCCTTGACTTTTCCAAGCCCTTGTTTGGCAAAAACGAATCCCCTTTGTATAAAGATTATGCGGGGCTGAGGCATATGCTGGCGAGCAGGACGTCGTCCAGTTTGGACAACCGTTGATCAACCGCGAAGAAAGATCGCTACTCCTGGGGACGTGTTTTTATGCAGAAAAAATTGTCAAATAAGTTGTCTTTGGTGTCGCACGGCGCGTATTACCAGATTCGCATCGCCACCATCCTCATGGGAGTGCTTCCGCTCTTGGTGCTTTGTGTCCTGATGCTGCCCTTTATTTTTCCGGCAGGAATCCACGCCTTGGTTGCCAAGCTCGTCATCTGTAGCTGCACCTTGATGCTGTCGGTCAGTGGCTATGCGATCCTCCGTAAATTTCCTCAGAATATCATCAAGCTGCGCCAGTATTTGCGGGATATTGCCGAGGGCGAATTGCCGGATAAGATCACTCTGGAAAACACGGAAGATGATATCGCTTCTATTGAGAACTATATGAATCTCGTGTTGTCCGGCTTGCGCAGCAAGGTGGATTTGTTGGAAAAACAACTCGAACTGACCCGCGCTATGAAGTCCGCCCTTATAGTCCAGCAGCAGGATCTGTTGGAGGCGGAGCAACAGCGCGTTATGATTCAAAGCCTGGGCGCCGCCTGCCATCACATCGGCCAGCCGGCAACGTTGTTGGGCACCCATCTGTATCTCTTGAAAAACCAGTCGCCAGTGCCGGCGGAGCTGGTGGAGATCGAGGAATGTGAGCGGGCGATGGCGGAAATCATTAAGGTGTTAGATAAGTTGCGGCTTGTCGGCACCTATCGGACTATGCCCTATCGCACATTTGTCACCGGTGAAACGCAGCGTGCAGACGAGGCTATTCTGGATATCGAGGCGGACCTTGGCCTCGTTTTGTCGCCACCGGAGCAATCGCCAATTCTGCTCAAGGCGCGCATTCTGGTGATTGATGACGAGGAGCAAATTCGGTCGGTGCTACATAAGTTGCTGTCACAGGCCGGCTACGAAGTCATGCTGGCGGAAGATGGGCAACAGGGCCTGAACTGCTGTCATCAGCAGCCCGTGGACTTGGTCATCACCGACATTGTCATGCCGGGCAAAGAGGGGCTGGGTACCATCCGTGAACTTCGGCGGGATTTCCCGGATCTCAAAATTATCGCCATTTCCGGCGGCGGAATCGCCGCCGGACAGGACTATCTGAAGATCGCCAAACAGTTTGGCGCGCAGCGGATTTTTGAGAAGCCCGTGGAGCTCAGCGTCTTGTTAAAGGATGTAAAGGAATTGCTGACTCAGTCCCTTTCTGAACACGCAACCAACGGATAGTATTAAGAAGGTGCTCAGAATCTAGGAGAAAGCTAGACCCCGTTCGAAAAGGTTTTTCGAACGGCAGGTGTTTAGGCATTTAGGCTGTTAGGGGGTTTAGGGATTGGACTGAAAATGCCCCGAAGCTTCCTCCGTGAAGCATAAAAATAGTCATTTATCGAATTTATGCGTTTGTCCGGCTGTTTTTGGGCACAGCACTCCCATGAGGTTGCATCAGCAAGCACTCAGACATGTTATCGGTTTGTTTTAAACAACCTGATCAAGTTTTTCTCGCCTCCGCTTTTTCATTAGAACAAGTCGGCAACAATTATAAGCCAGAACTTTTTCAAGGAGTTCATCCTGCACAGATTCAAGTCCTCGACGGCCCACCTCCCCGAATTCGAATCCGTTTTTGATTGTGAACATCAGTGATTCAACTGCGGATCGGCAGCGGCGTGCATCCTTATGAGTCTCGCTCTCCCAGTCTGCTGTACTGGTTAATTTTTTGCCTTTCGCACCACTGATGCTGATATCACTGACTCCCATTTCCTTGAGATCGTTGCGTCCCTTAGCCGAGGCATAACCGTCATCGGTGCTGACCAGTTCAGGCACAACACCGGTATGCCTGATTGAATCTAATATGGCAGGCACCAACTGCTTGCTGTCAGCCGCATATCCAAGCACACGTTCAGCATCAGCAAGGTCGTTCCTGATCACCTTTATCACCTGCTGCAGAAGAGCCCAGCGACTAGGCGCATAATGATCCTGAGACAATGTTAATTCAAGCGGATTAAGTTGGGCGGTAAGATTGTCCGCCGCTTTCCGGCCCAGCTTGAGAAGTTTCCGATAGTGTTTCTTCAATTTGCTTTTTGAATTCGCTTTGCCTGCGACTGAACAGATTTGAAAATCCAGTTTGTTCATTTCCGCCAGCCAGCGGGGAACCCAGCCATGAGAAAAATCGTTTAATCCCCGGTTCTGAAGAAAAACATACAGGCTCATAGACTCACGTAAGAACCG
>JAQIBS010000239.1 GCA_027858965.1 Kiritimatiellia bacterium
AGTCTGTGTTTTATTATGCATTTTACGTTCTTTTATTTTTATCTCCTTGTTGATTGCGGCGGCAAAGCGCATCTGGTAAAATTTAAGCATATTGGTACCTCTCTTCTAAAATTACATCATGTTTTTGACGGATTTTTTTTGACAGGATTGACGATCCCTGCGGTCACTGCCACCATAAGGGTGGCTTTACTCGCTACGCTTCGTTTTTCAGGATTAACAGGATTAACAGGATTATTTTGCTTCGTTGTATTGAATTTATCTTTATAAATTTTTTCTATGCAACATGAAGTGTTGTTGACTAACGCAGTAATGCCTATCACACAACTTCTCAAAGAATATGATATAATATTGCATATCACTTGAAGAAAGTTTCTCCTACGTCCCGCAAGCGGGACTACGGCGGGACAAGTTGGTTGCGGCTCTGCTGCGTTAGAACCGTATTAGATGGTTGTACCGTGCGTTTAATAAAACAGAGACATAAATATTTTTCTTTTTTTATTACGTTGGGGCTGGTTTTACCGGCTTTGATTTGGTGGGCTGGATGTTATAATAATATCCGGCCTCCGCGTAATGCGGTATCCCGGATCGTTGTCGTGGAGACAACCGGATATTGCAACTGCGGAAAGTGCTGTGGCTGGAAACGATCATTCTTTGGATTGGGACGACCTGTTTTCAGCTCCGGACCAAATAAAGGGAAACCTAAAAAAGTGGGAGTGACTGCAAGTGGCACCACCGCCCAGCACGGTACGATAGCAGCCGATACCAGTAAGTTGCCTTTTGGAACGATAATTTATATTCCTAGATACGGGTATGGAAGAGTAGAGGATCGCGGCGGCGCTATCAAAGGTGCTAAACTTGACCTTTGGTTTTCTTCTCATGAGAAGGCCTTGAAGTGGGGACGTCGAAAGATGAAAGTTAGGATTTGGCGGTAGAGGCGACATGCATGTCGCCCATCGGATGTGGAAAGTGGAATGTAGAATGTAGAATATTGTTTGCTGAAATCTGTGGACTACAGCAATAGTATATGGAAAAGAAAAATTTTATGGGCGAAGAAAATAAAAACAATGCGCCGGATACAAGTCGGCATTTTTTAAAGCAATGGATTGCGGATGATGTTGCCGCCGGAACAACAGGCGGGAAGGTTGTTACGCGCTTTCCTCCTGAACCTAATGGCTATATTCATATCGGACATGCCAAGGCTATCTGTATTGATTTTGGCATGGCATTGGAATTTGAAGGACAGTGCAATCTGCGTATGGATGATACTAATCCATCTAAAGAGTCGGATGAGTATGCCGCTAGCATTAAGGAAGATATTCACTGGCTTGGCTTTGATTGGGGTGAAGGTTTTTATAACGCTGCCAATCTTTTTGACCGGATGTATGAGATTGCCGAAAATCTGATTCGTAGCGGACAGGCTTATGTTTGCGACCTCTCTCAGGATGAGTGGAAGGATTATCGAGGAAGCCCTTCAGAACCAGGACGTGCGAGTCCGTTCCGTAGTCGGAGTGTTGAGGAAAATCTGGATCTTTTCCAGCGGATGAAAGCTGGAGAGTTTAAGGATGGTGAGAAGTGCCTGCGTGCCAAGATCAATATGGCATCTCCCAATCTCCACTTCCGTGATCCTGTGCTCTACCGTATTCTGCATGTGCCTCACTATCATGCCGGTGACAAATGGTGTATCTATCCTATGTATGATTTTGCCCACTCTATTGAGGATGCTTCTGAGGGGGTGACCCACTCAATGTGTACTCTCGAATTTGAGGTTCACCGTCCGCTTTACAACTGGGTTATTGATCGTATGGATGAGATGAATATGCTGATTGAACGCAATGGTGTAAAGATCCGTCCGCAGCAGCGTGAGTTTGCCCGTCTTAATTTGTCATATACGGTAATGAGTAAACGTAAACTTCTGCAGCTGGTTGAAGAAAAGCTTGTAAGTGGCTGGGATGATCCGCGTATGCCGACAGTCTGCGGTTTGCGTAGACGGGGATATACCCCAGAGGCAATCCGTGATTTTTGTGAAAGAATCGGAGTTTCTAAGTACGAAAGCCTGACCGATGTGGCTCTGCTGGAGTACTGTTTGCGTGATGATCTTAATTTGCGTGCCGTGCGTCGTATGGCAGTGCTTGATCCTGTTAAGGTTGTGGTTGATAATTACCCTGAAGATATGGTGCTGACAGCTGAAGCGCAGAATAATCCCAAGGATGAGAGCGCAGGTAAACGCATTATTCCTTTTGAACGTGAGATATATATTGAACGTGGTGATTTCATGGAGGTGCCTGTGAAGAAATTCTTCAGGATGACCCCCGGTAAAGAGGTGCGCCTGCGTGGAGCCTGTATTTTCATGTGTACTCATGTCGTTAAAGATGACTCCGGTAAGGTGCTGGAAGTCCATGGAACATACGATCCTGAGTCAAAGGGGGGTAATGCTCCAGATGGTCGTAAAATTAAAGGAACTATTCACTGGGTTCCTGCGGCCAGCGCTGTGAAGCTGGAGGTTCGCCTCTATGACAGGCTATTCTCTGTTCCAGAACCCATGGCTGATACACAGAAAGATTTTGTTGAGTTTCTTAACCCCGACTCTCTGAAGACCATAACGGCATATGGTGAACCGGCACTTCTGGATGCACCGAAGGGCGGACTTTTTCAATTTGAAAGAGTAGGTTATTTTTGTGTGGATAGTCGTGATTCCAAAGAGATGGCACCGGTGTTCAATCGCACGGTTACATTAAGAGATTCGTGGGCAGCTAAGAAGGGTAAGTAATTAAAAACAGCGTCCCATAGGACGCTAAGGCTATTAGGGTTTTAGGCGGTAGGCTACTAGGTGAGATGTACATTATCTGTTTGTTGCCGTAAGCAAACGGTCTTTTGTATAAAAGTTGCGATTGCTTATTTTGCTTGTGAATTTTTTTTGCGTACAAACCTAAATACCTAACAGTCTAAACACCTAAACTCCTGCATCCTATGGGATGCTAGTGAATGATTAACAACAAAAAGTTTAAGGAGAAAAGATAAATGGAAAATAAGAAGATTACAGTAAACGGACAGGAAATTCCTGAAGATGCCATTCAATTTGAACTCGAGCGCCTGGTGCGTTTTTACTCAGAGAACGGTGTACCCGAAGCCCAGATTAAAGAACAGCTTCCTGAGCTGGTTAAACGGGCTTCAGAACAGGCCGTCGGAACAAAACTGCTGATGGATGAGGCCAACAAGCGCAATGTTGATGTCAGCGAAGATGAGATCGAAGAAGAGCTCTCTAAAGTCGTTGAGCAGGTTGGTGGAGTGGATGCTTTTAAAGCAGCTCTGGAACAGCAGAAAATTGAAGAAGCCGCTTTTCGCGAACAGCTCAAGCAGGGGCGTCGCGTGGATAGCCTGATTAAGGAGGCCGCCAAAAGCGTCTGCGATCCTACTGAAGATGAACTGAAAAAACATTATGAAGAGCATAAGGATGATTTCAAAAAAGCGGAGCGTGTTCTGGCTCAGCATATTCTGATTTCACCTGATGGAACTGAAGATTCATCCAAGGCAGAGGCTCGTCAGAAGATAGCGGATATCCGTGAAAGAGTAAAAGGTGGTAAGGAATTTGCTGATGAGGCCGCAGAACATTCAATGTGTCCCAGCGGAAAAGAGGGCGGTAGCCTTGGATGGTTTGGGCGCGGTATGATGGTTCCTGAATTTGATAAAGCGGTTTTTTCTATGAATGTCGGTGATGTCAGTGATGTGGTTGAAACTCAGTTCGGTTTTCATCTGATCTGTAAAACTGATGCCGAGGAGGCCTGCGAGGCTTCTTATGAAGATTCCCGAGATAAGATTCTTGAGTTGATTCGTCATTCAAAACGCGGGGAAGCTGTTACAGCTTTTGTTGAAACTCTGAAAGCTGATGCTAAGATTGAATATTCTTAAGGTTAAATGACATGAGTATACATGAATCTCTTTTTGAACGTGCCGTTAACGTTATTCCTGGAGGGGTCAACAGTCCGGTAAGGGCCTTTGGTAGTGTCGGAGGAACGCCTCTGTATGTTAAATCCGGTAAGGGCTCTAAAATACAGAGCTCTGATGGACGGGAGCTGACAGATTTTTGCTGCTCCTGGGGGGCAATGATACTTGGTCATGCTAATGAAGAGGTCACGGAAGTCATATCAGAACAGGCGGCTTTGGGAACCTCCTTCGGTATTAATACCGAAAAGGAGGTTGTTTTTGCCGAGAAACTCTGCTCTCTGGTTCCTTTTATGGATAGCGTACGCCTGGTAAACTCGGGAACCGAAGCGGTTATGACCGCTATACGGATTGCCCGCGGTGTAACAGGTCGTAGGCGTCTCCTGAAATTTGACGGGTGTTACCATGGTCATAGTGATAGCGTTCTGGTCTCAGCCGGCAGTGGACTGCTGACCGGTGGGAATTTGACATCACGCGGTATACCACGTCAAATTGCCAGTGATACATTCGTTGCACCATATAATGATATCAGTGCAGTCAGCGAAATTGTTCATGAAAAGGGACATGAAATCGCGGCTATTCTCGTGGAACCTGTTGCCGGTAATATGGGGTTGATTATGCCGGATGCCAATTACCTCGCTAAACTGCGCCACTTGGCCGATTGTTGCGGTGCCCTGTTGATCTTTGACGAGGTTATAGATGGTTTCCGCTTTGATCTCTCAGCTTACGCTTCGATTATCGGAGTTAAACCTGATTTGATTACATTGGGTAAGGTGATCGGTGGCGGAATGCCGCTGGCTGCTGTTGGCGGTAAAGATGTCTTTATGCGGGAGCTGGCTCCTAATGGTTTGATTTATCAGGCTGGCACGCTCTCTGGTAACCCCTTGGCGGTTTCGGCCGGCATGAAAGTTCTTGAGATTCTCGAACGTGATAATCCCTATCCGCATTTAGCTGCGTGTGGTGATCGTCTGTCCTCGATAATCAACGCTGGTGCCGAAAAGAAAGGTGCGCAACTTCGCTGTGCTCAATACCGCGGGGTGTTTACTCTGTTTTGCTCTGATAAATCGGTTCAAAACCTTGCGGATGCACGCGAGTGTGATACCAAGGCTTTCGCAAGATTGTTTCATAGAATGCTTGAACAGGGATACTATCTCTCTCCATCACAGTTTGAGGTTGGCTTTGTATCAGCGGTTCACACGATGGCGCAGATTGAGTCTTTTGCTAATGCTGTGGTTGATGCGTGCGAGTGAGGGACTAAATGAAAATCTTTAGAGATATTGTTGAAATGCAACGCTGGTCTATGGAGCAGCGTATTTCAGGTGCTACAATCGGCTTGGTCCCTACCATGGGATATCTGCATAAAGGTCACCTCTCTTTAATTGAGGAAGCACGGGTCGATTGTGATTTGATCATTGTCAGTATTTTTGTTAATCCGACCCAGTTTGGACCAAATGAAGATTATGGTAAATACCCTCGTGATAAAGAGGGTGATATTGAGATGTGCGAAAAAGCCGGAGTAGCCGCTGTCTTTATTCCTGATGTTGACACAATGTATAGCCATGATGCCAGTGTTTGCGTGATTGAAAATTCTCTCTCTCAGGGGCTTTGCGGTCAGTCACGTCCTACCCACTTTGGCGGAGTGTGTACTGTTGTGGCAAAGCTGTTTAATATTATGCAACCTAATGTTGCTGTATTCGGGCAGAAGGACTATCAGCAGGTGGCTGTTATCAGGCGCATGGTTCAGGACCTTAATTTTGCTGTTGAGATTAGGGTTGCGCCTATTGTTCGGGAGCACGATGGGTTAGCTGTCAGTTCGCGCAATATGTATCTGAGTAATGATGAACGTCAGCAGGCACTTTCTATCAACTCTGCGCTTAACCTGGCACATGAAAGTTTCTTTTCCGGTCAGGACTCTGCTGTTGAAATTAAGAATCTGGTTATCCGTCAGTTGCATGAACATTGCATGGATGTTGATTATGTTGAAATAATTAATGGCTTTGACCTGAACCCTGTTGAAACTGTTCAGATGGGGGATGTTGTTGTCGTTGCCGCTTTTTGTGGCAAAACACGTCTTATCGATAACTGCATATTGTAGGTTTAAAGGTTAAAGGTTGAAGAATATATGGCTTTCAGTTTGAAAAACGTTGCGGAAAAGGGATGTGGTACACTTTGTAACCATAACTCTCATACATTCCCATAACTCCCATCTCCTATCCCTCCTATGACACCATCCCTCCAACATAAAATCGCCGAACTAAAGAAGCAACTTGCTGGATACGATCGTGTGGCAATCTGTTTCTCCGGTGGTGTGGATAGCACCTTGCTTTTAAAGGTGACGGTTGATCTGCTGGGGGGTGGTAATGTTCTGGCTCTCCTGGCAGACACATCCTCGATGCCCCGCAGTGAGATTAATCCGGCATGTCATATGGCTGCTTCAATGGGATGTGCATTTAAGGTTGTCCAGACCTTTGAGATTGATGATCCCATTTATATCTCCAATCCAGTTGACCGCTGCTATTACTGCAAGCATATCATCTTTGGGAAACTGATTGCCGTTGCAAGGGCAAACGGTTTTGAGATTGTGCTTGATGGAAATAACTTTGATGATGCCGGTGATTACCGCCCGGGACATCAGGCCGCCGTTGAACTGGATGTGAAGAGTCCTTTAATGGATGCCGAATTAACCAAGGCGGATATTCGTGCGCTGTCGCGGGAGTTGGGGTTGCCGACGGCAGATAAGCCGGCTCTGGCCTGTCTTGCGACCCGGGTTCCATCAGGAAAAAATATTACCCGTGAGCTTCTGAAAAAGATTGAGCTGGCAGAGCAGGTTTTGTGGGATTCCGGTTTTTTGCAGATTCGCGTTCGTGATTATGATGATCTTGCCCGGATTGAAATTTCCGACTCTGATTTTATTAAATTGGCCGACTCTGAACTGCGCGAGAAAATTTTAAGCGGAATCAAGGCCGCTGGTTACAATCAGGTTGTCCTGGACCTTAAGCCGCTCAAACGCCGTTAATCCTTCGCTCAAGAGCTACGGCGGACAAGTCGCTCCGTGAGAGGTGGGATGTGTGGGTGCTACGTGTCTTTGCTTCGTAGAAGTCAATAGGCGTCGAATGTGGCTGCGTCATTCGGTCGTGGGTCGTGGGTCATACCTTTGCGGACTCTGCTCCTTGTATCCTTAAAAGCTTGGCTCTTGGTATCTGTTTTATGCCTGTCGTGTATCTGGGAGCGGCCATCGGGCTGCCGATAGGAGACCGTCGTATGGACAGAGTGTTGCTGCGCCGCATCGCACACGCTGGTTGTGGATTTTAACATGGGGCACTGTGGTAAAGATGAAGTTAATTACTGGGAGATATTTGTGATAAAAATCATAAAACTGGTGTTTTTCTTTTTTTGTCTGGTCTTTGCGGTTTCCGCTGAATCTATTCTGTTTGAAGCAGAGATGTTTGAAACTCGTGGCGGCTGGGTGGTTGATCCTCAGTTTATGGATCAGATGGGATCTCCCTATCTGCTGGCACATGGATTGGGTAAACCTGTTGCGGATGCTGAAACCAAGGTGATGTTCTCAACATCAGGTAATTATAGGGTCTGGGTGCGTACAATGGACTGGGTGGCCCGTTGGCAGGCTTCAGGTTCCCCTGGAAAATTTCAGCTGCTGGTTAATAATACTCCGTTACCCGTGACCTTCGGTACTGAAGGGGCTCAATGGCATTGGCATGATGGCGGTCTGCTGTCGGTCAAAAAAGGAGAGATCTCTTTACAACTGCATGACCTGACTGGATTTGAGGGACGCTGTGATGCCATTTTGTTTTCAACCGACCTTAAAATGCAACCTCCTTCCGAAAAGGCGGAACTTAACAGACTGCGCCGTAAACTTCTGGGAATTGCTGAGCAACCGCAAAGTGTAGGAACTTTTGATCTGGTTGTTGTTGGTGGTGGAACCGCTGGAACTTGCGCGGCCCTCTCCGCTGCCCGTTTGGGGCTGAAGGTTGCGCTTGTACAGGATCGCCCGGTACTTGGCGGCAACAATAGCTCCGAGGTGCGTGTCTGGCTGCATGGCGCTCGTAATCTGGAGCCGTGGCCGCATGTCGGCGATATTGTGGCAGAGCTGGAACAGGCTGCTCGGGCGCACTATGGTCCGGCGAATACCGCCGAGCTTTATGAGGATGAACGCAAACTCGCACTTGCAATGGCAGAACCTAACCTGAAGCTGTTTCTCGAGCATCGTGCCAACAATGTCATCCGTGATCAAAATCGTATTACTGCTGTGATTGCTCAGGATATAAACAGCGGGGGACGACTTCGACTCAATGCCCGCTATGTTGCCGATTGTAGCGGCGATGGCTGTGTCGGCTTTCTTGCTGGTGCTGATTTTGATATGACTCCTAAAGGGCGAATGGGGCCCTGCAATTTGTGGCATGTCCGTCCAACTTCGATACCTCAGAGCTTTCCCCGCTGTCCGTGGGCTCTTGATCTGACAGATAAACCCTTTCCCGGTCGTAGCAAAACTAAACCTCAGCCGGACCGTCTGGGTGGCTGGTATTGGGAGAGCGGTTTTGATATTGACCCCTTTGAAGATATTGAAGCAGTACGCGACTGGAATTTTCGAGCTATGTACGGAGCCTGGGATGCCATTAAGAATGTAGATGGACAGCTCTCTGATTATGAGTTGGGGTGGTCTGCGTACATTATGGGGAAACGTGAGTCACGGCGTTTGATGGGGGATGTGATTCTCAGTAAAGAAGATGTTCTCTCAAACCGCAGCTGGGATGATGCTTGTGTGCCTACCGGTTGGAAGTTTGATTTACATCTTCCTGATCCAAAATATGAAAATGGCTTTGAGGGAAATGCCTTTATCTCACGCGCACATTTCACCTCTTACCAGGGACCGTATTGGGTTCCCTATCGCATTTTGTATTCACGTAATATTGAAAATCTGTTTATGGCCGGACGTGATGTCAGTGTAACCCATGATGCACTTGGTACTGTGAGGGTCATGCGCACCGGCGGTTGTATGGGCGAGGTAGTTGGCATGGCTGCCTCAGTTGCCGTTAAACACAATGTAACCAACCGGGATGTTTATACGAAACATCTCTCTGAATTAAAGATGCTGATGTCAGTGGGAGTTGGACGTCTCTCTCCAGATGCAATCAAACCCGACTACGGTTTAGGAATCAGCTCTAGAGCCCCAAAGAAAGCGATCTCTGTTAAACCGCCTGATTGGCTTTCCAAGGCAGGGACGAATCTTTGTCTAAGTGCTGAAGTGGATGCGGAGGGGGTTGGTGCTGTTGAACTAAAAGGGATTGAGCGTATCAATGATGGCAAAGCGGATATCTTTCAGAACGAACAACGCTGGATCTCTCCCAAAAAGATGCCGCTTGTTATCGAATTCAAATGGAAAAAACCTCAAAAATTTACTACATTGCGCATTTCGAGTGGCTATGCTCAGGGCACATCTGTCATTGCTCCTGTAAATGCATGGACTTTGGCTGTATGGAATGGAGATGCGTGGGTGGAGGTTCCTGCTGCTCAGGTTCGCGACAATACCGACCCACAGCGTTATGTACATTTCCCTGTTCAGAGTACTCAGCGCATACAGTTACGAATTGAATCGTCTAAAGATGATATTGCCCGTCTTTGGGAGGTCGAGCTCTATCAGTGTAACTGAAGTGTGCTAGTTTTGATGGTCGTTTTTATTCGTTTATGTAGAGTTTTGCGCTACCTATGGAACTGGCGTTGTCCCAGAGCCTGGGACGCTCCACGGATGATGCGGATTATTCTGTCCTTTACGAGAGGGGCGCTGTCCTAAGCGCCCGCATTACTGCCGCATCGCTATACACTCAATTTCAATCAGGCTGTCCTTAGGCAGACATGCAACCTCAACAGCCGAACGGGCTGGTTTGTGAGCACCAAAGTTTTCCGCATAAACCACATTCATCGCAACAAAATCATTCATATCCTTCAGGAAAACTGTGGTTTTCACAATGTTGTCCAGTGTTAACCCCGCAGCTTGAAGAACAGCGTTGATATTTTTGAATACCTGTTCGCTCTGCTCTGAAATGTTACTGCCGGTTACCAGCATTGTTTCCGGATTCAAAGGGATTTGTCCGGATAGAAAAACCAGATTGCCTGTATCGAGCGCCTGTGAGTAAGGCCCTATTGCCTCTGGTGCTTTTTCTGTACTGATAAATTTCATTATAGATTCTCTGGTATGTTTATTTAACGTTGGCCTTCTCTATCTCCGGAACCTCTGATTTGTCACTGATCATCCTGCCGACCTCCTGTAGGGTCTTCACATCAATATCGCGAAGTTTGCCTTCATAGTTTGGTCCAATATCAATTGAAAAGATATTCCCGTGTTTTACTGCCCCTACATAATCTTTGTATAGCTTTGTGGCTGGATGACAGAGATTGTCATGCTTTGGTAGAGAGTAGAACCACATGGCACCGCCTTTGTGTTTTGGAAGGATTGGGTATGTGAATTCAGCCGCAAGATAACCTGTGTAGGATGTTTCGGCATCCTTGTTGTATTTCGTGGCACCTGCATCACCAAGCTTTCCGGGTCGGCCCATCTCGCGCAGGCAGATTCGACCGGCGGGATCGCCATGGTTAAAACCTACAAAGGTGTTGGGTTGGAACTGGTGCACCCATTTAACAGTCTCTTGATGCGAAAGTCCGCCGGTACCAGTAGCATGATCAAACCACCAGAACTCGATTGGTCCGTAGTTTGTCAGCAGCTCTTTCAGCTGAGCTTTTTTCATCTCGGGGTTACTGCCACCTCCGGTTCTGCCACCTTTGCCGTCAACAGCTCCGGGCCAATTCCAATCGCCCTCCGAAAAGTAGAGTGCCAGTTTAATGCCATACTTGTCGCAGGACTTACGCAGCTTGGCGAGTACATCAATGCCGAGAGCTGCGTTTGTTACTTTCTTTTCAGTTGTGGCTGTGTCCCAAAGGCAGAATCCATCATGATGTTTGGTCAAAAATAGGATATAGCCCATGCCTGCCTCTTTAGCGGTACGTGCCCATTGATCTGTATCGTAGTCGGTGGCTTTGAAGTAAGTGGCGTCTTTGTCCTGGGTAGGTGTCCACTCATGCTGGTAGAATGTGCTGAATGACCAGCAGATAAACATGCCGAACTTCATATCCTTGATTTGTTGAGCAAGAATTTCGTCCGGCAGCTTTGTTGTGCTAATCTCCGGTGCTGAAATGCAACCGGTTATTCCGGCTGTCATAAGGGCTATAATGGGTGTAAATATCCGTAAGTTCATAATTTGATTATCGCATATTTAGATAAGGATAAAAATCATAGTTTAAGTTTGCTGAAAAACACCATCGCTGAGCTGACCCGTCTGTTCTTTGAGTCGTTGCCATGCATCAAGGTAGGTCTGCAGGTAGCCGTTCTCCTGTTTCTGCACCATAACCTCGAGCATATTTTTTACCCGTACCTGCTCCTGTATGTATTCATCAGCTGAGAACTTTGCTGAAAAGTGTGCCATGCGCAACCAGACCAGATAGGTGGTAAGGGCATCAAAACAGTTGTATTGAACAATCTGCTCAAGCTTTTCGCTGTAAAAGAGTCCGCAGACATCATCGCCGCTGGTCTCCAGCTTGCCGGGGATGCCTGAGAGCGTGGCTACCTCGTTGAGTGTGGCTGTATAGCCTTTGCCATAGCCGCTGACAATATTCATCAAGTCAACATCCTGACTCTCCCACGGTTTGGCTGAGAGTCGTTGACTGAATGCCAGCAGGGACATGCCTTTGAAGATTGCACGCTGGGTTAATATCCTCAGGTCGGAATTACGTGAATTATATCCTATCAGCTGCGGATCACGGCGTCCCACTCCCTCCTCCAGAAAGCGTTTTAGAATGTAGCTTTCATCGTTCTGGACTGGATCATTGGGCTCTTCCGGCAGGGCTGTTAAAAAGAGTTGGACAGCACCGTCTTTGCTTTTTCTACGGATAACCATGGCTATTGATACCACGCGGCAGAGAGCTGTCTTTAAAAACGGGGTTGGATCATCTTCAGTTGCACCTCCCTCACTCCACATAACTTTGAGGACTTCGCTGTCGGGGAGATCGTCAGGAAGTTTATAGAGCAGTCGTCCTGCCAGAAGATCCGGCACCCATTCGCAGTCAAAGGCCCACACTTCAGATGGTATGTTTGTAATCATTACGGTATGTTCCCCTCTTTGTTAGCTGGTATTGTATTATCCTGTTCGAAAACTTCAGGTTGCCTCAGTTCCAGAGATCCCTTGAAATCGGCTTCAATTCGCAAACTTATATGAGAGGTGTTTTTGTTGAGTTTTATTTTGCGGGTGATTGCCGCTACATCGGCCCCTTCATTTGAGCGGCCGCGTACCTCAAAGCTGTCCACCTTGGCTCTTTTAGTTGATCCATCCTTGGTTTGGAAATATGAATGAAGCTGGTAGAAAACGTTTCCCTCAAAACCTTCCGCCTTTCGTATTCGCCCCTTCATGCGTATGCTGTTGATGGTTGTGCCGGCCAGGTTTATAATCGGAGACTCTAAAATGAATTTGTGTGGGGTGCTGTGAGTGATAATCAGCTGATTACCTGATATATGGGGGGCTGGTTCAATCTTCTGTTCGTTTTTGTTTTCAAAGATATACCGCCATCCGGCTATCGGAGTGCCAGTGACGATGGCAGATGGGATCTTTTTAAGAAAGTTACTTTGAGTGGATTTGATAGAATATGCATTTATAGATTGCATACGTCCCTCTGGCATCATAAGTGTGACAATCGACGCTTTTGCCGTTCGAACACTTCTGTGAATTAAATATGTTGTGCTGACCAGGGTTATTAAGAGAATTGCAATTATTAAAAAGCGGTATTTTTTGATTAGCTGTTTCTGGGAGTGCTGTAGCTTCTGGAGATCTTCAATAATATGGTGCTCATCTTTTAGGGGTTTAGTGAAAGAGAGACGCTTACGTACATCAGGCAGTGAGAGCGTTGATGCCTGCCGGGTGACCCATGGAATTTCGTCAAGCCCGGCAGATTTGAGCGATTTGTTATAGCCAATATAGTCAAAAGGGAGATGACGAAAGACGATACTTTTTTCCGCTGTGTCATAGATGCAGTAGGTTGATTCAAATTTTCCGCAGCGAGGGTAGCCAACCGTTCCCGGGTTGACAATATAACGTTTGCCCTTTTCCATAATAAAATTGCAGGGGGTGAGGACGTGAGGGATGCCGCTTTTTCCGATTACGTAGATCAATGCCATATGAGTGTGTCCTGCAAAGAGCAGCTGCTCGTTGTTTGCATTCCACGAGGGGATAGCATCTTGTTCTTCGATGATATACTTAAAAGCACCGGGTTTGGAAAAATCTCCATGAGTACATTGGAAATCAGGAGTTTTATATGTGAGCGTCATGCTCTCAAGCCACTTCAGCCCCTGATTAGAAATCATCTTGCGATGCTTTAAAACAGCTTTTTTGGCTGAAAAAGAAAAAATGATCGGGTTGAGTTTGCCACAGACCGCAGCATCATGATTTCCCAACAGATGAACTTCAGCAACCTGATAGATTAGTTCAAGTGCTTCAACCGGTTGAGGACCATAGCCCATTGTGTCGCCCAGACATATGATTTTGTCAATTTTTTGTCTGGAGATGTCATTTAGTACACTTTGCAGGGCGGTCAGATTTGCATGTACATCTGATATGATTGCATAACGCATATGTTAAAAAGCAATAGGCTGTCTGTTAGATGGTTAAAAAAAAGCAGGCTCAATGCCTGCTTTTTTTTTGAGCGCAGGTTAGATTAACCAGCTTCAATTGCTTCGTTCGGGCATTCGCCAGTGCATGCGCCGCAATCCACGCAAGTATCAGGATCAATTGTGTAAGGTGTTCCCTCGTGTATAGCTTCCACCGGGCATGCATCTTTGCAAAGACCGCATGCTACACAGTTGTCGTTGATTTTATAAGCCATTATCTTATCTCCTATTTGTTTACAGTGGATTAAAGCCGCAGCTGATCCTCTGGTATGTTTAGTTGTTTAAATAATAATAAATTTGAGTTTGGAAGTCGATGTCGTTTATGAAGCTTTTCTTAAAAGAGTTTCAACTCCTAAAAGTGATTTTGTTTAACTAAAATCTCTCTAGGAACGGTAGTTCGGAGCCTCTTTTATGATTTTTACATCATGAGGGTGAGCTTCACGGACACCAGCATTACTGACTCTATACATAATGCCATCTTTTTTAAGATCATCTATTGTTTTAGTGCCACAGTATCCCAGTGTAGCTTTTAAACCTCCGCAGTACTGGGTCATGACTTTCTTGACAGTTCCTGTATAAGGAACGATGCCTTCAATACCCTGCGGAGTCAGGTCGTCTTCCTGAACGTTCTCCTGTGAGTAACGCTGACGACTGCCTTTGCCTCCTTTCATTGCTGCCATGCTGCCCATGCCGCGATAGACTACATAATGGCGGCCTTCATGGATGATTTTTTCGCCTGGACTCTCGGCTGTGCTAGCCAGGATAGAACCCAGCATAACGGTGTCAGCACCGGCTACCAGGGCTTTGGGCACATCTCCTGAGAAGCGTATTCCTCCATCAGCTATTACCGGGATGCTGTCTTCTAAAGCGTTGGCGGCCTCATAAATTGCTGTGATCTGAGGAATTCCAACTCCGCAAACAACACGGGTTGTGCATATTGAGCCGGGGCCAATTCCAATCTTTACTGCATTCGCACCCGCATCGCGCAGGGCAACGGCACCTTCGGCAGTTGCAACATTTCCGCCAATGACATCGATATCAGGATAATTTTTGCTGATCCACGTAACCATATCCAGAATGCCTTTGGAGTGTCCGTGTGCACTGTCAACCACCACTACATCAACCTCTGCTGCGGCAAGTTGTTCCATACGTTCATGATCGCCTGCGCTGACCGCTGCGGCAACTCTCAGGCGGTATCTGCTATCACGATTGTAGAGAGGCTGTTCATTTTCAACCAGCTCGCGGACATCACTGAATGAGTATAGTGCTACGAGGGTTCCTTGACTGTCAATAAGCGGCAGTTTGCCGATCTTATTTTCCATCATGAGAGTATAGGCCTGTTCAAGGGTGGTTTCCTGAGGGGCTGTAATGATGTTTTTGGTCATGACATCAGCGGCGGTGGATGCGCTCTTATTGGCAAAACGGATATCACGTGATGTGATAATTCCTCTGAGTTTGCCTTTCTCATCAATAATAGGAAAACCGCTGAACGAGAGTTTGTGTTCATCTCTGTATCCATTGATATACCCCAGAGTATCCGAGGGCTTGAAAGCGATTGGCTTCATGATAAGGCCGTTAAGGTAGTGCTTAACCCGGCTGACGTGGCTGGCCTGTATTTTTGGAGTGAGATTCTTGTGGATAACCCCGATACCGCCGAGCATTGCCATGGCCGTAGCCATCCCTGATTCAGTGACGGTATCCATTGCCGCACTCACAAATGGTATGTTGAGTGTAATACGGTTAGTCAGTTTTGTGTTTAAAGATGTGTCATCAGGAAGGAAATCAGCATAGCGTGTAACCAGTGTTACATCATCAAATGTCAGCGCCTGATGCGGAAATTGTTTCATGAAAGCATTTACGTTCTTATTTATATACATATACAGTACCTTATTATGTGTGACTTTCCTTAAAGTTTATATACGACTTTGCTCAAAATATCAATTCAAAAGCAAAAAAAATTACTCTTTCTCGAAAATTGAGTTTGGCAGCATGCATGCGGCAAAAACATGGCCTGAGAAAATTGAGGTATAAATTGTTGTTTTACGCCCCTTCATGGGTTTGAATTCATCAAGCCACTGCCCTGACATCTGAAGTTGAATCTCGCCGGTGACAGGATCTATGCTGAGAACCTGGAGTCCCTTGGGGGAGTAGCGAATACCAACACCCAGTGCTTTGGAGATCGCCTCTTTAGCGCACCAGCATCGAAGAATTGCCACAGGTCCCTCACCTGTATGGGCTGCCAGTTCAAGTTCAGAGTGAGTAAACACACCCTTGGTGAATTCCTCAGTCAAATCACGGTTGACCATCTCAATATCAATTCCCAGACGGGCATGAGCTACCACTGCGGCCACTATCAGTTTGGATGTGTGGGCAATCGAGAGATCCAGATGTGGTGCTGAATGCTGTTTCCAGGTGCCCAGAGCATGGGGTTTGCCTGAGTCGTCCGGCCAGATATCAATGTCGGCTGCGGTCCATCGTGCCTGTTGAAAATTTGTGAGATAGCGCCTGAGTGCCTCTTTTGCAGCAATTCTTCCGAAAAGCCACTCTGTTCGTCGTCTGGTGGCTCCCTGCATTTCAAGCCACTCCTCTCTCTCTTTTTCAGAGAGACTGGTAAAGGCAAGTGTTTTAAGCCATAGCTCCTGATTGATTTCAAATAACTTAAAGGGGATATCCTTGAACATGGCTGTCGCAACAGGTGTGGTTGGATTGCCCATAAGTTCCATTGGCAGTGTGTTGGTGATGAATATCTCTGAAGGATTCAATATATACTGGTGAAAGATCTCAGGAACCGGCTCGCTCAGCTCTTCCCATCCTTTTATGTGAATGAGCAGGTTTCCGTTGCCGTCTGATACCTTGATATCAGCAATTTGTGAGCGAGGGGTGGTTGATGCTATCCGCATATAGCCATTCAAGTGGCTGCCCTCCGTAAAACTGGCTGCATATAGATTGATGCTCCTGCATCTGAAGGGAATGGATATAGAATCAGAAAATTTGTCATGTGAACGCCAGAGAGGAATGCTGGATATGATTCCGTCCAGCAGGGTTGGCCAAATGGAAAACAGGGGCATTCTGGTATGTTTGACTGCATTCGACCGGCCCGGTACCTGAATCTCAAAATTGATTCCGCTTTCACTCCAGAGGTCAACATGCCGGATTACTCTCAGCCCGGAACCGTGAAATAAACGATGCGGGTATATTTCATGACCGAACCAGTTGACGGGATGAGGGGCTTTTAAAGGATCTGCCTGTGCCGTCTGCGAAATTGTGCCTGCGGTACCCAATAAAATAACAGCATCTATAATAGGCGATGTGAATTCGCTGTCTGGTGAACTGTCACGCAATTCGACTTTTACTGCAAGAAATTTGGAGTCGCGCCAGTTGATATTCTCGGCCTTGATGTTGATGCTGATAGCCCCGCGTTCAAATCCGACCCAACGTTGAGAACGTACATTGATTATTTGCACAACCCGGCGTCGCGGAATTAGTTTACGAGCTGCTTCCGACATCATCTCAAGCCCTGTGGCAAGAGAGAGTATTGTGAGACCTTTAAGGTTTGGCTTGGAAAATGATATATGAGTCGTGCCTAACGAGTAGTCTTTCAGGAAGGGATAGTCCTGAACATTGACTACCTTTGTGATTTCCAGAGTGTCTCCGGGCTTTTCCTCTTTAATATCAGCATTGGCAAGCATGGGGAAGTCTGCTCCGAAATCCAGACGGTAGCGGTTGTTCAGTTTCGGCAGAGTTTTAGTAAGTTGCTCGTTAGCCTTTTTTTTGGGCGCGGATAAGAATGTTTCTGAGAGAGAAAATGCGGAAATTTTTGGCAGCTCAGCTGATAATTGGAGAGTGTTGAGCATTGTGTTGATTACCGAATGGGGACGCCTGAAATTAAGGGTGTTGCATCGTCTGTTCTGGTGAAGTGCTGTCAGGTCAATTTTCACACCCTGTGCCGCCAGGACTCCCAGGGCATGATGAAGCTGGATAAGGCCAGATCTGTGAATGCGATTTACTGCAACAGCAATGTGGGCTTTGTCTTTCAATGATTCCCTGATTGCATTGGTCATGTTGCCGCGTGCGCCAAGTTCAACGAAAACCCGGTAGCCATCCTCATACATTTGATGAATGGTTGATTCAAATTTAATAGGAGCGGTCCATTGATCGGTAATTAACTGCAGAATGTTGCGCGCTGTCTCCGGGAGTCTTTGAGCCGTAACACAAGAGTAGACCGGGATCTGGGGTTTATGTCTTACCCAATGAGCCAGAAATTGTTTAATCGATGGTAGTGCTTTGGAACACCATGGGGTGTTAAAGGGCCTGTCCATTGGTACCGGCATGCTTTTTACGCCTGCATTGTGCAGGATCTTAAGCACCTCTTTTTCCGCCTCCGGTGTTGTTGTCAGTGTGTGCTGCTTAGGGCTGTGATAAAAGGATATTTCGAGCCGTCCCGGAAATTTTTCAATAAGTTCAGAAAGTAGTTCAGGTGGTGCATCAACGGTGGAGAACATGGTGCAGGTTGGCAAATCCTCCCGCTCCTGAAGTCGGTTGAGCATTTTGTAGCTCTCGCGGATAAATTGGATTCTTTTAGATTGTGTCAGATTACCGTAAACACCGGCAACATCAAGCGCGGCAAAATCGCCACCGCTGTATCCCAGGACACCATCAGGTTCTATGCCCATCATGTCAAAGATTTTAAAGAGTGCCATGTTGACCGAGTGAGTTGCGATGAGTGACTCTGCAAAACCCAGCTTTTTTTTATTCTTGTTGGCTTTTTTGTAACAGGCGGCCGGAGGGAAGATGTAGTCAGTTGGAGAGACTTTTTTATTCTCATCCATGTAAAGCGCTTCTTCAAGTTCGTCAAAACTCTCTCTGGTTGAATCAAAAACAATTGCCAGGTCTCGAAGCATGTCCGGATAGTAGGAGAGTGCTCCGGGAAAGAGAAAGGCGATTCGTCCGCGAGGGCAAAGCCTGTCAGTGAAATAATAGGTGCCGCTCCGGTCTTTTATGCGCTTTACGTTGTTTTTAATCTTTGTGTTGGCCAGTATCAGGCGGTCACGCAGATCGATAGGAGTGAGTGCAATAACAGCAAGGACTACCGGCATGCTACGTGCTGATTGTGCGCATGTGTAGGCAATATCCTCCAGTAAAACGCCGGAAGCCTGGTCAATGAAGCTGATCAGACGGTCGATCTTTTCCGCAAGTTCCACTGTGTTCTTTGCCCCGATCAGGCAAAGTTCGCTGTCAAACGGATCATAGAGATGTTTTGCGGCGTTCATTTTTAGTTTTGATACTCCTCAAGAATAGCAGCTGCGCATGTTCCGGTAAAATCAATGGCGGATATACAGGCTCGGCGTGGACTTGTTTTAGTCTCTCTGATCCAGGGACGTGCTTCCTTTAAGAGATATATAGGCGATTGTGCAGAGAGGAACGAGAGATAGGGTTTGTCAATAGGAGCATTAGGTGCCAGAACTTTGTGATGCAGGCAGAGAGCCGCTTTTAATATCGCGGCTGCACTTGAAGCCCAGAGTGTATGGCCGATGTTGCTTTTGATTGTGCCTATGCCGATTCGTTGCAACTTTGACCTGCGCTCATTAAAGATGTCCTGCAGTACATTCATCTCGGTCCGGTCGGCATGCGACACACCTGACCCGTGAGCCTCAAGAAGCTGGATGGAATCCTGTGTCAGCCTGGCTGCGTGTAAAGCCCGTGTGATGGAACGTGTCAGTCTCTCCGGTGTTGGTACGCGCTGTTGCTGATCTAGTGAGGCTGCCGCAATGCCCGTGCTTCGGATTATTGCGTATATGCGGTCATTCTGCTTAACGGCATCTTTCAGCCGTTTGAGTACAAATATAGCCCCCCCCTCGCCGGGTAGCGTTCCATCCGAATCACGACTGAAGGGCTGAAGAGTATCGGAGGTCGAAAAACTGATAGCACCAGAGAGACCTTGCAGTACGGCACGATTTAACGGGGGTTGAATTGCACCTGCCAGGGCTATGTCTGAACGACGTAGGAGTAGGTCGTCTATAGCGCCCTGTATTGTCTGAAGTCCCGATACGGTCCCCGCATCAAGAACAAAAGCCGGTCCTGCAAATCCAAGCAGGTGGGCTGTCCAGGATGTCATTGCGCAACCCAGTGCTGAAATAAATGAGTATGGGGCCGCTTCCGGTAGTGATTTAACAAGGCTGTCGCGGATATTATTCAATTGTGCTTTGTCGGCGGTAGGAAAAAATTTATTGATAATCTCCAGAGTCTGGTCTAAAAAAAATGTATGTTGTAACCAGGTAACCGAGGCACTGTTAAAAGGAGGTGCGTAACCCAGTCGCAGGGAGACACGGTCTGTCGGGAGACTGCTGATGGATGTACCGCTGTCACGCAGTGCATCAATGGCCAGCTGCACTGCAAAAAACACATCCTGGTTTTCCCCGGGGTTGATTTGACGGGGAAAGTACTGGTCTGCCGGGTTACAGGCGTAGAGATCATTGAGTAAACCACCATATCTGGGGTAGGGACGGTCAAAAACATTTTTCTGGTTACGATTAAGTTTTTGATCTTCTGTATCCAGTGGGGAAAAGAGAGTTTTTCGTTGAAGAATATTTTTCCACAGGGCTGTGGGGTTTGGTGACTCTGCAAACCGACATGACATGCCGGTAATTACAATATCCTCCTTTTGTGCTCGGTAAGAAGACATAAATTCCATTCAATTAAGAGCTGCTTTTAATTTGAGCTGTTGCGTAAAAGTGCTCGGGTGCCGGAAATTCGCCAGCTTGAACATCGTTGATGTATGCGGTGAAGGCCTCTTTGATCTGAGGTGCAAGTGAAGCATATTGTTTGACAAATTTGGCTGGGGGATTCTCTGATAAGCCCAGAAGATCATTCACCACCAGAATTTGCCCGTCACATGCGGAGCCTGAACCGATTCCAATTACAGGGATTGGAACAGCGGCCGTGACAAGAGCGGCAATGTCCGGCGGAACGCACTCCAGTACAATTCCAAATGCACCGGCCTCAGCCAGTTGTTTTGCATCGTCAATCAGAATGTCGGCTGCTTCGCGAGTCTTTCCTTGAACTTTAAAGGTGCCGAGGGTTTTGATCGATTGAGGCAGCAATCCGATATGTCCTAAAACCGGTATGCCGTTTTCTGTCAGGACCGCAACGCACTCTTCGCGAATTGCCCCTCCTTCAATTTTGACGGCATCGGCTCCGGCTTCCTGTAAAAAACGTCCGGAATTTCGGAGAGCCTCTTCAATTGAAATCTGATATGAAAGGAATGGCATGTCTGCGACAACCAGTGCGTCCTGGGTTCCCCGTACAACAGCGGCCGTGTGATGAAGCATATCTTCCATTGTGACTGGTATTGTTGTTGAGTACCCAAGGGTTGTCATTCCCAGGGAATCGCCAACGAGGATGAGATGTGCGCCTGCATTATCGGCCAGTTTTGCAAGGGCATAGTCATACGCAGTCAGGCATGCAATTTTGTGAGTGCCTTTAGCGGCTCTGATTTTAGCTGTGTTCCACCGTTTCATGTGTGAATATTACCAAAATAGTGTACTGGTTTAAAAGAATGAAGTTAGCTAATGTTGAACGTGGAACGTAGAACGTAAAACGTGGGAAGTGGGAAGTGGGACGTGGAAGGTGGAATGTGGAAGTTCTAGCGCGAAGCACTCCCATACTTGGACGTTGGACGTTGGACGTTGAATGTTCGATGTTGGACGTTTAAGCGCTCTTTCAACATTCTACATTCCACTTTCTACAATTTCTTTACTCCCGCACTCGCGCACTTCTTTCCTCACTTCACAAACGGCAACCTGATCCGCAGCCCGTCGTATGCCGGTTCCACTCCATCAGGAAGTTCTGCCGCTAGCGTTGCGTGGTCAATATCATGGCATATATGGGTTATGCAGGAGCGCTTTGCTCCAATGCGCTTGAAAAGCTGAAGACTTTGTTCAATACAGAAATGGGTGGGATGCGGACGATAGCGCAGACCGTCAAGAATCATCAGGTCAACCCCTTGGAATATTTTGACGGTTTTCTCCTGCATCTCTCTGCAGTCAGGAACATAGCCGAGTGATTCCTCTTCTGTTTCGACTAGGTATCCGGTCATTTTGATTCCATGTTTTACCTCAACCGGGGTTAACTTAATATCGCCTATCTGAAAGGACTCTGTTACTTCATGAAAATTAATCAGAGGACGGTAAAGACCCTCTCTGGACGGTTTGCTTCCTATGTAATGAAAAACTTTGCGAATCTCAGCCATATTATCGGGGTCGGCATATGCGGGGATGCTTGTGCCTTTCAGGGTGTTGAATCGGCGGATGTCGTCAAAACCAAGAAAGTGATCAGCATGTGCATGTGTGAAAACAACGCCATCCAGAGACTCTATTTTGTGTTGAAGCATTTGCTGCCGAAAGTCAGGGGGGGTATCAATCACAATTGCTGTATTGGCGGTGCGGATATATACGCTGCTGCGGAATCGTGTGTTGCGTGGATCATTTGAGGTGCATACCGGACAGTGGCAACCAATCATAGGTATGCCTACCGATGTTCCTGTTCCGGTGAATAGTATTTCTAATGACATAGGGGGTTAAAAGTCGTTAAAGGATTAAAGGGTTAAAATCATTGAAGGGGTTGAAGTCGTTAAAATCGTTGAAGTTGTACTTGTATCTAACATCATAAACTCTATGAGAGCTGGATGCAAGTATGCTGTTATTGGATGATTTTCAGAAAAACAATCACAGGCATCCCGTAGGATGAAGGCCGTTAGTCTTTAGGTGGTTAGTTGCTATTTTCTCAACTCCTGTCACAAAAAACAAGAAACTTAAGAGGCCAATTATATAAGTTCTTGAGAGAAAGCAACTAAAGCATGATTCGGAACAGCCGTAAACTAGCGACCTTTTGGGACAAATA
>JAQIBS010000040.1 GCA_027858965.1 Kiritimatiellia bacterium
GGCGGAGTGACAAAAACCGGTTCAAAACCTCTTACCTTAACCGGAGATAACAGCTATACCGGAGTAACCACTGTCAAACCCAACAGCTCACTGCGTATCCAGAGTGACTATGCGCTCGGCAGTACCAATGGTGCCACAGTTGTTGAAAACGGTGGTTGGCTGGAGATCAGTGGCGATATCACAGTTGATGAAACAATCACAATCTCAGGTGACAACTCAACCTCTTATGGTGGAGTTTTGCGTAATACAGGTGGTATTAACACTTGGAACGGTCCTATCACATGCGCCAGTTCACGCATCAAGGCAACCAGCGGTACTCTTATCATTACGGGAGGAATTACGGGCCCGGGATTGATACTTGCCTCTGATGGTACAGGCACAGTAATCATCACCAACAAACCGGTTGATATCGGCAGCGGCACGATTCACGCTCACAGCAGCGGCAAAAAGATCTTTCAGGTCGCCAATAATGTCTGGGGGCATATGGATGCCTCCGGCAGCATCTTAAGAACCGATGTTCCTAATGCCTTCCCCCCAACAGCAACTCTGCAGATGGGTGTCAGCTACTCCCCCAATTCGTATGTTGATCTTAACGGCAATGATCAATCAGTTGGCAGAATCTACAGAGGCACCTCAATTACCGGCAATCGCGAACTGACAAGTACGCTGCCCGCAACACTGACAATCAATCAGAGTGCGAACACAACATTGGATGCCAAATTCACCGGAGCCGTGAAAGTGACTAAAACAGGCACCGGAATATTGACTTTGACCAATGCGGTCTGGACGACAACAGGTGATATTACAGTAAGCAACGGCACACTGACAGTTCTCGCAGGTACCACATTTTCCGAAAGCTCAACTCTCAGAGCGGCCGGTGGAATTCTTAAACTGCAGACAGAAACAGCAATCAATAACGAAGGCGCCGTTGCTATTGAGAATGGCGGCGTAGTTGAGATCGACAGCGACCTGACAGAGACGATAGCTTCACTGTCACTTGACGGTGTTGCACAATTCCGGGGCACCTACGGAGCGACCGGCAGTGGCGCCGACACCATCGATGACGTTCATTTTGATGGAAGCGGAATCCTGTATGTCTCAAGGAATCCTCCTGTCACACCTGTTAGCGCCACATGGGATGACGGCGGCAGCGACACCTTACTCAGCACAACAAACAACTGGGATGGAGATGTCCTGCCGGCATTTGACGGAACTACGGATGCAACATTCGCCTTCGCTGGCACAACCGCAACCGTTGACATAGATGCCGGATTTTACGGCATCACGTTGAATCACGACAGCAATTTTTTACTGGAGGCTGGTGACGGCTCCGTGGTACTGGGCAGCAACGGCATTAATGCTGCAGTGCCAACGGGAACAACCCGAACGTACACCCTAGCTGAGGATATTGAACTGCTGGAGACTCAGGAATGGACACTGGATAACAGTGCCGGAGCAACGATAGTGACCGTTTCTGGTGTAATTTCAGATGGAGATTACACCTCTGACCTTACAGTAAATGGAGGCGGTTGGCTGAACCTCTCAGCCAGCAATACGTTTGGCGGCGCCATGCTGATAGAGACCGGTGTTGTGAGAATCACACACAGTCAGGCTCTGGGCTCAACCGTTGGAGGAACCACAGTGAACACACTGGGCCGTGCGCGACTGGAACTCAGTGGCGAGCTGACCATTGATGAACCTCTGACCTTTATCGGCAACAGCAACAGCAAATACTGCCTGCAGAATGTCAGCGGCACCAATACGCTGACATCCATGATCAACATGGGGAATGGAAGATTCTATGTGGGCTCCACTGGTAAAAAACTGATCATCTCCGGCGGAATGACCGGCAACACCTTTTTTGTCATCAACGGGATCGGCACACTGTTAATCGAAACAACCCCACTAACCATGGGAACCGGCACTCTCTATGCCGACGACCGAGGCCTGACAATTCTGAATGTAGCCAGCAACCAGTTTGGATCGGCCACCATGGCCAAAGGCACCGTGCAAATGAATGTGGCCCATGCCATGCCGCCCAATGCCAATGTAAGAATTGGAGTCGGTTATGGCCCATGGGGCACCTTTGACCTGAACGGATATGATCAGGAGATCGGATACCTGCATGTAGGCTCCACTGCAGAGGGAGTACGTCAGGTTACCAGTGCTACACCTGCCATGCTGACAGTAAACCAGACCACTGACAAAACTTTTGACGGTGACCTCAATGGCGAACTCGGCCTGATCAAAGCAGGGAGCTCTCAGCTGGTATTGGCAGGAACGAATTCAACTGCGGCGGGAAGTATGATTGTCAGTAATGGAACACTGGTCGTTGCGGCGAACGCCACTCTTGGCACCAGCACGAATGTTGTGGTAGCCAGCGGCACACTCAGCCTGCAGACCCAGACCGCCATTGCCGACAATGCCATGCTCAGCATTGATAACGGCGCGCATCTCACCCTCGCAACCGGGGTCAATGAAGAGGTCCGTTATCTGGTTATCAACGATATCTATATGCCTGTCGGCACCTATGGAGCCACGGGCAGCGGAGCACAGTTCATCAATGATACTCACTTCGCCAGCACGGGCATGCTGACCGTTATGAGAAGTCAACATCCAGGATCAATTATAATCGTGAGGTAAATTATTTCTTTACAAGATTACGGGCGGGTTTAATCAACCCGCCCTTTTTGTTTCCTGAAAACACCCCTTCACCTATTTCACATGAAATTTGTTAATTCCGCCGAAGGCTATGGAGTGCGGTGACCTGTCACCGCTTAAAAGAGGCCGCCCCCGTCGGCCTTATGTGCGACAGGGTCGCACATTAATAGAGCTGCAACAGGTTGCAGCACTCCAAAGCGCTTCGCGCGGCTTAAATGAGCTATTTTTTGTATTAAATCGTACGGATTATGCAAACAACAAGAGGTATAGAACACTTCGCTTAGGTTGACGCGTATGCGCTTAGCGGGAGATCTTAAATATTAACTTTCTAATTACTCTCTATCTCAACCTTTATTCTATGCAACGCGAAGCGTTGTTGACTAATGCAGTGATGCATATCAATCAACCGCTCAAAGAGAGAAAAAAGCTTCCATAGATCACTCACGCTCAAGTTGGAGGCGGCGGCGCTGCATTAGCTTATTTAAACTGAATAACCGCGGCCTGATCCAGCTTCCAATTCTCTGCCAGTGTGCCTTCCAAACAACGCCACACTCCATCTTCAGCGCGATAAACACCGAGGTTGAAAGCAACTTTTGCATCTTTAACTGGTTTAATCCCCAATGCAGAGAAAGGGATGCTCCATTCACCGCACCAGCCACTCTTCCAATCGCCTTTGGTCCTGCCATAGAATTTGGCCGTAAAACGGGAGGCCTTACCAAGGGCGTCCGCTGCTTCGGAAGACACACCTGCATCGGTAACACTCTTGAGCATACCATCTGCAAACCCGCGCAATACAAAAGTCCCTTTATCACCGGCAATACAGATCTCAGCTCCATCATCCCGGCCCCATTGCGCTCCCCGGCTCAACTTATTGATATCAAACAATACCACCTTTACCGCAACATAAAGATTCTGATCATCATACGCAAACTTAGCGAAAGCCGGTGCACCGCTCACACCCCAGCGGGAGGGCTCACGGGAGATACCGGTTATTGAACCCGGCCACTCATCACTTCCCATCAGTCCATTCAGAACCGGTGGTTGCGCCACCTGCACCACACCGAATGGATAGCTACGACGACCCGGAGCTTTTGCCGCTGGCATAGCATCGTTGATTGTAAACGCCTGCGGTACACCTCCTTTGGCAACCCCCTCGCGAATTACCAGATTGTTAGTCCATACTGAAATTGCAGTTGGAGGATTAACAGTGATTTTACCCGGAGCAAAAACGGTGTTGCCGGTGAAGGCACAGCGACGTGAACGAGGAAAAGAGAGTGACATCTTTGAATCAGAAATAAATACGTTGTCACGGATAATCAGATCACTGGCAATATGATTATGCACCGGACGCTCCACTCCAATTGACACATTGCGTTCGACCACACAATCCTGCGACCCTTCATCAAAATAGTATGCAGAGACGCCATAGCCCTCACCCATCTTGACAACATCGCGGACCACATTGCCTCGCAGAGTGCACTTCTGCACACTGCCATAAATGGCACCGCCATCCTGCAGTTCCAGCATCACGCGCGAAATAAGATTCTCTTCAATCAAATGGCCACCGCCACCCAGTGTGACACCGCTGTAGGGCGAATCATGAATCTCATTCCGATAAAAATGAAATCCATCAGGATTGGCCTCTGTCAGCGTATGATGGAGGTTCACGGCAACTGCGCTCGGATGATAAATCCCCAGATGATGGATATGATTGCCGGCAATCTTCGATTTCTTTCCGCCAGCCCGGATTCCACACGCACCGATATGATGAATACGGCATCTCTGGATATTGCACTCCTCCAGATTCCAGCCATTAATACCCTGTCCACCCACGTTACAGATCTCAATGTTATCAATAAAACAGTGGCGGGCATTCTCAATGGTAAGGGCGCCATGATAAGCACTGGCACCAAACCCGGCTGGTTTGAGAGGAGTAGTGGTTGCCTGGATAGAGAAGCCCCGCAATGTAATGTTCTCTACAGGGACCTTTGAATTGCCAAGCAGACGAACCACTCGTTCCATTATAGGCGCAACCACCTTAACCTTTGTCATATGCTCCCCCGGCAAAGGCCAGTAAACCAACCGGCCAGCGGCGCGGTCCAGATACCACTGTCCTGGAGCAGTCATACCTTCGCGCGTATTAAAGATCACATACTTCTTCACGTTAAATGCACCCGGAGGCGATTTTGCAGAGGTTGAAAACTTCAGGGCATGACGGGCCAGATCATTGCTGACCACACCCACCAGTGACTCATCCCACATATGGTAGACGCGCAGTTCCGCATTGCGCACCTTCAGATCAGCAGGCAGGTCTTTGGGGTCATAAAGCATGGTTGTCAATTCATCCAGGGTCGGTTTGCGCTCCCAGCCGCCACCTACTGAAGAGAGCCAACGCACATCAAAAATACTTTTATGTTTGAAATTTCCCGATTTCGGAAATCTTGCCCGTGGCGGCATCCGTCCATTAACAACCAATGCCCGGAAATCCCATTCCCCCTCTTTGACGCCAGGCAGATCAGCACACCAGAAATTTTTTCCGTCACGCCGCCAGCCAGTGACCGGTTTTCCGCCATACAACACCACGCTGTCCGGCTCAGCCGCCTCAATTGTCAACCCGCTGTCACGCGCATCCAGCGTCAGCGTCTTTTCCAGATAGTAATCGCCAGGCTGCACCACAATCCTATGCGTTCCCGCCCCTGCTTTGCGGGCAGCATCCCGTGCTGCCACCAAAGTAGCCAGCGGCTGATCCTTTGTCCCGGGCTGAGAATCATCCCCCTTAGGCGAGAGATAAAACGTAGTTGCCAGAGCCACCGAACTCCCCAGCAAAAACATGACAACTGAACTCTTCTCTTTACCAATCATATAGAACTCCCCCTGTTATCAAAATCATTACAAGTAAACCAAAGATTGATGCGACTGACAATAACTATAAAATGACCGAAAATACCGAGTGGCGGGGTCACGGCGTAGGCGACACAACCTTCTGTCGTACCCTGGCGGGCACTTTTTCCTTTTTCACCCTTATTCCACGGGTTTAAACCCGTGGCTAAATTCCTACGCCACGCTGCGCGGGCTTTTTTTCTGTTTGAAAAAATATATCCATCCAGCAGAGTCCCCATCAACACCGATGGGCACAACAAAAGGCGCGGCCAAAAGCCGCGCCTTTTCTTACAGAAAGTCCATTGTTTTAATGAATCTCTTATTAACCTTTTAAGCCCTTACCCGAAGGGCAAGATCCCATCTTATTACTCTCTTCTATGCAACGCGAAGCGTTGTTGACTAATGCAGTGATGCTTATCGCACAACCAGTTAATGAGTGAGTAAAGCTTTCGCATATCACTCAAACTCCGTTAGATTGCAGCGCCGCTGCATTAGCCTTTAAGGTCGTTATACATCTGGAAAGCCTCTTCCGGCTTCATGTCCTGATGAACAACCGCACCAACCGCCTGAATCATAGCAGCAGGAGCATCTGACTGAAATACGTTGCGTCCCATATCCACACCGGACGCACCACTCTGAATAGCTTTATAGGCCAGTTCCAGGGCATCCAGCTCAGGCAGTTTCTTTCCGCCGGCAATCACTATCGGTACAGGGCAGCAAGCCACAACCTTCTCAAATCCCTCAGTATAGTAGGTCTTCACAATATTAGCGCCATTCTCAGCACAGACACGTGAGGCCAAACCAAAATAACGCGCATCGCGAGCCATCGATTTTCCAACAGCGGTGACACCCATCACAGGAATACCATATGCCTGACCGGCATCAACAGCATTATAGAGGTTGGAAATAGTCAGAGCCTCCGTTTTCTCATCACCAACAGAAACCATGACCGCCATAGCAGATGCATTTAAACGCGCTGCATCCTGAACATCGATAATCACGTTGTTGTTGAGTTCTGTAAGAATGGTAGAACCGGCATCTGAACGCAGACAAATCGGTTTATTGCTGGTTGGCGGCACCAGAGAACGTAAAATTCCACGGGCACACATCAGGCAATCAGCATACTCAATCAAAGGCAGAATCGAAAGGTCAATACGTTCAACCCCGGAGGTCGGCCCCATAATAAAACCATGATCAAATGCCAGCATAACCGATTTTCCGGTTTTAGGGTTGAAGATACGACTCATGCGATCCTTCATACCCCAATCCAGATTATTGCTCCCCTTTAAAAAGAAACCCTCTGTCTTCTGTGCAACACCTTCGCCAAAAACTGCACCATCTCTTAAATCATCTAAATCAGCCATTTTTATTTCCTCTTTCTTAATTTTTATGAAATCAATTTTTTAACAAAACAGGCGGAATATTGTCAACCCCATTCGTGCGGTCACCGAGGCCGGTGCCCCTCCATTTTAAAACCTAACAACCTAAAGCCCAAAGCCTAACAACCCAAAACCTAAAGACTAAAGCCCACGTTGTTATACAAGCGTTTTTCACAGCTCTTTAACCTTGAGATTACGCCACAGAATCTCACCCTTAGACCCTGAGTGCACCTGCAACCCAAAGCAACCCTTCATATACTCATCGTTAACCCAATGCGCCACGGGTACTGCGTTAATCCAGGTTTTAACAACATTGCCTTGAGCCTTGATTGTGACACGGTTCCATTCGCCCTCTTTAAAAGCGGCCCGAGCAGCTTTGTGTTCCTCCAGCCACAGAGGATAGTACCAGCCGCCACAACCCTGTCCATAAAGACCGCCGGACCAGTCGCGGGCATCGCCTATGCCCTCCATCTCCACCTGGGGACCAAAAGCGGTTTTTCCTTTTTTAGTCTCCTTGGTCTGCGTACGGAACATGATACCTGAATTGCCATCTACATTCCATTTCATCTCGCAGACAAATATAAAGTCGGCATAATCCGCCTTGTCAGTGCAGAGATAGGTGCTGGCTGATCCTTTAATGGTGGTACCAACAACGCATCCTTCTTTAATCTCGTAGGTGCAGGTTCCGCCCACAGGAGTCCATCCGGTCAGATCCTTACCGTTAAAAAGCGGAACAAAACCGGTTTTCAGCTCTGGTTCAGGATCGGCATTGAGCAGCATGGCGGCCGCATCAGGAAGGTTTTTCTGTTTAGCCTTCTGATATCTATCAATCCACTTCTGCTGAGCAGGATCAAGAGATCCGGCCACCAGAGAGCCGGCTGTCAGAACAACCAGCAATGTAATTAAATGTTTCATAATCGAATCCTTTTACAAACTTTTGGCAAACGTGGCAAATATACAGGCCATTGATGAAGCACCGGCATCACGCGGACCAATTGAGCGCTCACCCAGATTCCGGGCACGACCAAATTTAGCCTGCATCTGGCATGTTGCTTCTGCGCCTGTCTCAGCGGCTTCGGCGGCTTTAGCAAACATTGCCTCAATGCCATCGCCCTGAGCCGCATCAATTGCTTCAGTCGCGGGAATCAATGCATCCATCAGAGTCTTAGCTCCCAGTCGGGCTTTGGTCACAAAACCAATCTCTTCCAATCCGCCATTGAACATTGCGGCAACGCCAGCGGCATCCAGTTCAGTTGCGCCCTCGGCGGCACCATCGCTCATACCCTCAAGCCAGGTTCCAAAAAGTGTACTGGTGGAACCACAAGCCGCAGCCTGCAGAGTTTCGCTCAAAGATTTTACATAGCTCTTGAAATCTGCACCTTCAGCGCTCTCCATCGCTTTGAAAGCGGTTACAATAGCAGTTCCGTGATCCCCATCACCACCGGCATCTGCATCCAGTTTAGAGAAATATTTCTCGTTTGTCTTAATTTCTTCGCCGGCAGCGGCAATCATCTTTTTAAATGTATCAATTGTTAACATGATTCTCTCTTTTTATGTTTCAGTAGTGCGACTGACCAAACATGAACGCCAAAAAATTCAACAGCGAACGTCCCGCTTGCCATTTGCCTGCGACACGCTATGCGCCATTGCCTGCGCTATGGGCCTGATGGGCCTGATGGGCCGTATGTGTTTACCGTGGCAGCCACATTAAACCAGCAGCGAAGCTGCGGCTCAAACCAGGCCGTCAAGCCGGATCAAACCAGCGACGAAGTCGCGATTCAAACCAGCGCCGCTAGTCGCGATTCAAACCAGCGCCGCTAGGCGCGAATCAAACAGTCCAATAGGGAGTGGCAGCCTTAGCTCCCAGCAGTTCCTTGTGATCCTCATCCAATTTACAGAGAATCATCTGGAATCCACCCATCTCCTGAACAGTGAGCATCTCGCCACACCAGCCGTTAACCAGAGAAACGCCCTGCTCTGCCAGAATTTTACCGGCTTTACGATAGACAATCAGCTGCTCCATCAGAGTCGTTGCGCCTGTACCGTTAATCAGGAGCATAGCACTGTCACCGGATTTCACCTCGGTTGCTTTAATCAGCTCTGCGATCATACGTGAAGCAGTCTCATCCGCTGTCAGGATCTTGCTGAGTCCCCCACCGGCTTCGCCGTGCTGACCCATACCGATTTCCATCTCATCATCAGCGAGAACTGCAATCGGCTCACCATTCTGAGGATGAGTGCAGCCTGTCATAGCAACGGCCAATGTAGCCATCTGCTTGTTAAAGCGCTCTCCGATTTCAACGATCTCATCAATGCTCTTGCCCTGTTCAGCGGCAGCACCGAGAATTTTGTAGAGAGGAACACAACCAGCCAGGCCGCGTTTATCTTCAGGATCAGTATCAACACCAGCGCTGATATCTTCAGCGGTCACAATCTCGACAACCTTGATACCCTCTTTAGATGCATCGCGAATGGCCTTGCTTGCGCTCATGCGGTCGCCAGCATGATTGAGTGTAACCAGAATAATACCGGCATCACGCTTAAACATACGCAGAGCTTCCAAAACTTTAGGCGCACCAGGTGCAGCGAAAATATCGCCCACAACGCTTGCATCCAGCATACCTTCACCCACAAACCCGCTCAATGCAGGCTCATGACCGGCACCACCCAGTGTCAGAACAGCCACCTTATCCTCTGATTTAGGATTAGCACGGCAGACAATCTTGTCATTAACAATCTTGACCTTATTGCTGAAACACATTCCCAGACCTTCCAGCAGTTCAGCTGTCAGATTAGCGGGATCATTAATAAATTTTTTCATCGGCATAATACTTATTCCTCTCTTAACCTTCAATCTGCAACAACTCAACGGCCAGGCCTTCATCATAGATGAATGCCATTTTCAATCCAGGCATCGGTTCGCAAATAGGAACCAGAATGCTTTTTCCCTCAACAGCGGCTTCCAAGTCATCAACTTCATAGGCGATATGAGTTTCATCCTGAATAGCTGCCGGCATCGGACTATCCGGCTCAAAAAATAAATATTCAACCTTATAGGTGCTGGTTGCACAATCTGTCACCCAGACTTTGCAAGCATCAATTAAAACCATATCATCCTGTTTCTCAAAAACAGGTATTCCCACATGACTGAACTTCATAATAAACCTCTTATTTTGCTGTTACGTTTGTATTTCAGAGTAATTTTGGTTCTTCCAAATTTTTTATGGATGAGACAGACATCTGGCAAATTACATGGCGGGGTCAAGACCCCCGCCCTACAGTTTTCCAGCCATCAACGCTTTTACTGTAGCCGAGGTCCGTGACCTCGGAAAATGCATCCACACAAAAGTCGGAATAACCGGGATCTCTAATTAAGGGTGAAATTATATGCCAATCAGATAGAGCTGTAAACGCCAAAATCCACTAAAAAATATTGTAACAACGTGCACGAGGTCTGAAATTAAACGGTTTATCCATTTTCAACTCTGTGTTCTTTATACTACTATCATTCATTTTCGTGTTTTTTCTGTACGTTTTTTATCTCTCACAGAGGCACAGAGTTCACAGAGTAGTATCTTTAGTGGTTTTCTCTCCGTGTTCTCTGTGACTCTGTGAGAAATAATCCTTGGAGCAGTAATATCCTGTTAATTCTGTCAAAAAAATTGTTTGCGGCTATGCTGCGCTATGCGCTCTGTGGTTACAAAAAAACTACAGCTCTTTAATTCTGATTGAGCGGAAGAATATAGTGGCTTTGCCGTGTTTTCCCTGTAAGCCGATCCTGCCCTTCGTCGGCATATCACACCAGGGCTTACTCAACCAGCTGGGAATATCCGAGCCATCCGGGTTCTTTTTGGCATCTTTCCAGTCAGCCAGATTTGCATCAACAGTAATCTCGCCATTAACCGCAACCTTAATCTTCTGACCCATGGCAGTAATTGTCATACGGTTCCATTCACCGGCCGGACGCACATTTCTGACCTTCGGAGCATAGTGTCCAAAAAGACCGCCGTTTCTCCAGGTATCCGCTACCTTATCCCAGTGGTGATTCATATCATCCTGAACCTGAACCTCAACCGTATTGGGAATCCAGTTCGTTGTATCAGTTGCATAGATCAACACCCCGCTGTTTGCAGCCGGTGCACAGGAGTACTCCAAATCCAGTATAAAGTTTTCATACGCTTTCTGAGTCCAGATGGCCTGATCCTTTTCAGCTGTCAGGCGTCCCTTTTCATCGATATACCAGACACCGCGTTCAAAATCGGCATTAGAAAGCGCAAAATCAAAGAGCGTACTCCAATTACGCGAATCAGGATGAACCAAATTCTTTAGCTTGCAAGCAGATGAGACATCCTCTACAGCTTCACATGGAGCGCAGACGACGGCATCATCCGCAGCCTTATCCGACCCGGAAAACATGGAACATCCCGCAGCTCCCGACAACAAAGCGCAGAGCACTCCCTTTAAAACATGATTCATATCAATCCTCACTTTTGATTATATTTATAAAGATCAGTTATTTTATGATGTACAGGCCAAAATAACAAGGCTCTTTCGCTGTTAATCGTCACCGCTGTAGTTGAGTTGAAGTGTATAGAAACGACGCGGACCAATCGCGGCTGGTCGTTCTTTAACTCGGAACCACTCCGTAGCTGATCCGGCGAAATGCAGACTCACAAAATAATTCAGAGGTTCCCATCCCCCTGAGGCCAGATCAGTGCTGAACACCAAGGCATAGCTCACATCAACTGTATTCCTGGCTTTTGTATAGGAGAGAAAGACATGTCGGTCAACACCGGAGGTATCCCAGGCAAATGAGATTGGTCCCGCGGCATCACTGCTGTGAGGGTCACTGCCGAGGGCATACTCAACCCAGTTCTGACGTCCGTCATTATCAGGATCTGAGAATGCGCCTGAGATCAGTTCATCCTGCAACTCCGATTCGGTAAATTTAAGATTATCCCATCCATGATAAGCATGCGCTTCAGCAGCCTCCCCTGATCCGGGGCTGCCAAGCGGATTCCAACTGACATTCCAGTTAAAAAGATCGGCATATTGATTGGTTGCAATGTTTTCGGTTCGTAGCACCAAAGTACGACCCGAACCATCCGTCAACTCATACCAGTCATCACTGTACTCAAAATCAAGAACCTGATCACCACCGGCGTCAATCAGAACCAGCCGCTCAGAGGAGTTGTTCAAAGCGCCATCATACGGTCCGTAAACAGAAACAGAGATAGAGGGATATCGCAGGCCGAAAGCAGTCAGGTTTTTGGCAACAACCAACCGTTCTCCGGGAGCAAGCAAAGCAGAGGGGAATGTGAAGTCAATACCATCAGTAAAACTTGCTCCCGTCAGATTGAGTTCAACAGAACCGGTATTTTTCAGTTCAATATATTCAAAGTCCTCATCCTGGGCCCACTGATACTGAGCCAACTCGGCCTCAGTCGGCGGAGCTGGATGATAATTCAGTTCTGTAACCCGCAGGCTTTCCTGGGAGGGAGAAAGCGCAGCCGGATAATTTGTTGTGAAAATCATAGTTCCATATTCATCACGCAAAGTGAGGTTTCCGCCTGCGGAGGGCATCTGTCCTGTATAGCCACCCTGAACAAAACGACGTTCACCACCGGTCGGGCCGCTACTGCGTGAGCGGAATGCAAGAGCATCTTTTGCAAGGTGAAGCAACCCGATATAATTATCTGCGGCAGTTCCCGCTCCGGCAGGGATCACAGTACCGCCTTTAAAGGTTTTGCTGATACACCCCTCAATTGACCAGCCTGAGATATCGACAGATTGATCTGTCGTGTTTTTAAGAATCAGGTATTCCTCACTTAACAAACCACTTTCAGGGATACTTTTAATCTCGGAGATAATAATCATCCCGGCTGTATTGGTCTGTGGGCTCTCAGGAATATATGTTCCTGAGACTCCAGGACGGTCTGTATCTGTTCCGAAAATATAATCACGCCGATCCTGATAATACTCGGCCACCAGACGTTCAACCTCCTCACGGGGTTGATTCTGGATAAAGTTGGAGTGTATTCCCCAACGGGCGAAATCCAAATCACCATCGGTCCAGGTCGATACAGCAGGATCAGGGTCAACTAACGCGGCTAACTTGCGTATTTTTGTTTCAAGAATTCCATCAACCGTACCGGGAGGCTGCATAAATTTATCCATTAATGTGCGCATCCTACGAACATACATCTCACGCACCTCAGGAAATTCGTATACAACAGCGTAGACGGGACTGCCTGCCCCACGGTTAAAGGGGATTCGGGGAGGCATGTAATAAAGTGCATCGTCAAAATAGTAGAAAGTAGAGGTCCACATGTGCCCTGCAGAGAGGTCCACATCCCAGACAATAGGTTGCCATTCACGGGTATTGGTTGTGTCACGATACATCAAAAAATTCTTATGCCCGTGATCACTATCGGTTGTAAGCTGCCTGACCGCCAGATAGTTCACAAGCGCCGCCACATCCACATTATCATAGGCATAGAGCTGACGGTCGACCACTGGTTTTGAGCGGGAGAGCCCGGCAGCCAGATCAATCAGATCCTGATTATCCTCGTCCTTACGCGTTTTTTTCTCAACATTAGTGACCAGATCAGTACTGTAAATCTTATAGAGGGCACCATCCGGATCAAGGCCATTGCGCTCCGTCATACGATCATCACTATCTTCCATCATGTCCATGACACCATGAAAATATCCATTCAGATGCACCCGTACCGTCTGACAAAAATGAGATGGGGTTCCACACTGCTCACCCACCCAATGCGCCAATGTATTACGTGCTTTTGTTTTATCGGCATAATTTGAGAGAAGGTTAAGATCCTTAACACGCCGTTCGCCCTCCTTCCAAAAGAAACGTTTTTCATCCGTGAAATCAAAATCATAACTATGCTTTGGAAAACTGGCTGAAGACTGACCATGCATCTGATGGCCGGTATTGTCATAGAAATTAGTCAAATAATAGCAGGAGCCTCTAAATGTTGACCAGTTGGGTCCCTTATCAGGAGAGTGCGCTATAAACCAATAGAACGTGGGGAGCAGAGAGGTGGCAATAGAAGAGTCAAGCGCCACTGTCCCGAAATATTGAGCTGAATCAAGCGGATCAATATAAGCGGGCAGCTGCGTAATCTCACCAACCACATTCTCTGCCTCAAAGCGCCAGCGCAACATCTCACCGGGTCCGACAATTGTTGTATCGATACTTGCGCTGTAAACACCGTCGCCGGCAAACACATCAGGATCAACCCCATCATCTTTCAGTAAGACAGGAGAGCTCTCGGCATCATACATGCGTCGGGTATAAACTCTGACTGCGGCAACAGAGTCCAGAGTTTCTATTACGTTTACAGTAACTGTCAGTGGAGGACTTGCAACGCCACCTAAAGGACGCGGAATATCGGGATCCGCGGGTTCCGCATCAAAGAGCAGAGCGCCTGTTATCGCAATCCCATTAGGCTCACCCGGTGTGGCAACCGAGTAATAGCCGTAGGAAGAATCACCAATAAGGATTGCCGCCAGTTCAGGGAGAAGCAGAAAATCGGAGCTGGTAAGTCCGGCATTTAACCCCTGGACCGCCAGAATGTTCGTGCCATCCTGAAGAAGATCAAGAGGTATGTCATATTCTGTCCAGCTATTAACAATCGTCTCATTCAACCAGGTGTCAGAGCTTGTATTATATGCCATAAGGTTAGTGCAATTAGCCCTGCCTACCTCAACCCCGTTAATAAATGCGACAAATCCGTCCTCATACTTCATCTTCAAAGTCAGCTCAAAAACGGCATTAGTATCTTGAATCACAAAGGGTTTTCTGAAACAAAGAGATGAATTGATATTATACAGAGCTGCCCGGCAGTTACTATCAAGCGAAGCTCCTATCCATGGATCATATTCTGTGGTTGAGCTATAACCTATACCGGTTTTCGCTAAGGTCCAGGAAGAGTCGTCAAAGGCAAAATTCACATTCCAACCATCCGGCTGATCATGTCCGAGATGGCCGGAAATATAATCCGTACCGAAGTAAAAAGCATTCCCCTGCGATGCAGTCAACACCGTGTAACGCCCAACATCTCCGCTCTTGATTAAATTTGTAACAGCCTGCATTTCAGTCACACCATAAGAGACATCCTCAGGAAGAGGAGGAAATTCAGGAGAGTATTCATCGACCAGCAAAGGGGGACCATTGGTTGGGTCGGGGCGGTAGAGTCCCAGATACTCACCGCTTTTAGAGAGTCCAAAGTCGGTGTGTAGCGGCATCAGCGGATTATCCCTATCCTTGCCTGAGGCCCAAATCAGAAGATACCCATCGGCAGGTATTTCAACCTCGGGGAACTCCCATTTGTCAGGCGAGGTGGTTTTATCGGTCAGCCACCATCCCCGTAAATTAACAGAATTGGTTCCCTGATTATGAAGCTCAATCCAATCCTCGCGCTCTTCATCTTCATCTTTAATGCCATTTTCATTATCCGCCAGAATCTCAGAGATACAGATATCGTAGTGCTGGGCGCGAAGCTCACGCAGCGTGCTCACCACTAGAAGAATCACAAAAATATATTTACAATTAAAAGTCATACACAATACTCAACAATCAATAATTGTATCAATTCCCCCGGATTAATACCTCAATTATTAAAAAAACATGCTTGCTTTGACTATTGAATCAGTATGATCGTTCCCGGCGGGTTAGGTGGTTCCTCAAGGTAGAGAAATTCGGAAGGATCAAGGACGCGCTTTGTGATACGCACTTCGTCAATCCAGCCATCAAAGGCACGGTCGCCAGCACCGATCTGGATGATGTCGTCATCGAGATACATGGGGTAGGTGGTGGTCATCGTATTTTTCAGTTCATGGTCGACATAGATTTTAGCGCTCTTTGTCGGGTAATAGTATGACACTGCAACATGGTGCCAGTTATCATCATAAATGCTGCCACCGGCATGGATGATCTGGTTATTGACATGATTTGTCAGGGTAACGGGGTCCGTAGTGTCAAAACGGCATCTGAGATTCCCGGTGGGCTCTACGCCCATGCTCCAGCTATAGGTGCCTCCCCCGGACCTTCTTTTGCCTATAATCTGAGGCCATTTGGCTGCGCGATCGGCTTTGACAAACGCTTCGACTGTGAAGTTGGTGGGGAAGTCCGGTATGAATGGAGCGGTGATATTCACAATGCTGCCATTTTGCGAATAGGGAATTGCATTTGTGTCGCTGTTGCGGAAGAAGAGAGATGTGGTGTTGGAATTGACAGTCTCTCCGGTTGCACCGTCTTTGACCATGATCAGGGTTGATGAGGGAAGAAAATTTGTGAATTGCGGCTTAACCCCGGACGAGCCGTTGACAGCAGCGGTGCCGTGCATAACATTGACATACGGATTGGCAAAAACCTGATTGGTTAAAATAGAGGCAGCGGTTTCTACTGGACCGTCAAAGTCCCAGTAGCCGTAGGTGTCACCCTGCGGGGCAAAGACCATAAAATCTGCCGGCTGCAGAACTTCGTCGGAGAGGCGCACCTCATCAATCCAGCCGTCAAAGGCACGTCCGCCGCAACCTTGTCCAATGCGCATCTCAAGGGTCTCATATACGAGATTGCTCCAGGTTGTCATAGAGGCGGTCTGCGTATAATCAACATACAGCCGCGCTACTTTTGTGCTATGGGTGTAGGTGAAGGCAACATGGTGCCATTTACCATCATTGATGTCGACAGAGGATGTTGCGGATTGGTTCCATCCATTGCTGGTATCTCCAGTCGGGTTGGAGTCGATACGCAGGCGGGGGTTTCCGGTTGCATTCATGTCGATATTCCAGGTGGTGTTGCCGGCCGATCTGGCTTTGCCGATGATGAGGGGAAAATTAACAAGACGATCTATTTTAACAAAGGCTTCCGCCGTGAGATTGGACATCACCATGATCTCATTATATGGAATGGTAATAATCCCGCCTTTATGAGAGCCCGGGTCTGCGGGCAACCCGGTGTTGGTGAATTTAAGAGAGCACTTATTGGTGCTCGTTACGGTGCCGCTGGAGCCCTCAGTCAGATACGGAATACCGATGTCATCACTGAAATAAGGAACGGGGCCTTCCGCATTTGAACCGGCGGTACCTTCCATGATGGTCGGGTTATATTCCGAACTCAGTGTGGTTGCTGTGTTGGTAGGCGTGCCTTCATCAAAGTGCCAGAGAGCAATTGTCTCTGCCATGACTGTTGTTGCGAATGCTGAAACACACAGTGCAATCATAGATTTAATATTTGTTTTCATTTACTTACTCCATTTTTTATAGCAAATCTTACTCCGATTTAATATCATACGTTCTAAGCCAACATACAACAAGCCAAAACTGAGAAACAAATAAGTCACTAATTCTTTAAACCAAGATATCCATAAAAACGCATTATACGTTTAACTTGTAGGTAATTAAACATATTCAGCAGAATATACAGCGGAGAACGCTATCCGGCGAAAAAGATAGAAAAAGCGCACAATCTTTTTGAGATCACGACATGACTACTCAATAAAACCAATCCTGTTTATCCTATAATCATGTCCAAAAACGCATTTTATATTTTGCTGCAACTAGACATCGGCCAATTCACGACGACTGACACAATTTATCAATTCTGCGAAATATTATCTCTTAAATAACTTTTATTAACATCTCAGAGGCAGCAGCTATAGCCTGCTCTCTGACCGACTCACGGTCGCCCTGAAACAGCAGTCCCTTGGTCAGCAAAGCCTCTTCTGTGGCAGCGCATATATACACCAGACCGACAGGTTTATCCTCTGACGCTCCATCAGGTCCGGCAATCCCTGTAATGGCCACTGCCAGGTCGCTCTTAAATAATTTACGAACGTTTTTAACCATAGCCTCAGCGCAGGCAGAACTGACCGCACCCTCATCGTTAAGGATATCATCAGACACCCCCAACAGGCCTTGTTTTATGTCATCCGAGTAGCAAATTACGCCCCCTTTAAAAACAGCGGAAGAACCTGCCACAGCGGTAACCGCCTTACCAAATCCGCCCCCAGTGCAGGATTCAGCAACTGCCAGTGTGAGACCTTTTGCCATACATATCTGAATTAGATTTTCGCACATATATAATTGCTCCTTTAATATAAGACATTATAAGTTTAATCTGTACATCGAAAACTTCTAATATTGTATAGCATAAAATATACCACAATTACGCAACAATCACAACTGCCTACTTACACAGCATTGAATCTGGTTTGGGGGCAGACAGACAGAAAAGAGCAAAACATATTTCCACGCTTGCCTCAATACGCAGCAACCGTTATTCTATAAGGTATGAATATTTCTTTAGCTGTCACCATTCCCGACGAAGTAAAATACAGTCTTGCCGCTGCTATTGACCGCCTGACTCCTATTGCAGAGGCAACTCTATGGACGGAAAGAGACCAGTTGCAGCTTCCGATCGTAACGATTGGAGAGGTAGCACCGGCATTTGTTCCGCATATAACCAGTGCTGTCAGCACAGTGTGTGCAAACACAGCTGCATTTCCAATCCATGCAAGCAACTTCGGTTTTTATGGGACAAAGCGCTTCCCTCATAATGTCTGGGCCGCCATTGATGTCACTGAGGTTCTCACTGAACTCTATGAAGCGATATGGAATGCCATGAAAACCTTTGGATTCAAGAAACCGGATGAAGAGTTCCACCCCCACATCGTGCTGGGTATCTGCAAAACCGGCATTAAGAACCAACCCTTGACTGATGCCATGCATGCGGATGAAAAGTATGATTTCGGAGCCTGGGATGTCAAGAAGGTGACCCTTTATGACTGTAAAACCAGCAAACGAGGCAAGGTCCACCGCAAGGTTAATCAGATTCCACTGCTGGGATAGAAGGAAGAAGTTCTAAAATGCGAGAGTGCTAAAGTGCTAAAGTTGAAATCGATGACGGTAACGTTGGAGGGATGGCGGCAAGGTCTACCGCAAGTTGAATCAGATTCCGCTGCGGGGATAAGAAAAGAGTGATGAATTATGAATTATGAATTATGAATTTTTAACACAAAGATACGGTGACACAGAGTTATTAACTACAAAGAACAGCAAACTCACGAAAAAAAAGGCTTGGTATTCATCTTCTTTGCGTCTTTGCGCCTTTGCGGGAGAATATATATGTTATGATTATTTTCGTATCATTCGTGTTTTTTGTAGTATAGCGCAATAATGCACCCTTATTGCAAAACCTCAAATTGACACGCCCCGCAACTTTTGGGATACTTTACAACCATGGCAACCAAAAAGAATTCATATACATTTGTTTTAGACAAAAATCAACAGGACGCTCTTGTAGCCATGTTGCAGATGGGCAACTACCGGCCCAAGCAGGTTCCGCATACAATCATTGCGGCTGAAGCCGAAAACTGTAACGTGAGCCTCTACAAAAGCGGCAAGTGTCTTATTCAGGGCAGAGGTGCCGAAGACTTTGTTATTTTCTTCATGGAACCAAACATTCTGCAAAGTGCCTCTCTTGGTTATGAGGAGGTTCTCAACCCGGAATTGACCACACCGCATATGGGTATTGATGAAAGCGGCAAAGGCGACTATTTCGGTGCGCTGGTTGCCTGTGCGGCATACGTGAATCCGGATATCGCAAAAAAGATGGATGAGATCGGGGTTAAGGACTGCAAAAAGCTAACCGACAAAGCCGTCTTTTTCATCGGGGCCAAGATTCGTGGGCTGCTTGGTTCAAACCGCTATAAGATTGTTAATATCGGTCCGGAGACCTACAACCGTCTCTATGCCAAGATGCGCAATGTGAACACCATGCTTGCCTGGGCACATGCACGTTGTATCGAAAACCTGCTGGATTCAATCCCTGACTGTCCGAGAGCAGTGGCCGACCAGTTTGGTGCCAAACATGTGATTGAGCGGGCACTAATGAAAAATGGACGCAAGATTGAACTCGAACAGCGCCATAAGGCGGAGTCAGATATTGCCGTGGCAGCAGCCTCCGTGCTGGCGCGTGAGGCTTTTCTGCACGGACTTCAGAAACTAGGCAAGGGTCTTGACTTCGAACCACACAAAGGGGCCTCGGAGATGGTCAAAGCAGATGCCGTTGCCATGGTTAAGAAGCACGGTCCGGATATTCTTCTGAAAACCAGCAAATGTCACTTTCAGACAACAGACAAAGTGCTGGCCACCTGTGGGAAGGCACGTAAGGATATGAGTCCAGAGGGCCAGGTGGTTGCCCGCAATGCAGGCAAACCCTTTGTGCGAAAGAAGAAGAGCGAGTAAGAAGTTCTAAAGTGCGAGAGTTCTAAAGTTCTAAAGTTTTGATAGCCCCGCGTCTGCGCATTTGCGGGAGAGCCGGCATAGTATCTACAAGCCTTCAGCCGTTTCAACCTATTTAACCTTCAACCTTCAACCCTTTTAACCATCTCTCCTATGCAACGCGAAGCGTTGTTGTCTAAAGCTGTGGTGTTTAACACACAACGGAACATTTAGAGAAAATGGGCCTGTATATCACAAGAGCATAATTTGGTTGCAGCGGGAAGCAGCTTTAGTTTTAGTTATCGAGATATTTAAAGAAGAGAATTTTCTGTTCATGATATCCCTGCTCACGGTTGAGACTATGAGTATCCTTATCATAATACTCGTTTCCGTCGTCATCTACCCCTAAATAATCCTGCTCCCACGGAGAGATACGGCTATTGTCGGGATACATCTTTGCGGGCAGAACAACACTGCCGGCATCAAACCCGACCGGGTAGGGGTCACGCCATACCAGAGCAACAGCCTTGCCCCCCGCCAGCGAGCTGGTCTCATCACCGAACGAAGCCGCAGTTGCCTCTGCACTAATTATATAAAGGAATAACTGCTGACGATCTGAGAATGAATCCAAGGTAAATGCATAAAGCATTTCACGATCAACCTCATGCAGAGGCGCGGTAAGGGATAATGGAAGACTCGGTGCAACCGACGTTGCATCAAACGGGGAGGCTCCAGCCGTTTGAAACACCATGTTCGGATTTAGGCCGGAGTACCAGCCAAAATACTCATGTGAGCCATACTCATCCTTTAAATGGCTGGAGTAGGTGGTATTAATATCAGTCACCTTACTAACATTATTCAGGCATAAACTCCAGCCATTGGTAAAGTTCCGCCAGTCATTACCGGCCATAAGCGTACTGTAGTTTGCACTCAGCAGAGATGCGGAGGGGGTGTTGTCCGCCTGCACAGCGGTTGTGATTTCATTGGAGATCCAGAAATCCAGGGGAATCCGTTCAACAGCGGCACCCAGCACCATAGAGATGTCAGAGAGCGGATTCACACGTGCCCCGGTTAATGATCCATCAGCATTGGCTGCGATAAAGTTGTTATAAATATCATCGTGCCTGCAGTTGATCAAATCAGTGGGATCACCCTGATCATAGAGCCTGATGGTTCGGAACATAGCATTATAATCCTGACAGAATCTCACATCATTATGGGTTCTGAAATCAACCGGATTTCCCGAAACCTGATAATTAAAGGGACGTAAAATAGCACCCAGCTCACCGGGGCTCTGCAGCCGGCCGACATTTGATACCGACATAAAAATATCCCCATCCCGGCCGTCATTCGCAGGGATGGATGGATCAAGCACGTCCAGCGTGGATTGATTCAGAGCGCCATCGGCAGCGGCGACATTACTTTGAATCCAATTGTGGGTCTTCCAGTTAAAACGCGGATCAGCTGTTTCGAGGCAGGTCCAAGCATACCTGAGTGTCGCAACAGGTGCAGGAATCTGATTAACAGGACCCACAGCCATCGTAGTAGCGAGAGGCAGGGAGGGACCAGTCTGGAAAAAGAGCTTTTCGCAAGCGGTATATTCCTGCCACTCTGTAATTCCGCTGTACCCAGGAAACGGCAACATCGTCGGCACATTATCAACATACTTACCATTACTATCATTCTTGATACGAACATAACCCAGCACCAGAGAGAGCGTGAAAGGACTCCCCATAGCAAAGCCGTTATAGGTAGTTCCATCACTATCGCATAGATCCAGATTAGGAGTGCCACCGGGTGTGCCCGGCCCGTTGTTAGCGGCATTAAAGTTTGCAGTTAATGGCACGTTCACCACAGCAAAGGCATCATTAGGATTGCTTATATTGCGACTCCAGAAATTTGGTGCGGGAACTGACCCGGTTAATTCCGCAATATAGCCATTCCCCTTTAAAGGGGGCGTAGCAAAATCATCCGACATGTTTTCAGCAACTGATTTGTCTACCTTGAGGTAGGCCTTGACCTCAATCACATAATTATCAGTGGTTGTACGGTATGAAGTATATTTAAAAGGCCACATTAGCTCTACGTCAACAAACGAGTTGCCCAAGCTGGTCAGATCCAATGTGTAAATGGTAACAGGGGTAGCCGGAGGCGCCGGGGCGGGAGTTTGCTGACGTGATGCAATAAATGCCGCTGTCGGCGGCACCGAGATTTGCGAGATCATGGGTGCCAACTCAACCGAAGGCATATTTAATGCACTGGGAACATTGTCTACATCAATGTAGTCGCAGAGCAGGGTTGGCAGAATACTAGAGAAACCCGAAGATGAACCAATATTTCCATTCAGGGCATTATTCAAGGCCGTCCCAAAAGCAGCATCTTGAAACGAGACTTCAACCGGAGGCTGAAGATTTATGAGATCCGCCGCTGCAATCGGCGGAGCAGTCAATATATTATACGGATTCGGATTTGTCACGGGCTCGGCCTTCACAATGCCATCTGTCACCAGAACATGTTTCGTAGCGTCGTTAAAAGGTTTCCAATCCAAACTCGTATCAAGATAGTCATGCCAGGGGCTGTTAAAAATAGCTGGCTTATTCATTTCAAACATGCAGGAATAAAAATCATGCAAGGTTGTATAGCCCTTATCCAGCGCTCTGCGCACTTCAAAAGCCAACCGATCGGCATCATTTTTAAACAGATGCCCGATACTGATCTGGTTCTCAGTGGCATCACGCACAACCGCCCGACAGGTATTGACATTGAGCATATCCGAAATGTTGACGCATACGTAAGCGTAACGCCCGACAACGGCAGAGCCAGCCGCATTCTGACCCTCCATGTTAAGCAGGGGCCTACTGAACGGGCGCCACTTAGCACCCAGATACTCATGACCCTGGGTATAATTTTCAATTCCCGGGTCATACTTGTATGGCATGACGGAGTAGTAACGTACATCATTCAACAGAATACCGGGGATATAGCTTAAAGCATCAAGCGAAAGAACACGGGCATTACCACCATTATCCAGACTGTTGACAACCGCTGAGGTGCGCACACGGCCGGGCCATGTCGGGAATTTGCGGTTGTTTTTGTCGGAGCTATTGCTATTTCCTATAAGCGGCATAATATCAGCCCGCAGCTCGGAATCGATTTCATCCATGGCGCGATAGAGTGCCGAGTTAAGCAGATGCCGGGCACTGGACGCATGTCGATAGTTGGAGGAGGCCTGCCGCTCAATACGCATATAGATTGCAAATGCAACCGCGCTGATAATCATAAAACTCAGAAAACCAAGAACAATTAACAAGGCTGAGCCACGCTCCCCCTGACGTCGGAAATTATTTGTGTTTTTATTCATACATGTTCCTTAAGGCGTAACAATTAGGCGCTGACGATTAGGAAAGGTGATGGCCGAACCAAAGGCATCGGTCACCTTATTCTCTCCACCACTGTCGCTCAATAACCGAAACTGGTACGGGTTACCCCACGGATCACGAAATGCAAGGGGATTCCCGGATAACTGCGCATTCAAAAAGACAGGTGAGCCATTTTCTCCCAACAGCTCTTTAATATTCGATTCAACAGCATCAATATCTGTGCCAGTGATAGCAACCGGCCAGTCATCATAGGAGGCTTCATAGGCCAGCCAGGCATTCATCAGGGTCCGTACCTCAGAGTTGGCCTTAGCAACCTTGGCCTGGGTGCGCGCTTTGCCAATCCCTGTAAAAGTGACTCCCATCAGGATACTGATCATGCCCAGCACAACCAGCATTTCAACTAGCGTAAACGCATTGCTATCTCTGTTATTAAAATTTTTCATTCTGTGTAACTTTCTTCAGTCGTCTTTCCACTTTCCACAAAAAACTTTAGCACTCTCGCACTTCTTGACCGCCATAGCCCGGAGGGCGGCGGCTGGTTAGAACTTCTTCAGCTTATTCAGCCCATGTTCGAATATCATCATCTGTTTTCCAAACACCATCGGGTCCTGCTGAGGCAGCCCCGATCTCAAGGGTATAGCCCTGTGAAGTCACCGTGGCATCCAACCGGATTGAGAGCGGCAAGCCTGCCGATCCAAAGGATCCATACTCCGGCATAAAACTCTGCAATGAGGTAACGGGTGCATTCTTATTACCGACTCGCGTAACAAAATCTTTGACCTCTGACTGAATCACCTCGGTAGCTCCATCGGCCAGCAGAATGGTCGCAGTACGTTTGCCAGATGTTTCATATTGGATATAAGAGATCGAACGCCGAGCTGTATGACCAATCACATCATCTTTAAAACCATTAGCCGAAAGCGTATAAAACTGAAGGGTTGATCCACTGAAATTCTGAGGTTGATCACTTCCTCCACCTATAAGTATCCGCACATCAAGAGGTATAGAACGTTTATCCACAGCTTTAGCGGCATCGCGCTGAATAGACCCAATAAGAGAGCGAACCTGCATAAAAGCATCCGCACGCCGTACGCCGGTGCGCCAGGCCATACCGGTCTGCTGAAAGAGCATTGCCAGCATCATCACAATTACCACCAGAATTGTTGAAGCCACAAGCACCTCAATCATGGAGAATCCAGCGTTATTTTTATTTCTGTAATTCATTGTTCCAATTCACTCTTAAGTATTAAATTCCTCACGCATGTCAGTTCACAGTACCCTGAAACATGGCTTCCGCGTAATAAATGGGGTTATTGGAATACTGATTATAAGCATTCAGGGCTGTTAAATCCGTTGACTGCACCATAATTCCCATAATTCTGCCGGAAAAACCGGGCAGACGCACACAGGCAACCCTACATTGCTTGTTGCCAAAGGTGGGAGCTTTTGCCCAGCCAGGCTGATCTATTTCATCTTTCATAAAATCGGGCCAGCTGCTACCATTAATACTAGCAGCAGTGATATATTTACTAGGTTCATCAGTACCGCTAGGAACTGTATTCCACTGTGCCCAGGTGATATTGGTCTGAGAGGCAGCTGCCACCGCCTGATTCAGCAGAAAATCTGCCAGCATCGTCTGCTTCATATCAGCCTGTCCCTGCGTACTTTCACGTAACCCAAGGGGGTACAGAACAACCATACTCAAAATTCCAATCGACATGACAAATACCGCCATGTTGACCTCCATCAGAGAGAAAGCGTTCCGTTTCTTCCATTTTTCAAAAAAAATCATATCATTATGCCTCCGCTATACGATCCCTTGCCAAAACCCAGCCATATTCGAGTGGTATCAGCTACAGCCACTCACCATCATACGTAATCAAACCCTGTGTGGTGACCTTAATTTTCGTTTTCTTTAATGGCATGCGCGTCTCCTCAAGGGTAATGGTCTCAGCCTTCAGCGCACGTCCATCCGAAAGAAATGTCACTACCATAAAATCGTTTTTATCATCACCGATATTGTCTATCTGGTATCCTCTCGGCAATGTTTGAGAGGGTGCGGATTCAATACCATAGGAGTCACCGACGTTCCAGTTGATGGCATCTCGACTTATCTCAAAAGCCCATGCATTGATATTCTGCTCTATCCGAGATTTATAGGGAGAATCCCGAGCCGTTAATACGTTCTTTGCTACATTAACAACCCAGGGATAAACAAACGAAAAACCACCTACGCTCAAGTTATACAGGCGGAAACCTCCTTTATAACTGGCGGAATGTTTGTTCTTTTCAAATGTTTCATATGTTTTATCCAACGCATTAAATTCATCCACCAGATATGATCCTTGCACCATCGTAATTTTTCCGGTTTCCTTGCAGACAACGTAAGAGGGAACCACAGACTCTTCAGTACCACCACTGTCTTTGACAATAATCCCTTTAAATTCGTTATATATAAACACGCTGACCCGGGCGTTATCCATGCAGGCGCGCTGTCTCGCTAAAACCAGACTGTTGACCAGGTGCTTAACTGCGCCGCGCCGCGCCATGCCGCGAGCCGCAGAGAAATAACTGGTAACTGCCAGCGTGGTCAGCAAGCCCATAATCGACATAACCGCCAACAACTCCAGCAGCGAAAATCCATATACTCTCTTTTTGATTGCACTCATTAACAAGCGTCACTCCTCACCACTATGGTTTGCTAACCTTAACCGAATCAGTTTCTAAATTATAATGGACAGTAAAAAAACTGAATTTACGGGTATCCACTGGATCAGGATAGCCTAACGGGAGAAGTGATTCACCTTTTTCCAAAGCTTGTTTGACCGACATACGCGATCCATTAACACGAGTCAGAATAGCGGATGGATCAATATAGGTGGTATTATCTGTCTTAAACAGTTCCTCAAAAACTTCCGCATTGTTCTCACCTTCCGCCACATAATAGGTCGGAGAATTATCGACCTGCTCAAAAGCAGAGATGCTGAACGGCCATTCATTGTGCTGAGCCCGATAGTTTTGCAAGGCCATTTGCAGGCCACTGATCGTTGCATTAATCCGTTTATAGCGCATGGTTCGAACCGATTTTAAGACCGCGCTGGTTGCCAGCGTAGCGATAATCGCCATAACCGCCACCACAACCAGCATCTCCATAATTGTGAAAGCTTTTCTGCTTCTCAGATTTTTCATATCATAAATCCTTTTTTCATGGCAAAATTATTCCTACCCTGACCATTAATTTTCCGCTTTAACCTTGCCATGATCCCAGCTGATCAGATCGTCGTAAGGATACCGGATTGAACTTTCAGAATCATCCTTTCCATCAGGGCCACGCGACCAGACAAGCACATTTGAGCGAATCTTCAACCCTTTGGGAGAGCCTTCGCTTCCATCCACATAACCGTCAAGATTCAGATCCAGCCGAAACTGAATGCGGTGGTCCTCAATGTTTATACCATCAAATCCTTTCTGCGTTGCCTCTGTTATTGAAGGGTTCCTTTTCAGTGCGGCACGCCCCCACTCATCCAAAAAACCAAAGCGATCAAGGCTGGTACTATTGGCACTATCTTCAGCAATTGAAAGGTCCAATTTATGAGCCTCAGCCAAAGCTTTACAAACCGCCTCATCCATCTCCAGCGCTGTAATCATAGAGGGGAGCCACTCCCCCCCCACGTCCGGGTCCTGCAAAAACATATTCAGCGCTGTATAGGCATCGCTTACTGCAGCTTGTGCGCGGGCACGTTTGGCTGTGACTTTCAAATGGCTCATAGATGTTATTAATGCTCCTGACAATATACCGATGATACCGATGATCACCAGCATCTCAATTAAAGTAAAGCCTTTCTTCCTGTTCTTTTCCAACTTCATCTTAAAATCCTGTTCGCAAAAATTAATTAAATCTATCATACAAGCCAGACAGCACTAACGGGCAAACCCGACAATATCATCCTTGATCCACTCTGAAACAAGTTTCTGATCAGCGGAGGAGAGTGTCTCAATCGGCACCCAGGGCGGGAACGTTTTTCTATCAGGTCCTGCCGACCAGATACGGTAGCTCTGATAGGGAGGAGCGGAATAATAGAAAAATTCTTCGCTCCAACCATCAACCACAGTTGTGATATGCAATATTGTCAACCCTCCATTGTGATCGTAATCACCTATATAATTATCATCCTCACCTGTAGAGTCTATACTTAGAGGAAATTTCTTTATCCAATGATCACTCGCAAGCGATATGTGCATCATATCATCCGCGTCCGGGGTATAACCACTGACAATCCCTTCCAGGTTGGGAAGCCACTTGGCTACCTCACGTCTCTCCTGTGCATCCTGCCCTTCTAAAGCATTTTGCAGCTCTTCATCTGTCCCGTTAACTCCGATACGTGAGGTTGTATTATAATGCGTCCACTGTCCACTGCGATAAAAACCAGAGATAGGCTGCTCATCACTCCACGATTCATTTGCAGCTGGAAGCCCTACCAAGGTAGGGCGGGGCAGCAGGAATGACATCAATCCGAATTTAAACATTTTAATGTCCTGCCACTCATAACTGTCATAAGACGCGGCATTACCGAAAACTCCATTAGCACCATTGATACTCCCGTACTTTTTATTGATAACGGCATCATATTCCTGGGCATAAGGATACTCAAAAGCAACCGGTTGACTACGGCAAGCCCAATAAGCGGCATTAGCTTTTTCATCATCACTTCCACTCCATGGGAGATCAATACCACCCCCCGATCCTTTGTCCATTTCGGCATTAAGAGGATCCGAAGAAAAACATACCGGGACTGGCGGGTAGGTGCCATATGAGGAATAAAATCCCGATATTGCGTTTCGCATGCGCTCAAGACGAGAGTTTGTAGTAGCTTTTTCGGCATTGGCTGAAACCGCACTGAACAGCTTGAAAACAGAGGCCATAAGTATACCGATAACCACAAGTACGATCATCAGTTCCACCAATGTAAAGGCGCTTCTATCATCAAATTTCTTAAATACAACGCTCATAAATATTCTCCTGAAGCAAAACTGTAACTTTGCAAATTTTTACCTCTCACAGAGACACAGAGTTCTCAGAGTAATATATTTTTGCTCTCTGTGTTCTCTGCGACTCTGTGAGAAGTCCCTACGAAGCGCACCCTTTTCGCGTTTTTCGCGTTTTTCGTAGTTTAACTTGATCCAAGTGAGCTGATAATCTGAATCATCGGCATAAACATAGCAATAACAATGGTACCGACAATGACAGCCAGAACGATAATCATCAAAGGCTCAATCACCGAGGTAAGACCGTTAACGGCATTATCAACCTCATCATCATAGGTCACAGCAATACGCACAAGCATATCCGGCAGAGCACCGGTCTCCTCGCCAACCTCAACCATTGAGATCACCATAGGCGGAAACACTTTACATGTAGCCAGCGGGGTGGTCATGCTTTCGCCCTCTTTAACACTGTCATGCACCGACTGCATTGCCCGCGAAAGAACGGCATTGCCGGTGGTATCACGAACAATGACCAACGCCTGAAGAACCGGCACACCAGATGAAAGCAGGGTTCCCAAGGTTCGGGTCATGCGGGCAATCGCAGTTTTTCGGACCAGCTGACCGAAAAGCGGCATATTGATTTTGGCGACATCCAAAATGTAGGAACCGTGCTTTGTCTTGGCAAAAACCTTGAATAGCACCACAAACACAGCCACACTGATAAGAACAACAACCCAATTCTGAACCACCAGCTGGCTGGCATCCATAACAAAGCGGGTAATCGCAGGCAGCGGTTTGCCCTCCATCAAGTCATCAAAAATGTCTTTAAAGCGCGGAATCACAGCAACCAGAAGAAATCCGGTAATACCCACAGCGGCAAAAAGAACCACAACCGGATAGACCATAGCGCCCTTAACCTTGTTCTTGATGCGCTCCGCTTTTTCAGCAAACTCCGCCAAACGATTAAGAACTATCTCAAGCACACCGCCCGCCTCACCGGCACGCACCATGTTTACATAGAGATTATCAAAAATCTTCGGGTAGTTGGCCAGCGACTCAGAGAACGTGCTGCCACTTTCAACCGCCTCACCCATACCGGTCAAAGCATCCCTTAAAGTCGGATGCGTTGTCTGGCGTTTAAGAACATTTAAGCCGCGTAAGAGCGGCAGACCTGCATCAACCAGCGTCGCGAGCTGCCGGGTTAAAACGGTGAGATCCTTCTGTTTCACCCTCGGGCGCAGAAACTTTGGCAGTTTTATTTCAATATTAGTTTTCGAGACACTCTTCTTTTTGGTTGCGGAAGGCTTTCTGGCTCCCTTTTTAGGTGCCGCCGATTTACCACCGCCGGATCCGTCGCCGACCTCTCCAATTGCAGTTGGGAACAAGCCCATCTCGCGAACTTTTGACACGGCCTGAGCCTGATTAGCGGCATCCACAGTGCCACGGCTCTCTTTACCGGAAGAATCTTTAGCAATATACGCAAATTTGGGCATAACTGGCTCCGAAAATAGTGTAGTGATCTATCAAACTCTCATCAGAATTTAATACCTCTGTGTATCAACCTGAAAAAGATTTTCTCATTCATAATTCGTGCAGAAGCATACCACAGTATGCACCTGTTTGCAAACGAGGTTTTTGGAGATTTTTTTCGTAGATACACATCTCTTCATCGGTGCACATTACCGAATAACCTTCAAAATCATTGTTGTCCACCGCATAGACAAGCTGAGGACAATATTTGATGC
>JAQIBS010000079.1 GCA_027858965.1 Kiritimatiellia bacterium
GCGATTCTCATCAAACTCGCATGAGGTATACACAAATGACTTGAGCGGATAGCAATGATTTAGTAAAGTTTGAATTCGCACCGGGTGTCTCTCTCTAAAGTGTCGTTTTGGTTTACAACATAATAGTGGTTTATGCCCGGTGTTTTAAGCATTATTTAGCATTATTTACCCACAGATTCAGCGGAAGACCCATTGTGATAATGCTTTACCGACGCATGTTTAAAAGATTGAAAAGAGATCTCTCTTTAAGTCGCACAAGTTTCAATAATATTATGAATTCCTCTCCCTTTGTTTCAATTATTGTGATAAATATTTATGGGAAAATTACGCTCTTTAACAGCGGATCCGAGAAGATGCTGGGTTATAGTCAGGATGAGGTGAAGGGGAAAAATATCATGTCTCGTTTGTGCTCCCCATCTGATATAGAACGGTTTAGAGATGAACTGCATGCAAAGTTCGATATGGCGGTTACTGAAAAAGCACTCATCGCTCATATGGCAAAACAGAAAGAGCAGGATATTGAATCGACTTATATGTGCAAAGATGGCTCTCTTTGTTATGTGGATATGACGATGAATCCGATCATTGATTACTATGGAGATACATCTGGATATCTTGTCGTCGCCAGTGATTTAACTGCAACTCATAAAGCGCAACATCAATTAAAGGAGTCCCAGAAGTTTTTGCGTTCTGTGATTGATGCCATTCCTGTGAGAATTTTCTGGAAAGATTGTGACAGTGTATATCTGGGGTGCAATAAGGTTTTTGCTGTTGATGCAGGCCTGGTGGCAACCAATGATATTATTGGTTGCATGGACTCAGAGCTGCCCTGGTCGGGTGAGTTAGCGAAAACTTTCAGAAAGGAGGATCATGATGTACTGTTATCAAGACATCCGAAGCTGAATTTTGAAAAATCTATATATACAATCAATGGTAACATGATTACAGCTCGGGCCAGCAAGTTGCCACTTTTTGATGTTGATGATAAATTAATCGGTGTTTTGGGGATGTATGAGGATGTAAGTGATTACAAGCGGATGCAGGAGATTGTTGAAAAGCGGATTGTATCCTTAACCCGATATATAGATGATCCTGACGCTGTTGACTTTGATAAGCTTTTTAATGTTGATGAGATTCAGCGCATTCAGGATGAGTTTTCAGATAGCACAAATGTTGCCTCTGTTATTGTAAGTTCAACCGGTAGATTTATTACCAAGGCCAGTCGGATGACTCGCCTGTGTGAGCTTGTGATGAACGTTAAGCCCGAAAATAGCGGGGGCTGTTTTGAATTGACGTCGGAACTAATTAAAGTAGGGAGTGACAAGCCCTACTTCAGAATTTGCGAAGGTTCTGGTCTTTCGATAGCGATTTCTCCTATTCTGGTCGGGGGCATTCATGTGGCCAGTTGGATTGTTGGTCAGGTAAGGATTGAAGATAAGGATACTAATGTTCTTGTTCAAAGTGCTAAAAAAGTGGGTGTTGATGTAGAGGAATATGTTAAGGCATATGCCTGTACTCCGGTTATGGCCAAGGAGAAGTTTGAATCAATTGCTAAAAGTGCACATACGCTTTGCTCACAACTTTCTATCTTTGCCTCTCAGAATATACAGCAGGCCAGTTATCTGGCTGAAGAAAAAAAGCGTACTGAAGAGATTATGAAATATCATACGGCGATTGAGCAGATACCGGATGGAGTAATTATTATTAATAAAGATCAACGAATTCAATATGCTAATCCTGCTTTCACAAAGATAACTGGATATTCCCATGATGAGGCCATTGGTATGAACCCAATGGTCCTCAGTAGCGGAAGTGTTAATGATGAGGTTCTAAAGGGACAACTGGATACTATCCATGCTGGAATGGTATGGAGTGGTCGGCTTACAAATTCTCGTAAGGATGGATCTATTTACACTGAGCAGACGGTTATATCTCCAGTCATTGACTCTGCCGGTAAGATAGTAAGTGTTGTTGCAACATTACGTGATATTACGGAAGAAATTAAAAGAGAAGAGGAACTGAGGCTTCGTCAGAAAATGTCAGCTATTGGTCAACTGGCTGGGGGGGTGGCACATGATTTCAATAATATTCTTCAGTCGATCTTAGGATTTAGTGAAATTCTTTTGACCCGATTTGATTCTGGTTCGATTGATTATAAAAATGTGGAACATATTAACGATTCCGCAAAACGGGCGGCTATGCTTACAAGAGGATTGCTGGCTTTGGGACGTAGAGACGAAGGTGCTGAAAACCTGGAGCTAGTTGACCTTAATTATCTACTTAAGGACTCTTCTTTGTTGATTGATCTTATGAGCACCGCAGATATTTCGATAGTTTATGATCTTGCTGAGGATTTATGGCCTGTGTCATTCAGTACGAATAAATTTTATCAGGTTTTGATGAATTTGGTTATGAATGCACGGGATTCCATGCAAGGTGAAGGAAAAATATTCATTAGAACTGCTAATGTGTTGGCAGGTGAATTGAATACCGGAGATGGGGAATTCGGCGATTACGTGTGCCTCACGGTGGAAGATGATGGCTGTGGCATTCCTGAAGGAGTGGCTGATAAAATCTTTGATCCATTCTTTACAACAAAAGATGTTGGAAAGGGAACAGGATTGGGATTATCTACAGTGTATATAAATATAAAAGAGTGCGGAGGTATAGTTAGAGTTAAGAATAAAAATGGAGGAGGTACAAAGTTTTTTGTTTATTTACCTAAAAAAATAGGGTAATATCTATTTCTCCTCAAAAGAGTTAGTTGAACTTATGAAAAATATATTAATAATGGATGATGATATATCTATACAGCAGCTGTTTACGCAGTTTCTGGTGGGACAGGGATATAATGTTGAGTGTTGCTCTAACGGCATTGAAGGTTTGAAAAAAATGAGTGTATTTGCCTTTGATCTAATTATTGTCGATATTATGATGCCGGAGATGGATGGTCTTGAAGTGGTGCAGGAAATCCGTAAGGATGATACTGAACTTCCTATCATTGCAATTTCTGGTGGAATGCGGCACGCTTCTATGAATTTTGTTTCATATGCTCAGGAGTTTGGTGCCAATGCTATCTTTGAAAAGCCTGTGAGCTTGGCGGACCTTTTTGAAAGTGTAAAAGAACTGCTGGCGTAAGTCACAAAAAATATCCAATGTCCAACATTAATTTAAACCAGAAGCACTTCTACTCCGGCTTTGGCTAATTCCCGAATCTCTGCTGCGGGAGCCTCTTTTGATGTAATAAGAAGATCGATATTGGCGGCTTTGGTGATGTTGGCAAAACCGACACGACCGATCTTAGATGCATCTGCAACCACTATCGTTTTTTTTGCCTGCAGCAGCATGTGTCGGCAGACATCAGCAATCTCTGTGTTATCAGCTGTGATGCCTTTTTCTACTGATATTCCATCAGCACCTATAAACGCGATAGAAACATGGAACTTTTTAAGCTCACTGATAGTGGCCGAGCCGGTCAAAGCTTCAAAAGCTGGGCGGAATTCACCGCCGGTTAATGTTGTTTGAAGACGGGGGGAGGTTCGTATATATGGGAGAATCAGAGTTGAGTTACTGACAATCTTTACATTGTCACGGCCTATCAAAAACCGGGGGATCAACGATGTGGTTGTTCCTGATGATATCATTACATCAGATAAATCATCAATAAGTCCAGCGGCTGCCCGTGCTATTCGTATCTTTTCCGCTGGACTGCGACGTTGCTGTTCCATGATCTGGGCATGAAATGCAGGAAGCGCGCCTCCCTGACGTCTGTTGATCAGACCTTGAGATGATAGTTGTTTTAGGTCACTGCGAATGGTGACTTCAGAGACTTTAAACTGTTGGCTTAAATCAGAAACAGTTGTTTTGGGTGTCTCCATTAGTTGATTAATGATCAATTCTCTTCTTTTCTGGGTTTTTGTCATAGTTATATTCGCTTTATTCAATCAATTAAAAGGTTTTCGGAAATAAATTATGGTTATACGAAAGATAAATTAAGATATAACGAAAGAAAAAATAAAGCAATAAGAAAAATAATTTAAAAAATATGAAAAGGCTGTTGTATGCTCCTGTAATATTGTGTTATTATAAATACTCATTTTAACGAATATACGTTTCGTTTATTCGCATGTTGAAATCTTTAATAGATGAGGGAGTGGAAATGATGAGTAAGACAATGTTGGTAGTGGCCGGTCTAGCTGTCGCAATGGCAGGACAGAGTGCTTTTGCAGATGCAAACACGTATGGATGTGATGAGCAATATCGCCCTACGCTTTTTAAGCAGTTTGGTAATGTTGTCAATGTGCCTGATGGACTTGCTCAGGATAAGGACGGCAACATCTATTGTTCCGCTCCGAATTTTAAAGACCAGAATCAAGCTGCCGTTATTATGCGTTATGACCGCAAGCAGAAAACATGGGCTCCGTTTGTTTCCGGCCTGCGTAATCCTGATACAGGCTTTGGTGCTCCGATGGGTCTTGAGTTTGCTGAAGATGGCAATCTTTATTATTGCGATAACCAGTATTTTGCCGATAAGAATTATAAGTCACGTATAATGCGCGTCACTATTAAAGACGGCGAAGCTCAGAAGGTTGAACCTGTCGTTGAAAATATTAAACTGGCTAATGCGATACGTGTTCGCGGCAACGCTATTTATTTCACCGATACTTTTGGCGATATAAAGGGCAGTAACGAGGGCTATGTATACCAAGTCCCTTTCAGTGCTTTTGCTAACGGTAAAGTTGCTAAACTTCTTCCTAAAGGGCAAGCTGCCTCTGATCCGTTCTGCCTGGGTATCACACAGACAACTCCTTTCGGCAAACGTAAAGATATTGCCGGTGCCGATGGAATGTGTATGGACAAGGATGGAAATATCTACACCGGTAACTTTGGTGACGGTCGTTTCTATACTATTCCTGTGAATGCAGATGGCAGCTATGGCAAGTTGAAAGAACTTGTTAAAGACCTGAAGGTTCTCTCCTGCGTAGATGGCGTCTGCTACTATGAAAAAGAGAACTGGGTTATGATTGCTGACTCTGAAAAAAATGCTATCCGTTACTGGGATATTGATGAGCAGACTATCAAGGTTCTCTGGCAGAATGACGATACAGATGGCTCTGATGGATTGCTTGATCAGCCTTGCGAGGTAATGGTTTGGCAGGATAGTAAGTTGTTCGGTCTGCTCGGCAGTACTAAACTGATTGTCGTTAATTTTGACTGGACCTTCCCTGGATTGGTAAATGCAGGCGGTGACGAAACTAAGAATGATAAGATCAACACAATCAGTGTTATCGATCTGTAGTTCAAAGTAACGATCTGTAGTTCAAAGTAACATTGACTGTTTGTTTTTAAGCATGAATAGATCTTGTCAGCTCAAGAATGCTTTTTAACTTAGCTACGCTCAAGAACGGGTGTAGCTTACAATTTTCTCAATTTTGTTTTAAACAGGGCAATGCTGCTCTGCTAATGGGATATATATATCAAAAATAAGGACTAATACGATGAATAACTTTTTAGATTTCAAAGGGAAAACGGCCATTGTTAACGGGGCAACCGGTGCCATTGGCAAGAGCGTTGCTGAGGGACTGGCGCAGTTTGGAGCACGTGTGTTTATCAGTGATTTAAAGCAGGATGCAGTTGATGCAGCTGTTGCCGAGTTGACCGAGGCTGGTTATGATGCGGCAGGTCTGGCGGCCGATGTAACTAACGAAGAGCAGGTTAAAGCTGTGGTAGCCGCTGCTGCGAAGCGCTTTGATGATAAGATTGATATCCTTGTGAATGTGGCTGGTGTTGCCGGTCAGAATCCTATCGAAGAGATCACCGGCGATGAGTGGGACTTTATATTTGCGGTTAACTGCAAGGGAACGTTTTTCTTTATTAAGCATGTTGTTCCTTATATGAAGACGCAGAACTCAGGTAAAATTGTTAACTATGCCTCAAAGTCAGGTAAGACCGGCTCAGCTCTGTGCAGCCATTACTCAGCTGCCAAGGGTGCTATTATCACGCTGACCCAATCGCTCGCATTTGAGTTTGCTAAAAACAAAATCAACGTGAACTGCGTATGCCCCGGCATAACAGATAACACCGGTGTCTGGAATTTCATGTCGGCAAACTATATTGAGAATATGAAGCAGGAGCGTGAGCAGGTGGTCAAGCAGTTTACCGCCAAGGTCCCGCTGGCGCGTCTGGCCGAAATTGAGGATATTGTTGATGTAACGGTATTCTTATGTTCATCTGGCTCTAACTATATGACAGGTCAGGCTGTCAATATTACCGGTGGCCGTGAAATGCATTAAAAAATAGTTCAAATGGTTGAAATGGTTGAAATAGTTGAAAGAGGTTGAACCATTGACCTCTTTCAACCCTTTTAAACCTTTTCAACTTCTTGAACCCCTTCAATTTTAACAAACCATTTGATTGCGGTTGAAACCCGCATTTGGAGAGAGATATGAATACTGATATTATTACGAAAGAACAAGTTGCAAAATTGATGGATCATGCAGTTTTGAAGCCCGGGATGACAGACGACGATATCCGCAGCAATGCAGCTATGTGTATTGCGAGAGGGGTTGGCGACCTCTGTGTGCGTCCCTCTGATGCCGCTTTGGCTGTAGATTTGTTAAAGGATACTGACACAACCGTAGCCGTGGTCCTAAGCTTTCCACATGGTGCTAGCCGTACAGAAGTTAAGGCTCTTGAGGCGAAATTGGCCATTGAGGATGGAGCTGATGAACTGGATATGGTCATGAATATCGGCAAGTTCCTCTCCGAAAATTATGAATATGTGCAGCGCGACATCGAGGCGGTTGTTGCCGAGGCTAAGGGCAAAAATGTGCTGGTGAAAGTTATACTGGCAACATGTCTTCTGACCTTGGACCAAGTGGCTAAGGCATGCGAGATTGCCATCGCTGCCGGTGCGGATTTTGTTAAGACATCAACAGGATTCAACGGTGAGGGAGCCACACCTGAAGTGGTTGAAGTAATGCTTGAAACCTGCGCAGGACGTGCAAAGGTAAAACCATCGGGTGGTATTCGTGACTGGGATCGTGCTGTCATGTTTCTTAAGATGGGAGTAGGTCGACTCGGTGTTGGGTCGGCCGACAAAATACTTGATGGCGCAACCCCTGAAGGTGAAGACGCATACTGATCAGATATACCTCTGTTCAACTTTGTTGTATAGCGTAAAAGTTAACCATGTTTCTCTACATCTGTGTGGATGCATGTTAACGATCAATTGGTGTTGTTTGTATTTGGAGAATTATGATGATGGGCGATAAGTTGATGAGGGCTGTGGTTTATCACGGCCGGATGGATGTAAGAGCTGAGGATATTCCTTATCCGGAGTGCGATGAGGGTGAATTGCTTGTTAAAGTTGACGGTTGCGCGGTTTGCGGATCTGATATGAAAGCTTATAAATCCGGTAATCCACGCATGCAGCCGCCGATTACAATGGGTCATGAGTTTGCCGGCACTATTGTTGAATGTCGTTCGGATGCTGGTTATAACCTAGGCGACCGGATAGTCATGGCAACTTCTGTTGCCTGTGGCGAATGCGGTTACTGTAAGCGAGGCTGGCGCAATCTCTGTGCCAATGTCCGTCCAATGGGCTTTGGTTACAATGGAGGAATGGCCGAGTATGTTGTTATTCCTGAGCTGGCTATCCGAGGCGGACATGTTATTAAAGTACCCACCTCTATTGATTCTATTTACGCTGCATTGGCTGAGCCGGTGAGCTGTGCGGTTAATTCCTGCGAAAATTCCAAGGTGAAAACAGGAGACTCCGTCTTAGTGATGGGTGCTGGACCTATGGGTATTTTAAATGCCTTAGTTGCACGTGAGTTCGGTGCCGCTAAAATATTTATCTCGGAGATCAATCCTGCACGTCTGGCGCAGTGCGGGTCCTTCAAGTTTGATCGTCTGATTAATCCGGCCGAGGATGATATTGAGGCGGTTGTTAAAGAGGAAACTGATGGGATGGGTGTGGATGTTGTTATTGTGGCAGCTCCAGCTGCATTTCCGCAGCAGCAGGCCCTGAGTCTGGTTCGCAAACGCGGATGCGTTTGTCTCTTTGCTTCGCTCCCGGCTGGCAACAGTGAATTGACAATTGACAGCCGTATTATCCACTATAATGAGATCTCTCTGGTGGGAACCAGCGATTCCACCCCGGCACATGTTCAGAGGGCGATTGAGATTATTGACAATGACGATTTTCCGGCTGATAAATTGGTAACACACACATTGCCTATGACCGGTTTCAAAGATGCCATTGAACTGATGACCTCTGGTGAAGCCCTGCGCGTTGTCCTGGTGTCGTAAAAAAAATGCTGATTCTTAGATCTTTCCAATATTGGAGAAAAAAATGAATTTAGGGTTAAAAGATAAAGTTGTTCTGGTGACCGGTGCCTCGCGTGGTATCGGCAAAGCGATTGCTCTTGTTTTTGCAGAGGAGGGAGCCAAGGTGGCCGTTAACTACCTGCGGAATGCGCAGATGGCCCAGGATGTGGTTGACCAGATCAAAACGGAGTATGGTGTTGATGCAATGGCGGTCGGAGCTGATGTGGGCCATGAAAAAGCGATCATTGAGATGTTTGACAAGGTAGAGGCTGAACTTGGTCCGATGGATATCCTGGTTAACAACTCAGCCTACTGTCCGGGTGGTCCACTTGAAAGCTATACTGTTGAAGAGTGGGAGAAAACCTTTGCAATCAATGTCACTGGTTATTTTGTGGCCAGCAAAGATTTTGTTCGTCGGTTGCGTGAGCGTAAAGCACAGTCAGGACGTATTATCAATGTGGCATCTCAGGCCGCATTCCTGGGGTCCACCTCTGGGCATCTGCCTTACGACTCAAGCAAAGGTGCAGTTGTCTCCATGACACGTGCCATTGCCCGTGAAACCGCCCCTGAGGGCATTACCGTGAATGCGGTTGCTCCCGGCATGGTTATGACTGAAATGGTTGCCAAGTTGTGGGAAGAGCGCAAAGACAGGTATCTCTCCCGCATGCCGATCGGACGTATTGCTGAACCCGTTGAAGTTGCAAATGCAATTGCATTTCTTGCCTCAGATCAGGCAGCCTACATCACAGGCACGACTATGGATCTGACCGGCGGTCTGCTTATGCGATGATGACGTGACGCTCAGGGCGCATTTCACTTCCGTTGAGTATTCTCTTGCGTGAAGTAAAGTGAATTAAAGTAATGCAAGCTTCCAGCTTGCTCTCTGTACGATAAGCCAAGCTGGAAGCTTGGGTTACCTTGAAATTGCATATCAATGCAGGATTACAGCAAATTTTACACACAGATTAATAGGGGAATGAGAATGATTAAATCACTGATAATAGGAGCGGGAGTACTGGGAATGGCGATTTTAGTCAATGCTGAGCAGAAGGATGTGCCGATATGGCCGGAAGGCAAGGTTCCCCTGCTGCAGGAAACCCCTCCGGAATGTATTAAAAATACCAATGGCGGTATCATTCGTTATAGCAATGTCAGCAATCCCTCTCTTACCATTTTTCCCGCACCTGATGCATCTGCACCTGCCCCGGCAATGCTTGTCTGCCCCGGTGGCGGTTATAGCATTCTGGCCTGGAACCATGAGGGTACAGAGGTGGCTGATTTTCTTAATAAGCAGGGATTGGCTGTGTTTGTTCTGAAGTATCGAGTGCCTGGCAACCAGCGTGATGCCGCTTTCTGCGATGCCCAGCGTGCGCTGCGCTTTATTCGATTTCATGCCAGGGAGTATAATATTAATCCTGATAAACTGGGTATTATGGGATTCTCCGCAGGTGGACATCTGACTGTGCGAATAAGCAATAATTTTGAGAAGAGTCTCTATGAACCTGTCGATGATGCCGATAAACTCTCCTGCCTTCCCAACTTTTCAGCTCCCATCTATCCTGCGTATCTGAATAAGAAGGGGACCTATGAGATGGTTGATGAATTTAATATATCAAATAAAACCCCTCCCACATTTATATGTGCTTCTGAAACCGATAAAAGTTATTGTGATAGCAGCGTCTCTTATTTCATTGCCCTTAAGGCGGCCGGTGTCCCGGCAGAACTGCATCTTTATCCAACAGGTGGACATGGCTTCGGTATGCGTAAACGCGGTGGAACAGTGGATGCATGGCCGCAGCGTCTGGCAGAGTGGCTCCAGCAGCATGCTCTGAAATAAAGCTAATGCAGCGGCGCCGCAACTAAACTAACCCTTGTGATATGCTCTATGCGCTATGCCCATAACAAAATGAACCCAACGACAACATGTTTTTAACGACAAACATGAATATCCTCTAAGCCCTTCGGTGAAGGGCCTAATGTAGCGGAGCCGCAACGCAACTTTCTTTAAGAGATGTGCAAAATCATCCACCGCAAAGCGGCAGATATACTATTTTGCATTCCGTATGTCCGTCTGTATCAGGTGGACGATGAATGGAATTTAAATCACATTCCACATCAAATTTCTTGAGTTGACGCGTATGCGCATTCGCGGGAGAGGCGTGTATGAAAAGTTATCGTTTTCCTAAACATTTTCAGGCGCAGCCTGCTAATAAACCGGCCCTCCACAATGCTATTCCGCGCAGCGGAATCGGATAATTCGGTGCGCCGAATTATTTTTAAGCATCGCTGTTCCGTGTCATCTTTTCTTTATTGCGATACTCTTTCGGGGTTATCCCTAACTCTCGTTGAAAGACCTTTCCCATACGATCAGCACTAGAGAAGCCAACCGAGTAGGCAATATGTTTTATGGGCAACTGTGTGTTTTCCAAAAGATGTTTTGACCGGGCTACTCGGCATCGTGTGATCTCACTGCGTATGGAATGCTTGACAACGTCTGTGAATTTTCTTTCCAGAGTTCTTCGTGATACTGGAAGCTGCGCCACAATATCGTTGACTCTTAATTCGCGGTAGCTATGATTCCATATCAGCTGCAGTGCGTTAAAAACAATCGGATCATCCACACTGTGTGCATATTCCATGGGTACAGTGTTATCCTGCTGTGTTTGATGGTTGCTCTCACTTTCAATACTCAATGCAAGTATCTCCATGGCGTATGCACTTAAGACGCTTGGGTTTTCAGCTGGATGCATTTTAATATGATTTATAATACGCATAAACACCTTATGGATCTCATCGGGGTGCTCAAGATCCAGAACCGGTTTGGTCGGATCAAGAACTCCTTTTTTCAACAGGCGATAGAGCCGCTCTCCATTCCAGCTCAACCAGTACTCTTTCCATCCGCTGCTTTTTAATGGGCTGTAACGATGCCAGACCCCGGGGAATAGAAGCATAATAGATCCAGCCTTGACATGGATCAGCTCGGTTCCGGTTGATTCAAAGCTGCCCTCTCCCTCTGTGATAAGCAGTATTTGATATTCGGGTAGAACTCGTCCGTCTTTCCAGTTGAAGTTATATAGGTCAGGATGACCTGGCGGAGGATAGGAACTTTGGGGGTTAATTGTGGCTACGCCAGCGCCTGTCAGATATATATCCCATCGGATGTTATTTTCACTGATGGGTAGATATGTAAAAAAGTTTTCGTCAGTCATAACAGTTGTCTCTTTATCAATTTCCTGTGGCGTGGTTTGGCTATACTATTTTAACTATTTGGTTCTTCGAGTTTTTAATGGGTGAATCATCGCTACTCGGGATCGCTATCGGGATCGCTACTCGGGATCGCTATCGGATGCAGCAGTCATCGGATTTAATTCGATACCGATACCGATTGGCGACCAATATTCACGTATAAACTATAGTTTCAGTCACTAGCATCCTGTGGTAAGATACTTAAGCAAATACATATCATATCAAAATATCTTTGTCGCAAAAAGGCGATAAATTGTCGTTTTAAAGGGTTATGTTTTTCTGGAAAATTATTTATAATTAAATCAACAAAAGTTGTTAGAGGAGAATTCATTGGAAATTTTAGATATTATAACATCGTTGTCACATGAATTTGGTACGGGCGATTATGTATGTGGGGGTGGTGGAAATACATCCTGCAAGAATGAAACAACCCTATGGGTTAAGCCCTCCGGGACCACGCTGATAGGATTAACACCGGATACGTTTGTTGCTATTGATCGGACTAAACTGGCTGAACTCTATGATATAGAGCCCCCTGAAGTCCCTGCTGAACGTGAACAGCTGGTCAAAGAAGTTATGGCCTCTGCGATACTACCTGAGAGCCCCGGACGTGCTTCGGTGGAAGCTCCACTGCATGATTCCTTAAGTGCCCGTTATGTTGTTCACACGCATCCCTATATTGTAAATGGAATGACATCTGCCAAAGAGGGAAAAACTGTTTGTAAAAAGCTCTTTCCTTCAGCTCTCTGGATCGATTACATTGATCCCGGCTATACACTCTGCATGGAGGTCCGCAAAGAGATAGTGCGCTATAGAGAGTGTAATGGATTTGAACCGAAACTGATATTTTTGAAAAACCATGGAGTTTTTGTCTCTGCAGATACTCCTGAAGAGATCAGGGAGCTATATGCTTTGGTGATGAACACCCTCCGTGCTGAATATAAGAAGGCTGCCCTGGAGACCGTTCTCGAATGCTCTCCCCCTGTGGATCAAGCATCGCTCTCAGCTGACTGCACTGCAATTCGTCAGGCCATGAAAGATGACTCATTGTTTATTGCCACATCCGGTGCCTTTGAAGTTTCATGCGGTCCGATCTCTCCTGACCATATGGTATATGCCAAAGCATATCCCTATATCGGGGCACCTACGGTAGAGGGCCTTCGTGCATTTACGGAAGAACACGGTTATGCTCCGCAGGTTTTAGTTTTTAATCAGAGTGTGTTTGGCGTTGCTGATACAGAGAAGGGGGCGTATCTGGCTCTGCTTCTGGCAAAGGATGCCGCAATGATTGAAAAGCTTGCAAAAATTTTTGGCGGTATTGATTATATGTCCGACGGTGCCAGGGAGTTTATTCAAAACTGGGAGGTTGAATCCTATCGGAAAAAACAGCTGGCTTAATACTAATGCAGCAGAGCCGCAACCAAACGAGATTTGAGTGATATGCGAAAGCTTTACTCACTCATTGTTTGGTTGTGCGATAATCATTACTGCATTAGACAACAACGCTTCGCGTTGCATAGAAAAACGAGAAGATAGAGATGGAACGTTTGAAAAATATCAAAAGACTTTATAGAAAAACGAAAGGGATGAAACATGAGTAAAGAACAGGTAGAACAGGCATATCAGATTGCTAAAGAGAAGTACGCTGAGATCGGTATTGATACCGAAGCGGTTATGGCAGGACTTCAGAAGATTCCAGTTTCCATGCATTGCTGGCAGGGTGATGATGTAGGTGGATATGAAAATGTGGGAGGTTCTGAACTATCCGGCGGTATTCAGGCTACAGGAAATTATCCAGGTAAGGCGCGCGACATTGGTGAACTGCGTGGAGATATTGAGAAAGCTCTATCTTTGATCCCTGGCACCCACCGTTTGAATCTGCATGCCTGTTATCTAGATAATGGCGGCACATTTGTGGATCGTGATGAAATCGAACCTAAACATTTCCAGAGCTGGATTGACTGGGGTAAAGGCAAGCTGCATGGAATGGATTTCAATCCAACCTATTTCTCACATGCCAAGGCTGATGATGGTTTTACCTTGAGCCATACTGATCAGGGCATCCGTGATTTCTGGATTGAGCATGGAAAGCGCTGTCGTACAATTGGTGCTGAGATGGGTAAGCAGTTTGGAACAACTACTGTAACAAACTTCTGGATGCCGGATTCCTACAAAGACACTCCGGCTGATCGCGTTTCTCCGCGTGTGCGCATGGCCGACTCACTAGATAAATGTTTTGCTGAAAAAATTGATCCTAAATTGCATCTGGATGCAGTTGAATCCAAGCTCTTTGGTATTGGCGGCGAGAGCTACACTGTTGGTTCACATGAATTTTATATGGGTTATGCAGTTTCACGTCAAAAACTGCTTTGTCTTGACGCTGGTCACTATCACCCGACCGAGATGATATCCGAAAAGATCTCTTCTATAATGATGTTTTGTCCTGAACTGCTGCTGCATGTCAGTCGACCAGTTCGCTGGGACAGCGATCATGTTGTCTGCTTTGACGATGAACTCCAGCAAATAGCTAAAGAGCTGATTCGTAGCGGACAGATGGAGAAGGTACATATTGGTCTGGACTTCTTTGATGCCAGTATCAATCGTGTGGCAGCCTGGGTTATTGGAACCCGCAATATGGTCAAGGCATTGATGTTTGCAATGCTGGAGCCGATTGAAGAGCTTCGCCAGGCTGAATTAAACATGAACTTTACCAAACGTTTAGTGATGTTTGAAGAACTCAAAACAATGCCATGGGCCGCGGTTTGGGACTACTACTGCATGAAGCAGAATGTTCCTGTCGGCATCAAATGGTTTAGCGAAATTGTTCAGTACGAAAAAGATGTGCTGAGCAAACGTTAATTGATTGAGTAAAAACATGAAGGTTATGCAGCGTCGGTGGCAACCGACGCTGCTTTTTTTGCGGACGGTGAGCCACCGTCCCTCTACAACCACATTAAGTCGTCGCACGGTGGAGGGTCCCAGGCTCTGTTCCGCAAACCTTTTAAGACCTCCCGTACTGTTCACTCTGCCCGCCTATACATAAGCGCTCTTGGATATTATCAGGCATCACTGAACGGTGCAGAGATTGGCGATCATAAACTGGACCCTCTGTGGACCTATCCCCATAAACGCGTTGCTCCTTTCATTGCAGCTATCTCTTTTAATTGCTATGACAACATCCGATAAAATATTGTCTTGATGAATCATGACAACTTTCTGTAATATATAGTTAATAGATTGTTGTTAATGATGTAATTAAGGATGGTAACTATGAAGAGTGGATTATTTTTGTTTATCTGTACGATTTTATTCTCAGTTAGCTTGTTTGCTGCTGATGGTCAATGGAGCAGTACAACCAATAGCACCTGGAGTAATGCCGCTAACTGGTCCAGCGGAACCATTGCCGCCGGGTCTGGTTCAACAGCAACCTTCAATACCTCCGGCAGCGGAGCTATCACAGTAGCTAATGACATGACTAATCTAGCATTGAATGGCATTGTGTTAGGTGGGAGTGGCTTTGTTTTGACTGGTAGTGGTCTCCTGATGGATGCGGACGGGGCTGTTCAGGTTACGGCATCCGATCATACAATCGGCATGCCGATCACACTTCAGGGGAATATGGACTATGCTATCGGATCCGGACTCACCTTACAGCAGAGCGGTGCCATCTCCGGTGATGGAGGAATAACACTGAATGGCGGCGTTATGATCCTCTCCGCTGCCGCAAATTCCTATACTGGAAAAACAGTGACGACCTCAGGTATTCTAAGTTTCAGTGACCCAGCTCAGTTAGGCGACAGCAGCAATGATGCCGGCAATCTGGTTTTGGGTGATGGCATACTGCGTTATACAGGAGATTCCGCCATTATGGATCGTGGTTATACGCTTGAGCCAGGAGAGAGTAATAATCGTGCAGCGGTGATTGATGTGGTGGAAGCCGATACTACACTGACGATCGCGGGAAAAGCAGCGGCTCCAGGTGGTGTTCTGATTAAAACCGGCGAAGGCACGCTGGCATATACCTATCCTGGATATCAGGAGTTGAACAAATCACGAGGGTCTGTGACAGAGGCAAGCGATATTGTTTACGATGAAAATGGCAGTGCGGGAACCAATGGTTATTCACTCTTCACCGTGGACAGGGGGCGCGTGATTCTTGGTGCACCGGGGCAGACCAATATCATCTACGGGACTGCCTGGGTCGGCTCGCGTACCCTCGCATCGCCCCGCATGGATATAATCGGCGGTGTAACCAAAGTCTACAATACATACTTTACTATCGGTCGCGGTACCGGAACCACTACTTCTCATCAGCAACCGAGTATGTATGTGTCTAATGGTGCGTTTGTAGAGTTAAATCGCTTTGTGATGGGTTATGCAAACAATCAGCCAAATTTCTACAGTGAACCTTTGTTAAATATTGATAATGCCAGTTTTGTTGTTCTTAACGACTGCTTTCTGAGTGAAAACCCGAGCTTGCTTACAACTGTCACTGTCACCAACAGCGGGTTGTTCCAGTGCGACTCAAAGGATCCCAACAAAGGCATGTCTCTCTCTCAATCCGCTGGCGCGCAAACCTACGTTAATATTGGCGGCAACAGTACGGGGCGTACCTATCAAGTACGTCTAGGTCGTGGTAGTACACTCAGTGTGATGCAGAACAGCATGTTCGAACTCGACACGACGCCGACTAATGTGGTTGCGCAGAAGTTGAATCTTGGTGCTGCTCGTTTCGACAGTGGAACGCTGGCACAGCGCCAGACCGCGCTGATCTCGGATTGGTTTGTCGGTGCCACCAACCTGCTGGTCGGCGCTGGTGACATGACGGTTGATGTGAGCAGTCACGCCTGGCTGGATCCGGTACCCAGAGAAGATCCGGCGAACCCAGGCGGACAGCTGATCAAGACCGGTGCTGGCTCGCTGGTGCTGCGCCCGACGCCTCTGAATGTGCAGGTGAACGAGGGCAGTCTTTCAATGGCCCTCAGCTACCCATGGTTGACGAGCAGTGTAAATGGTGACTTGAACTTTTCCTCAAGCTCGGCATTGGAAGTGTCCGGTGCCAACGCGTTGGCTGGTTGGTCGATAGCGCTGAATGACGCGCGACTCTCGTGCTCGCCCTATGACCTATGCTATAAGTCCGAGAGCTGGTCGTTCAACGGCTGGTCGAAGTCGCGGCCCGACGGTATTATTCAGCTGACGGAGAATGTTGGAGGCATAAAGGGTTCCTCTTTCCTGCTGAGACGCTATGCGTTCGGCGGCGCCTGGACCGCCTCCTTTTCGTACCGTTGCCGGAGCACCCAGTCAAATCCCGCCGACGGGGTAGCCTTCATTCTTCACAATGATCCGCGTGGCGCTGCAGCGCTAGGCAGCGGCGGTGAATGGCTTGGGTACAGTTTAAGCGGTATGATCACCAATTCGGTCGCGGTCGGCATTGATATTTATAACAGACGCATCCGTTTCGGTAAACAGGGCAACTTCTTGACGAATATCGGATTTTCGGGTGGTATTCCCAACCTGGGAACATTGTCGGGTCCAACCGCTTTCACCATCAGCTACGATGGTGTGGGACAGCTTACCTGCGAGATGGTCGCACCCGGATTCGCCTCTCATACCTTCACGTATGACGTTGACCTCGCTGCCGAACTCGGTGACAACGAAGCCTATGTCGGTTTTGCAGCTGGCACAGGTGGTGCCTACGGGCAGCACCTGATCAGCAATTTTGAGCTGGAGAACGGTGAGCCAGCACCACCGGACTACTGTCGCCACGGCGGGGATTTGACGCTCGGCGCCGCTGAGAAGCTGCCTGTCACCGTGAACCCATCAAGCCAGCAGCACGGTTTTGTGATCGGAAGTCTCACGTATGCCGATCATTCGGTAATTGATGCGGACGTCGCCGAGGTGCTGTCTGCAACACCTGCTGCCACGCTTGCAGATCAGGGGATGTGGCAATTGACTGGATATGCAAACTGGAAGTCGGATGGTCGTCTGGCGGTCTCCACCAACGCCAACAGTAGCCCAGGTACGGCCTACACCACCAACCGCTACGCAATCTCACATTCATGGGCCGCGCATTTTGTCTATGACCTCGGCGCACACTCCTCGCTGCCGGCGGACTACATCACGTTTTCAATGCAGAACTCCAGTCCCGCCAACACAGTCCGTCCGCCCAACCCCGGCTGCTCTGTCATGTGGCGCTATTACGACGGTTCCATCCATACCACGGAGATTAAGCTTTACACCAACTCAGTTCCGGTCGTGTTGACCACCGACATCTCGCCTGTCAACTTCATTACCGGCGGTCTCGCCGACATCACTGTCGCGTGGGACGAGGTGACGCGCGATATCACTGTTACAACGATCCAGTCTGTAGGAACGAACGTGACGGTCATCAGTAATGTTGATGTTCCCACAGCGGTGGGCGCGAACGACGCCTACATCGGTTTCACGGCCGCCACTGGTGGACAGAACGCCGAGAACATTGTCAGCGACTTTTCTTTCACCAGCGACGCTATGTTACGAAACGGTTATCTAGCCTTTGATCAAATACAGGGTAGCGGTACTCTCGTGAAGCGAGGTTCCGCCTCGCTTGGTCTGATGGGCAGCGCGGACGCCTCAACGGCCGACCTCACCCTGCGTCTGGAGCAGGGTGGACTGCTGTTGCGCAAAACCGCAGCTGAGTCAATCAATACCCTTGGCGCGCGCAGCGACTGGGTCTTCTCGTCTGAAGGCAAGTGGGCACCCGACAATACCCTGCAGTTTTGTGAAGTTGCCCAAAATTCCAAAGGCACTGCTACCTCGACACGTCGCATCCGTGTGAAAGATTCTTGGCAGGCCACATTCAAGTTCGGCTTTGGAAAAAAATCCAATCCACCTGCCGACGCCTTCTCGATGTTCTTCCACAACGACCCCCGCGGTCCGGGATGCGTTGGCGGCCAGACCTCCGGTGCGGGCTACACCGGCATCACCAAGAGTATAGGCTTGCGCTGGTACTTCTACCCCAATAATAACACGACATTGGAAGACTCGACCTCTATCGGGCGTAACGGTTCGTGGGATGAAGACAGTCGTTTGAGTCATGTGCCGATATCACTGGTTGCAGGAGAGACTGATTTTGTAGTTTCGTATGATTCGATGGCGGCAACGTTAACCTCAATTATGACACAGGGTGCCACCGTAATTACCAATATCTTCACAGGTGTCAACATCCCGACAGATGTCGGTGATGACTACGCCTATGTCGGCTTTGGCGGCGGTTGCGGCGGCTCCTCGGGCGAAATGCGCGTCAGTAACTTTAATCTCTCCTATGATCAGGCGGTAGACGGACTGGCGGATGAGGCGTATCTAGCCAATCTTTTGTTGCCGGACGGCTCAGAAAATACGGTTTCCCTTGATACTCCTCTAGCCGACAGCACCTTTGTTATTACGGCTGCGGAAGTTGGTGATGGAGCCTTTCTTTCGGTGGCCCCCGCATCAGACCAGATCGGCACGCTTGCTGTAGAGACCGTAACACTGGCCGGTGATGCCACATTTGAGGTAATTTTCGGATCAGCACTGGCGGTATCGAATGCCCTGTCAGGTGTAAGCATAATTAAGACAGGAAGCGGCGCTTTGTATTTATCAGGGAGTGTCGCTACTTACAGTGGTGATACGATGTTGGAGGATGGGACACTTTCATTGCCGGCCGCCAATTTGCCGTTTACCACTGATCTGTATGTTAACGGGGCTGCAAAACTTGATTTGGATTTCACAGGAAAACAGCATATTCACTCACTGTTTGTGAACGGGGAAGCAATGCCTGGCGGACTCTATACTGCAACTAACACAACATGGATTACAGGCACCGGAACTCTGGTTGTAACCTATCCGCCTAGCGGAGTTCTGATTATTGTCAGATAAACTCTTTAATAATGCGTATTTCAAAGCGCGTTTAGGGTGAACGCGACTGTTTTGGATAATATTTGGGACATTATTTTGCATGTGCTTGACTATTGCATTTAATGATTGATAGAATAGTACTTCTTTGAAGATATTTTAGATTTTTTGCGAGAATATCGTTCCAGTTTCATAAATTTATTTATTTTTAGTTCAGGGAGCATTTAATGAATAGTGCAATTATAGTAGCTGCTGGTCGTAGTCAGCGAATGGGGACAAACACTGATAAGGCCTTTCTTAATCTTGGACCAAAACCGGTTGTTGCCTGGTCTTTGCTGGCTTTTGAGGAGTGTCATGAAATTGACAGAATCATACTAGTTGTTCGAAAAGATCAGGCGCTTGCTGCAAAAACACTGTCTCAGATGTTTGGTATTTCCAAATTGCAGACTGTGGTTGCAGGTGGTGCTAACCGTCAGGATTCCGTCTTGAATGGAATTAAGGAACTTGATCCCGAGACTCGCTATGTAAGTATTCATGATGGTGCCCGTCCATGCGTCAGACCTGAATTAATTGAAGCGACTTTGAGGTGTGCTAAACGTAATGGTACCGGAATTGCCGCAAGTAGAGTATGGGACACAGTTAAATATGTTGAACGCGGTACAACTGTTGATCACACTGTAGATCGTTCCAAGCTATGGACGGTTCAGACTCCGCAAACATTTAATCTTACACTTTTAACCAAAGCTTATGCGGATGTCAAAAAGAAAAAGGCTTCGGTGACAGATGATGCCAGTGCAGTTGAACTTCTAGGCGAATCAGTTCGTCTGGTGGAGTGGATGCACCCGAATATTAAAATAACAACAGCCGATGATCTTCCGCTGGCTATGGCTGCATTAAATATCTCCTGATTGCGGCTATATATGAAAAGAGTAAATAATTAGATTTGAGAGGAATTAACAATAGAGATGATTGAGAAAAAATATGCTGTATTAGGGGATATACATGGTAATATTGATGCTTTAAACGCAGTTATTGATGATGCACGCAACAAAGGGGTAACGGATTTTGTCAGCGTTGGAGATATTGTCGGATATAATGCCTGTCCTGTTGAGTGTATTAAGGTTTTCCGTGACCTTGGGTGCATAACCGTTCGCGGAAATCATGATCACTACTGCTCCTACGATGAAAGCCTTGATGATTTCCAGCCACTTGCGGCCAGCGTGATCGCCTGGACCAGACGTCAGCTGAATGAAGAGTGTATCAAATGGCTGCATGATCTACCCTATAGCAAATCATTTGGTGGTTTCATGCTTGTGCACAGCACCCTTGACATGCCGGAGAACTGGGGATATGTTTTTGATACACTTGCGGCTGAAGCACACTTTAATTATCAGACGCTCTCACTTTGTTTTCATGGGCATACGCATGTTCCGATGATTTATAAAAAAGAGCATGATACAATCATGCGGGTTGAACCCTGCAAAGTGAAGGTGTCCTTTGGACCGAAGTATTTTATTAATGTAGGCAGCGTTGGCCAGCCTCGGAATAATGATCCTCGAAGCACATATGCCATTTACTCAACAAAAACCAGAGAAGTTGAGTTTGCTCGAGTTGAATATGATGTTGATAGCGCTATTGCCCGAAATCGCAAAGCCGGTTTGCCGGACCGTTTATCGTTAAGGTTAAAACTGGGTCGTTAATCTTTTTAGAAATGTATGGCCCCCTTTAAGGTTCTTAACTGATGTTTGCTAAAAAAGCGCCAAAAATTTGTTTTTTCAGCGCGGTTATTTTCTCTTTAGCATCCGCGTTGCTTCTCTATTCATTCAGTTGCCTTTTCGGTAATCTTAATCAGGATGAGGGTTGGTATTTATATGCGGCTAAAAGTGTTTCTGTCGGTTTGCATCCCTATAAGGATTTCTTTTATACTCAGGCTCCGGTAATGCCTTGGTTCTATAGTGCTTTTGAAGGTATATGGGGACGGTTTGGTGTATTGGGTGGCAGGGTTTTTACAGCTGTCCTCGGTTTATTATCCTCTCTTTGTGTTGCCTTCATGGCAAGTCGTGCTGTTTCGACAGAGCGTTCACGGTCTGCTGGCGTAATCGCATTCGCCTTGGTTTCCTGTAATCTCTATCATGTTTACTTTACGACAATACCCAAAACATATGCGTTAACATCTCTCTTTCTTTATTCAGGCTGTCTTCTTCTGACACTCTGTTTTTTTCGTGAACGCAAAAGTCACTCACGAATGTCACGCATGTGGGCACTACCAGCCGGTATTCTTATTGCTCTTGCCGCTGGTGTACGGCTCTCTATCGGTGCACTTCTTCCTGTCATAACTCTTGTATTGCTACTCAATTTTCGCAAAAGCGGTAGCGCTTTCTTCTGGTTTGCATTGGGGAGCTTGATAGGTTTGCTTACAGTATTTGCCCCGGTTTATCTGCATGCAAAGGATGAATTTATTTTCAGTCAGAGCTTTCATGTGTCACGTGCAGGTAATGACATCTTTCTTATTGCCGGTTCGCTCTCTCGTTTAATTCGGGCCTACCTAACACAATTTGTGCTTTTTGGTGCTCTCTGTCTGGCATATCTTTTTCTGGATATTAAAGGTGGAACGGTCTGTGATGACGAACATGATGGTTATCAATACCATGGTAAGATCTGGCCCTTGATATGGTTCCTCTCTTTCTTAGCTGTGTTCGCAGTGCAGATTATAAGTCCTCATCCCTATGATGATTATCAGGTTCCGGTCATGGGACTTTTCAGTGCTGCTCTTGCGGCTTGGGTGGTTAATATCTTTAAAAATAAAACACATCATTCTATAATAGCTTTTGGTTTGGTTTGCACGGTTAATGTATGTAGCTTCTCATCCCCTTTAATTCAGGAATGGGTTACAGATGGCCAGGATCGTTTTTGGGTACAAAAAAAAGAGAGTTCTGATATAATGGAGCTCCAGGCTGCTGCACGGGATATATCCGCTTTGCTTGATGGTCATAAAGAGCTGCTGACTCAGGATCTCTACTTGGCTGTTGAGGCAGATTTGAGGGTCCCGCGTGGATTAGAGATGGGGCCGTTTGGCTACTTCCCTGATTTAAGTGATAAGGATGCTTTGAAATATCATGTGTTTAATAAAGAGGGTCTGCATAAACTGATATTTGGAGCACCCTGTGAAGTAGCGGCATTCAGTGGATATGGCCTTGCTATTCAAGCGCCAGTAATGGACCCGGTGCCTCACAAAGAGTATCAGCGCTTTATGAAAGAATTGAGTATGAACTATGATTTTGTGCAAGAGATTCCTCATTTCGGCCAGCATAATACATTGTTGCAAATATTAAAACGGCGCAAGTCCATTGCAGAGTAATACGATTAGGCTGCATTATAAAAATACTGCATATGGTATTTAGAATTTATAAATAATGAATAATATTTTAAAGAAAATTACCGGGCCAAAGGATGTGAAGTCCCTGTCTTCGTCAGAGCTTTCTATGTTAGCTGATGATATCCGCGAAACCATCATTGCGACAGTCAGTCGCAATGGAGGACATCTGGCGTCTAATCTCGGCTCCGTTGAGTTAACAATTGCTTTGATGCGTATTTTTTCGCCGCCTACCGATAAGGTGATCTGGGATGTTGGACATCAGGCCTATGCCTGGAAGCTTTTGACAGGCCGCATTTCCCGTTTTGACACATTGCGTAAATATAATGGAATCTCAGGTTTTCCTAAACCTAGTGAAAGTGAGTGCGACACCTTTGTGGCCGGCCATGCCGGTACTGCGCTCTCTGCTGCATTGGGTTTAGCTGCGGGACGTGATCGGAAATCTACAAAAGAAGCTGTTGTCGCTGTGATTGGTGATGCCTCAATGTCTAATGGAATTTCACTCGAAGCATTGAATAACCTGGAAGATGTCGGAACCAAGGTAATTGTTATACTGAATGATAACGAAATGTCCATCGCAGAAAATGTGGGTTCTCTTTCTCGCCGCCTTGGAAGTCTGCTAACTGATGTACGCTATAATCGCATCAAAGCCGCTGCGGAACAGACCGGTCATAAACTGCACATGACTTTTATGCGCAGGGCTTATCATAAGATGGAACAGTTTATCAAAAGCATCTGGCTTAAAAATGCTTTCTTTGAAGAATTCGGACTTCGTTATATCGGTCCTATCGATGGACATGATATGAAGGCTCTGGAAAGTGCTTTGCTCTCTGCTCAAGAGTACAAAGGTCCGGTTCTGTTGCATGTGGCAACACTGAAGGGATGTGGTTTCAAGCCAGCTGAACGAAAACCTCATGCATGGCATGGAGTTGGCCCTTTTGACCCTGAACAGGTCTTGAAAGATGGTCAACAGAATACCCCGGCTAAATTGAATTACTCGGAAGCATGTGGGTCCATATTAACCTCAATGGCAGAGGAGAATAAATCCATCATGGCTATCACAGCCGCGATGAGTGCTGGAACCGGGTTGCACAGGTTTAAACAGAAATTTCCTGAACGTTTCTTTGATGTAGGCATCTGCGAGGGACATGCTGTTGTTTTTGCTGCAGGATTAGCCACAAGTGGTTTCAGGCCTGTGTTTGCAGTTTACTCCACTTTTCTACAGAGAGCGGTCGACTGCGTAATGCATGATATTGCATTGCAGAAACTGCCGGTTCTGATCTGCGTGGATCGTGCCGGTATTGTCGGTAGCGATGGACCCACGCATCATGGGGTCTTCGATATTCCCATGCTTCGCTGCCTGCCTAATCTTGTGATTATGCAGCCTGCTGATTATCTGGAGTTGAAAGCAATGTTGCAAACGGCTTTGACTCATGACGGCCCTGTTGTCCTGAGATATCCACGTGGGAGCAGTGCTGAAGTTGATTTAAGCCAGCCTGTTGAAAATCTGGAAATAGGGAAAGCTCTCGTCTGCCGCCAACCGGAGGACGGACAGAAAGAGGTGACCTGGATCTGGTCCTACGGCGATATGCTTCCTGTTGCAGAGGGTGTTGCTGAAAAACTGTCTGAGGCTGGCAGGGCCGTCGGCGTTGTGAATGCACGATTTATTAAACCCGTAGATAAAGGCCTTTTGAAAGAGCACTCTGACAATGAAACAACAATTGTAGTCACCATTGAAAATAGCGCTTTGGCTGGTGGGTTTGGTTCAGCTGTGCGGGAGGCTTTGGCGGAGATGCAGTTGAATATTCCCGTACGCTCTTTTGGTTGGACTGATACCTTTATCGAGCAGGGATCAATAGAGGAACTCCTACAGGAGGGTGGTTTAACTCCTGAGGCAATTTTTCAAGAATTGATGGAGATCTGAGTTATGCTACGTTTAATTCTGGATAGATCCTGTCAATGCGCAGGTTTTGCAATGGCGGAGAATGATCGTGTTATCTGCAAAAAAGAGTGGCAGGGGGGGGCTATGCACACACCGACCTGGTTTGCGGAGATGGCAACTGTCATTCAGGATTCGGGTCACAGTGTGGCGGAGGTTGATGAATTTGTCTGTGGAACAGGTCCCGGTTCTTTCTCCGGCATACGTGCAGCACTCTCAGCTCTGGCAGGAATGGCGCTTCCAGGCAATAAGCCGGTTCTCGGTATCTCCAGTGCGGCAGTACTGGCTTATGAGTATGCCAGCGCTGCTTTTGATTCGATCACAGTGATCGGTGATGCCCGTCGTTCCAGACTCTGGTGCGCCTCTTATGTAGTCAATGCAGATAAATTCGGGATCAAACTTCTTAATGGTGCAGAGCTTAGCAATACCGCCTCCGATTTCGATTTAATCAAAGCGGATGAGCTCGTTCAAAAGGTTCCTGAAGGATCTCTGGTTATATCTCCGGACTGGGATAGAATTGGTGATCTTTTGAAGGAATCTTTTTCATCCGAACAGCTGATTAAAGATAAGCTTTCGCCCTCTGTTGACTTAATGGCCCGGCTTGCATTACAAATTCCATCTCCCTGTCGCCTGGAACCCATGCCTATCTACCTGCACCCTGCCGTTGTTGTGAGATCTTAATGCATCGGAGCCGCAACCAACAATTTTTAAACCATAAAAGTAATTACGACGTTAATAGTTTTTTTTCCCGCAAAGGCGTAAAGGCGCAAAGGCGCAAATTAGTTCCTTTCCGGTTTGCTGAACCATAATGAAATGCTAGGGAAATCAGGAGGGGAGCAACACGGTCTAAATTATTTATTACGAGCACATAGAATATATGGAAGAAGTAACCAACCATGTTATACTGTTTTCTAGACCCTCTGCGACTTTGCGCCTTTGCGGGAGACAAAAACGTACAAAAATGACGGATAGCATTATTAATAACACCAGTTTCTTGATTTCAAAAGCTCGCATGAAAATACTATTTTCAGTGATGGCTTTACTGTGTTGCCTGTGCCGGGCTGATGAGGCCACCTTTTGCAGAATGCTTGAACGCCTGGCCAGCATGGATCCCGCGCAATCTGCCTCAGTCTATTCATCTCGTGCGGTGCAGATGAGCTATGAAACGCTTCTGGAATTTGATTATAAAGCCCGGCCCTACCGTTTGATTCCTGCCCTTGCTGATTCAATGCCGTTGGTGAACTCCAATGCAACAGTCTATATTTTTCATATTAACCCTGAGGCATGTTTCCAACCTGATATCTGCTTCGGTCTTGATTCCAGCGGCGCGCCCAAAGGACGCCCTGTTGTGGCAGATGATCTGATTTATTCTCTTAAGCGTTTGGCTGATCGGAAAGTCTCTTCGCCGGGCTCCTGGCTGGTTGACGACACAATCAAAGGCATGCGGGCTTTTGTCGATGTCTCAACGCAAAAAGGTGCGACCGATTATTCAATGCGGATTGCTGGTCTGCAGGCCCTTGACCCGCATACAGTTCAAATTGAATTAAGCCAGCCAAAGCAGCAGTTTATCTGGTATTTTGCGATGTGTTACACCGCTGTTGTTCCGCATGAAGCTGTTGAGTATTATGGTACTGACTTCGGGAATCATGCTGTCGGAACAGGAGCCTATCGCTTAGAGAGATGGCAGCGTAATCATCAGATGGATTTTGTGAGAAACAAAGCCTGGCGTGGCTGGACCAAGGGGCCGGCCGCTTTTGACCCAGCCGGGACTATGCTTCCGTTTGAACGCATTATTTTCAGGGTAATTGATGATGTCTCTACACAATGGCTCTGTTTTTTGTCGGGGGAGCTGGATTTTCTGGGAAGCATCACGCGTGATAACTGGGATGTGGTGGTTAATGCGGATGGAGAGCTGGATAAATCTTTGCAGGATCGTGGCATTAAGATTTTTAAGATACCGGCATTGGAGGTCTTTTATGTCGGCATGAATATGGATGATCCGGTTCTTGGAGGAAATTTGAAGCTTCGTCAGGCTTTGAACTGCGCCTTTGACAGCTCCCGCTGGGTGCGATTCTTTAATAACCGTGCCATCAAATGCGATGGTCCGTTACCCCCAGGTATATCTGGACGCCTTGAAACACCTTTTGAATTTGATTTTAACCTGGATAAAGCGAAACGCCTTTTAAAAGAGGCTGGCTATCCAGACGGGATTGATCCTGAAACAGGAAAACGTTTGGTTCTTGAACTTGATATGGGACGAACTTCCCAGGAGATACGTGAGTCAACTGAATTGATGGTCTCTTTCTACAATAAAGTCGGCATCTCTCTCGAACCGCATTTTCATAACTGGCCGGTCTTTCTAAAACGCATATCCAATCGCCAGAGTCAGATGTTTCGCATTGGATGGATCGGTGATTATCCAGATGCTGAAAATTTCATGCAGCTTTTTTACAGCAAAAATGTCTCTCCCGGTCCTAATCGTACCAACTATGTCAACCCGGAACTCGATAGGCTCTACGAACTCGCCGGTCGCACTACAGATGAATCTGAACGCAACCGGATCTGGAAAGAGTCGCAGAAGATTGTGCGTAGAGATTGCCCTTGGATTTTCCATTACTATCGTAAAACATACACATTGAGTAATGGCCGCCTTCATAACTATCAGCCAACTGACTTTCCCTACGCAACTGAAAAGTACTATCGGCGTAAGGTGATTCGGAAGTGAGAAGTGAGTGGTGTGAAGGGTGAGGTGTGAAGATTATCAATACGCCGTCCCCATGGAGGGGCCCAGGCTCTGGGACCGCGGACGGTGAGCCACTGTCCCTCCATTAATTCAATGTTGGATGTTGAGCGTTCGATGTTGGACGTTCGTATTGTTTTTTTAATTAGAATCATTAAGGATTGGATATTATGAATAAAAATTTACTGTTTTTATTATTGATCAGTTGTTTGAGTCTTAATACCTTTGCTGCTGATGTCTATAAACCCGAGAAGCGCTGGCGCGGCTTCAATTTGATGGGCATGTTTATCAAAGGTTCAAGTATGTCATCCGGTCATTATTCGGAGCAGGACTTTAAGATGATCAGCGAGTTGGGCTTTAACTTTGTCCGTCTGCCCATGGATTACCGTTTTTGGATCAAAGATGACAACTGGGAATCAATTAACAAAGATGCATTCAAACCGATTGATGAGGCCATCGCATTTGGCCGGAAATATAATATTCATGTGATGCTTAACTTTCATCGTGCCCCTGGTTACACGGTTGCAAAACCACATGAGAAGCTGAATGTTTTTAAGGATGTAGAGGCCCTGCGTGTCTGTATAAAACACTGGGGGATGATTGCTGAAAGATATAAGGATATTCCCGCCGAAGATCTCAGCTTCAATCTTTTTAATGAGCCTATTGCAACTCCCGAGGAATATGAACACGTTGCAGCGGATTTAATCAAAGAGATTTACAGTTATAATCCCCGTCGGCTTATTGTGTGTGATGGACTCAAATGGGGGCGGAATATTGTTCCTGAACTTTTTAAATACAATGTCGGCCAGGCCACTCGCGGATACACACCCTCATCTATCTCTCATTATCGTGCCAGCTGGGCTGGTAATCCAACAGCTACACCGGTATGGCCTATCTCCGGAGCGATTAGTCCTCTTTACGGTCCATCAAAAAAAGAGTACAGCACACCGCTTGTCATGGAGGATGTGCCAGCTTGTAAAATGATCATTGAACCGGGACGTGTCTCCGGCAACCTGACTTTTGAGATAAAAGCCGACGATAAGGTGATTGCAACTTTTGCGCTTGAACCAAAAAAGGGAGAGGGGTGGAGCAATGTGGATTATAAAGAGCAGTGGAAAATTTATCAGGCCGACTGTGATAAGACGTTAGAAGTTTTGATTCCGGAAGAAAAATCAACCATCTCGATCTCAATCATCAAAGGAGACTGGGCTGGAATAGATCAAATCACCTTATTCGGAGTCGATAATCAGAGAGCAGTTCTCACTTTTACTTATGACTGGTATAAGGCCAACCCATTGATTACCTTTAGAGGTTTTGACACCCACTCGCCTTTCCAGACTGCTGGTGTAAAAGATGGCATCAGTTATCTGCGTGAAAATGTTATGGCACCCTGGGAAAAGGCTGCCAGTGATGGGCATTTTGTCATGGTCGGGGAGTTTGGAGCCTATAAATACACGCCGCATGATATAGTCCTTGATTGGATGGAGGATTATCTAAAGATCTGGAATAACGCGCAAATCAGTTGGGCTATGTGGAATTTCAGAGGCTCCTTCGGGGTGCTGGACAGCTGTCGTGAAGATGTCACATATGAGGATTTTCAAGGACACAAGCTCGATCGAAAGATGCTTGATCTGCTTCAGCGCTACTAAAACTAAAACAGCGGAATTGGTTTCAAACGGGATTTGAGTGATCTGCGAAAGCTTTGTTAACTCATTAACTGGAGGTGTTATAAGCATCGCTGTTTTAGATAACAACGCTTCGCGTTGCATAGGAAAACAGATTATAAACAATAGTACTAAATTAATTTTGTTGCGTGTCGTTTCAAGATTTGAGGCATGATTGTGGAATGTAGTGTTGCTTCTCTGAAGCAATTTTGAAAAATGGTGGGTAAAATATGGGGTGTGCAAGTAATGCGGGCCTTGTTCCCGCTTGAATTATTGTGATATGCAAGCATAGACCGTGATTCGATGTTGAACGTTGGACGTTCGATTTGTCCCGCCGGAGCCTTGGTGTAGGAGGATATTGGACGTTCGTGTTGGTTGCGGCTTTGCCGCTCAAAGCTTTTCTTCTTTATTATTTAAATATTACGCTCCACATCTGTACGTTTTTCATCTATTATATTGCAAGAAAACGACTATAGGAAATTTAAAATGATGAATCGATATTTACTGATCGCTGTGATTTTTACCAGCACTCTTCTAAGCGGATGTTTCAAACACAAAAAGGCCCCGCATCGTCCGGTTACCGCCAAGTCAATTGAACAGGCGATTGAACTTAAAGACAGCGTTGAACGGATAGAACTCACCGGTCAGAAAATCGGGGATATACCCGCTGTCTGGTCTGCAATGCCAAAGCTCTCCATTTTGCTTCTGCGTGGCACAGAACTGAAGTCAATGGATGTATTAGCGTCAATCAAAGGCCTGAAGACACTGGATATCTCGGCAACATCTCAAACAGACCTTCCGCTAAGTGTGACAGAGATAAGTGGATTGACGCAGCTTTATCTGGCTGATAATAAACTGACATCACTTTCTGCAAAGATTAGCGACCTTAAAAAGCTGGAATATCTTAATCTGGATCGTAACCAGCTGACTGATGTACACACTGATATCGGTAATTGTATTGAACTGCGCTGGCTCCGTTTAAGGGATAACAAACTGAAGGCACTGCCGGATTCCATCAGATCATGTAAAAAGTTGCAGCGTATATATCTCAAGAATAATTTATTTGAAGCTGTGCCGGAATCACTCAAAGATCTGCCTTTGCTTGAAGATATTGACCTCAGTGGTAATGCTGTAAAGGAATTCCCCGTCTGGTTGACTCTCTCATCAAAACTTCGGCAGCTCTGCTTTGATAACTGCAAAATCGAAAAGCTGCCGGAAGATCTCTCGAAGTTAACAGGTTTGCAGGCTCTTTCTCTTTTTAAATGCCCCTTGTCCAAAGAGGAAAGGCTTCGTATTAGAGAGGCTCTCCCCGAAGCCCACGTCACATTTTAAAGTTGCTTTTAGTCGCAAAAATACCATTGAGCGGGACGAATATAAGTAGCACAGTATATCCGCCGTTACACGGTGGATTATCCTGAAAACAGTAATGGACTAACCACGAAGTGCACGAAGAACACGAAGATAAAGCTCAAACAGCATTTTTGCAGCCTCACTCTTTCTTTCTTTGAGGGGAGAAAACCAGAGGGCAGAAAAACATGCCCTTTAGTAAAGCACCTAATTAGGAGATAAAAACATGTCGTTTACACTGCAACTGGGAGCACAAGCTCCGGATTTCAAACTGCCTGCTACGGATGGCAGTGAATACAGTCTTTCAAGTTTTGAAAGTTCTGAGGTTCTGGTAATTTTCTTTACCTGCAATCATTGTCCATACGTTATTGGATCAGATGAAATTACACGGCAGAGCGCTGAAAAATTTGCGTCACGTGGGGTAAAATTTGTCGGCATAAACTCCAACAGCAAAAATACATATGTGGAAGATGATTTTGATCATATGGTAATCCGCATGCAAGAGTATCACTTTCCATGGACCTATCTCTATGACGAATCACAGGGTGTTGCCCGTGCGTATGGAGCACTCCGTACACCTCAGTTCTATATATTTGATAAATCCCGCTCTTTGATTTATTCAGGCAGGGGGGTGGACTCACCGCGCGATGCAGCAAAGATTACGGTCAATGATCTCGATAGAGCTCTCGAAGAACACCTTTCAGGAAAACCAATCTCTGTTCCTCTCACCAATCCGATTGGTTGTAATGTTAAATGGGATGGAATGGATGCACACTGGATGCCGGCCGATGCATGTGATCTGGTTTAACGGCGTAGCTGTTTAGCTGATTTCGCCCTTGGTTCATAGTTCTGATTATGTAAACTCATTCTAATCATAGAGTTTGTTTGATAGTAGTTTTATGATGTTGGAAGGATTGTTCTTGGAATAGCTTTCACTCCGGAAAGATTAAACCGCTAGAAAATCGCTATGTTCTATTTTTGAGTTTGCCCTCAAAGCGCCCAACCGTCTCAATATCGCGGATGTTGAGTTTGAAAGACTTGGTATCCGCTTCGGCTTTAGACAAAATCACAGGTGTCGGCCATTCCTTCAGCCATCCTTTAATCTTTTTCATATCTGTGTCTTTGGTCTTCGCGCCCAGAATGACACGCTTGAGAATTGGGGGGGCGAATGGTACGGCACCGGCAGGAATCTGATCGCGGAAAATCCGATATTCTTCTTCGTTCTCCCAACCCTCTGCTTTAACCCCAATCAGATTGCGCGCGAGCTCCCGTGGGTCATGATACAGATACAACTTATTGATGTTCAACGCGGGGAATTTGTCCGAGTAATCGACACCGAGGGGAATTATCTTATTGCGTACAAACATCTGCTGGGCGAGGCTGATCCCGCTTGGCATGTCCAAGATGGAGAACGAAAACTCGATGCAGATTCCTTTGTGCCCGTCGGCATAGTAGGAGAACAACGGGATAGAATCACCAATCAGGGAAAAGCAGAGGACGCTGGAATCGTCACAATTCAACGGGAGATTGCAGTCAAACGGGTCGTTGAAATCCTTGGGGGCGGAATACCAGAGTTCACGCTTCTCGAAAATTTCCTTCGTATACGGAGCGGTCAAGGAACGATACTTGAAATACGGTTGTGCGGTTAGCTCTTCTTGGGTGTAGAGGGCCGGTGCTGCTTCGCGGAGAAAGAGATCGGCGGTCACCAAGACGTTGTCCGAGTATAGGCCTGTTTCGGGGTCACATAACAGGCCGTACGTCTTGGACGCTAGAAACAGCCGCTCCATTTCATGGACCGGACGGTTCAGTCGTTCCGCCAGTTTGGCGGCGATAAAACCGGTCGTGGTGTCGATGACCGCCTGTATTCTGTCGTCACGCCACATACGCCTCCTTGAAGGTCAAGGAAGAAACAGCCGCCTGTGTGGCGAAAAAGACTTGGTCGAACAGCTTCTCGGTTCGCAGTTGGGTAATGGCAATCGATTTGGCGGTCTCAGAGGTCGGGTCGCCAAAGGCACCATTTGTTAGCAAGCCGAGAACGACACCTACAGTATCATTCGCGACGGGGCCGATGATAATATCGGGTAGCCTTGGACAATGGGAAAGAATCGGATTACCCTTATCAAGGAACCCGCGATTGAACAAGACAAAATCCAGCCAACCCAGGTCTGGGGCTGTGAATCGGTGAATGAGAAGATCCGCCGGGAGCTGACAGTCATAGACGGAGATAAACGCTTCTGCGGCACCGGCTCTTTTTTTCTTGATCTTGGAGAAGCGTTCTGCCTGCTCTTTTGATGTAGTAGTATAGAACCCTCGGCCAAAATCTTTGCCGGGGGAACACCGCGAAAAGTCGATTCGCTCAACACGGGTGAGCCCGCCGTGGAAGACCACTGACAGCTGAACCGGAGTGTTCATACTACGCCTCCGTTTGTCTTGACAAACAGGAGTACGTCATTGACGATGGCCGCGTTGTCGTAGTAGTGCAACAACTCGTAGTTTTCTTCGAGAAAACGGATGATACCGTACCTGCCATCTTCGCTGAGAAAACGTTCCAGCGACCACCCTGTCATCTTCCGAAGTGATGTGATGGAGAAAGCAATCCATGTGGCGATTATTTGTTGCTCAGACATGTCAATATGATAACAAAACTCTTTGGGGCACTCAAGCCCGATTCGATCCGCTCAGAAACAAAGAATCACTTTTTTAATGCGCCGCAGGATTGGATGTAAGGGCGTAATCCGCCAGCCTTCTTGCAAAATTTTTACCGGAACCAAAAGTTTTCATCAGGGAGCGGATTAAGCTTCCTTTGAGAATTAGTTGATTTATTGTATGTGCAATGGTCAGAAGGATTCTTGAGGAACATCTTTCAAAAAAGCTAATCTCTGTTCCTCTCACCAATCCGATAGGTTGCAATGTCAAATGGGATGAAATGGATGCACACTGGATGCCTGTGATCTGGTTTAAAGGCATAGTCGCTTAGCTAATTTCGCCCTTGGTTAATAGTTTTTATTATGTAAGCTTTTTTAATCATAGAGTTCGTTTGATAATAGTTTGCCTCTTCCGCTAAATCTGTGGGTAAAACCGCGCCTAGTCC
>JAQIBS010000004.1 GCA_027858965.1 Kiritimatiellia bacterium
TGTTGGCTGTTGGCTGTTGGGTGTTGGCTGTTGGGTGAAAAGCGCCTGGCAATTGTCTTTAATTGTTCAGTTGTGTTTTAAACGCCGCAGCTTTAGTCAACAACGCTTCGCGTTGCATAAGAATAATTCCAAATTTTTTCTTTGTGTCCTTTGCGGTCTTTTGTGGATAATTATTAGCGTAGCAACCAGCCGTCGCTCCGCAAGCGCAGCTATGGCGGTCAAGATGACATCATGTTATTCTTGGAAAACGAAACACAGCGCAGTAAGGCCACCCTTGTGGTGGCAGTGATCCCGCATCGCGGGAGAGCGGCAATCATGTCAAAAAAAATAGCTGCGACTATGTTACGCTACGTTTTTCATAGTTAAAATCATTTATGTTTGTCCCAAAAGGTCGCTAGTTTACGGCTGTTCTAAATCATGCTTTAGTTGCTTTCTCTCAAAAACTTATATAATTGACCTCTTAAGTTTCTTGTTTTTGTGACAGGAGTTGAGAGAATAGCTACTAAAGCTAGTCTACTTGCTTATCCGCTGCATTAGTCGTGGTGTATCCTTCACTCTCCATGATTCTCTTACCCTCTGCAGAGACTGCAAAATCAATAAATGCCTGCGCTTCTGCACTGTAACGAGAAAAATTCAACCTGACAATTGGTATAGTTGTAATAATATTCTGTTCGACTGGAATTTCAATAGCATCACCGACATCTGCAAACTGCCGTGCATTTGCATCCCAGACAATCACAGCATCAACATTGCCCATCTCAATCGCCACAGCTAGTTCATTCACCGTTCCACTTTCAAAAACCGTCTGTTTTGTAACTGCATCCCTGGAAATATTATTCTTTGCAAAGATCTTCATCGACTGCCTACCAACTGCCACAGCCCTTTCATCGCCAACTCCAACACGCATTGGTTTATCAGCAAAATCATGGAGCCCTCTAACTTTTAATGGATTACCTTTAGCAACAAAGATAGTTGGAATAAAATAAGCGACATCCCGGCGACTCCCTGCGACCGCCAGTATATCTTCAATCGCCTTTTCCACATAAAATGCGGAGCCGGGCATAAAAAGATCCCCCCGCCGACTTGTTGCAAGTTGCCCCAGCAAGCTGCCGCTACCGGCATAGGTTGCCGCAATAGAAACATTATGCTGCTCTTCAAAAGCGATGATCAGTTTTTCTGCGGCCGGACGAACACCGGCACCACAGTAGAGGATCAGTTCTGGATTTTCCGGCTGCTTTGACTCCCCGCAGCCCATGCAGGCCAACAAAAAAAGTCCCGGCAATCCATACGTAATCAATTTCTCGCTTAAGATTTTCATAATATTTTTCTGTGATGGTGTTACCCACCCGGCTTCAAGCGACTCAATGACATCAACGACTTCAACGACTTCAACCTTGTTCAAAAATCCCTTTTTTGTACACATATTTCCGATCCGCCACATCGGCGACCGAGCGATCATGTGTCGCCATCAGAACCATACCACCCTCATCGGTAAATTCCCGTAGCAAGGTCAGAATACCGGCGGTATTCTCCTCATCCAGATTTCCGGTCGGTTCATCGGCAACCAGCATTGAAGGGCTGTTCATCAATGACCTTCCCAAAGCAACGCGTTGTTGTTCACCAGCACTCAGACGGGCGGGGATATGTCCGCGTCGATGTTCAAGTCCCAGACGCTTCATTAATTCATCACAACGATCCTGTGCCTTCTCAACAGGACGGGCCACACAGGAAGCCATGATATTCTGTTCAACATTGAGATAGGGAATCAGATGAAAGCGCTGAAAAACAAAACCAACCAAAGAGGCGCGGCGCAACGCACGCTCCCCTGCACTCAGCTCCAGCAAATTATCGCCGCCAATTGTTATGCTGCCGCTATCGGGATGAATCAAACCACCACAGAGCATCAAAAGCGTGCTTTTACCGCAGCCGCTAGGGCCCACAACAGAGTGGATCAAACCCTTATCCAGCTCCAGAGAAAAATCCTGAAGAACCTGGATCTGGCCATCGGAGCCCACATAATTCTTACTGATATTTTGGATACTAAGAAAACTCATATCAGCCCTCCTCATTTAGAACAATACCGGGATCACGTCGGGCGGCAAACATTACGGGGATCAGGCTGGCCGACAAACTGATCAGATTGGCGGCAGCGAAAAGCCAGACCAGCAACAGACTTTGCCATAGCATGACAAATCCGCCCTCACCTGTGATCCAGGCAACCAGCAAAAGCGCACAGACATAACCAGCTAAAACCCCAAGCGATGCCAGCAGAACAGCTTTGACGCCAAAGAGCAGATGCAGCTGGGGACTCCTCACCCCAAGGGTACGCAGAATTGCAATTTCATGGCGGCGCTCCTTCACGTTATGGCTGTAGAGAAAGAAAAGTAGAATCGAGGCGGATGCCACCATCAATCCGGCAAACATTGCTGAGAATCGATTGAGCTGATCACGCAGGGTCTGACGCGAGTTCCTGATATCGGCCACCTCTGCCTCCGCTGCTTCACTGATTGCCTTGCGGGCACTCTGGCGGGCCTTTGCCCGGATTGTCAGCTCCACCACATCGGCCTCAGGGATAATCTGCCGTACACCGTTACGAATCGGCTCAAGATCACCTGCAGCGCAGTTGCAGCTCAACGCCATAATACCACTGATCTTATCTTTCAGGCCCAGCAGAGTCTGAGCATCAACCAGATTCATAAATATGATGATATCATCCTTGGTTCCCAGTTGAGTACGACAAAGGGTAACTTTATAAGATTTTTCAGCAATCAAAATTGTATCGCCAACCTTCTTCTTTAAATGCTTTGCAACTGTATAGCCAAGCTGTACCTCACCTGATTTGATGGAAACCTCAAGCGGCTTCTGAAACTTGCGCTTGATATAGATCTCACCTTCAAGGCCGGCAATGATCACATCTGCACCGAACTCAGGCAGAGGAAATCGATGGCGTAAAAAGGGTAGATGATGATTAAGCAGAGCAAAATCCGCATCGGCCAGATCCCGACTCTGCTTCGTTGTCAGATAGTGGGTGTTAACATCATCCGCATAAAAGGTCTCAAGCCGCTGATCACGATGATATATAAAAATATTAAAGCCGAGAGATTTGGCAAATACCCGAGCCTCATTCTCCAGCTCATTCATGCGTTCCTGGCTACGGCGCTGAAGGTCGTGCACCTCTTTTTGAGTCTGAGAGTCGAACTGCGCAAGCATAAGCAGAGCGGAGGTTACCGATAGCACCGCAACGAAAACCGCGGCAGAAGCCAACAGACTCCCCTTCCATCGGTACTTCAGCTCATTAAAGAAAAGATTATGACTCTTCATTACTCATCTCCACCAAAAACCGAACGATCCCAGTCATGATCGAGAAGCAGGTCGGTACCGGGGTTGAGTGCTTTCATCTGACAGGAGCAGGAACCCGTAAAGAAATAAGCGATGCCGCCAATATTATCCATATTGATCTCTTCACCAACCATTGGAACCAACGCCCGTCCACGTCCATAGGCGGCAAAGACCATAGGTTCATTCCCTCCCGCCTCTTCACGTTCCGGTCCCAGACTCATCAGAAGAGCCACCAGCACTTCGTCGTCTTTACGCGCCAGACTCAACGTTGTAAAAGCCAGCATCAGAGGAATCTCCGACTGCAGCTGATTGGTTGGATCGAAATCAGCAGGTCCACCTCCGGTAACCTCGCCATCGGTGGCAACCACGCCAGCAGGCAGTTCCATATTCTCAATAATCTCCTTGATACTGGCATCCAGCTTTTTAAGTACCTTGCGGTCTTTTACCTTATTGCCAGATTCAAGCAACACATAAATGCCGCTGTTGCCCTCTAAAACTTTCTTAATCAGCTTCTTTCGAAAATCTGAAACCACAATCTTTTTAACCGCAGCCTTATTCAGTTTTTCAGACCAGAATGGCTTGTCAACACCTGTTGAAACAGGAAAGAAAAGATGCACCATTGCATCCTTGCCGGTTACTTTCGGAAGCTGTTTGGCCATGCCGCTCTTGGCAAGCTCATCTTTATTGGGATTCCAAACCACAAGGTTAAGCATCCCCGACTCTCCATCACCTGCCATTTCCAGCGATTTAAGCGACTCCTTCTCTGAACCCGATAATTCAGAATCCTTAACCACCAGGGCACGGTAAGGTGAGACCGGCCAACGCTCCAGCGCATAACGAAACACCGGCACATTGCAGGAAAAAGCAGAGATTTGAACCAGAAGCAACATCCCCGCTACTAAAATTTTTTTAGTCATATCCAACTTTCCTTCCCTAACTATATATATTTGCCCGAAATTCAAGCTTTTGACACAAGAATATTACCACAAAATACTCCTGCTGTTTTGAATAAATATCAAAAAATTATTTCAGTGTCATATATTACAATGCAACGCGCGGGAAATCATCTCCATTCACTGAGCTTTTAATTCACAAATTGATTTGATATTATAACTTCACAATTAGTTGAGGAAACATCAGGATTAGATAACATGATAAATAAAACACAAACTGCTGGCTTAATCGCACTGATGGGATGGGCGGTATGCTCATTGGCCGATAACTCCCCTCTCACAGGCACAGAGACATGGGGATACCGCAAAGCGCTGCCGGCAGTAGTGAACCCGGTCGTTCGGTCACCGTTACAGGAAGTAATTTCTCTACGTGGCGAGTGGGAATTCATTACAAAAGGCGTGGGTCCTTCACGTCATCCGGCCTGGCGTGCTTTTTATAACAAAGAGTGGCCGGATTCCCGAAAAATAAACGTTCCCGGATGCTGGGAAGCACAGGGCGTTGGCGATCCGGGAATGGGCGATTCGTGGGATTGCAAATGGGACCACTGTGCCAAGCCCCTGCGCCATATCTACAAGGGAGAAGCATGGTACCGCAAAAATGTTGATATTCCGGCCGCATGGCAAAACAAACGGATCTGGCTCAAAATCGGAGGGGTGCGTTCGCAGGGCTGGTTCTGGGTCAATGGCAAGACGGTCGCGTGGGTGGACAATTATTGCGGCACCTATAAATATGACATTACCGATCTTGTTGAAACTGGCAAAAAGGCGGTTGTCGTTGCTGCAGTTAATAGCGTGCCACCAAGCCGCAAAGGGTTGTTCAGTTCAACCCACCGATTCGGCGGACTCTATCGCGATGTCGAAATTGAGGCCACCCCCGATACACGCATCGACGACGCCTGGGTACGCAGTGATTTTGACAACAAGACCGCTGAGGTGCATGCAACGGTGGCGTTTGCCACGACTGCGGACCAACTGAAGAATCCGGTATTACGCGTAAAAATACAGACGGCTGATAGCTCTCACAGAGGCACAGAGAAAAATACGGAAGGAAGGGGACAGGTTGCGGTGGTGTTTGCAGAGGGCAAACAGAAAACCGAAGTCGTAGTGCACGTGCCGCTGAAGCCATTCCAGGCATGGTCGCCGAAACACCCGAACCTCTACATAGCAGAGTTGACTCTCTGCGACGGCGACAAACCCATCCATGGATGGACCGAGCGTTTTGGCGTACGCAAGATCGAAGTGCGGGGTGACCAGTTCTTTCTAAACAACAAGCCGTTTTTCATGCGCGGCTTTGGTGACGATTTTGTCTATCCCCTGTCGCTTGTTTCTCCAGCCAGCAAAGAGGAGCATCTCAAACATCTCAAAATTGCACGCGCCGCGGGATTCAACTATGTCCGCCTGCATACGCACTGCGAGCTGCCGGAGTATTTTGAGGCAGCAGATGAAGCAGGAATCATGATCCAGCCTGAACTGCCCTATTACGGAGATTATCCAACCGAGGCCTTCACCTTTGATCCGATGCGCGATCTGACAGAACTCTATCACCATTATCGCCGATACGTCTCCTTCACGACCTACTGCACCGGAAATGAAGGTTTACTAGGACACCCGCTGGATCAGAAAATTTATCAGCTGGCGAAACGATTGGATCCTGACCGCCTGATGATTCACCAGGATGGAACACTTAATAATGCAGAAAACTCTGATTTTAGAGGTGGTCCAATTAATGTATGGGAGCCTGGCAGTTTTAAATGTGATGCACCCTTTGTGGCCCACGAATATCTCAACTTGAGTGTCAAGCAGGACCCGCGTCTAGAGCCGCGATTCTCGGGAGTCATGCAGCCGCCTGTCACGCTGGCCACGCGTGACTGCTGGTTAAAGGACGCAGGACTGAACCGGCAATGGGGCGATGCCTGCCAGGATGCGCAGCATGGTTTGCAGCGCTACTACCAGAAACGAGGCATCGAGGCCGCCCGTATGGACCCCGCCTGCGACGGTTATGATTTCTGGACCATTGTTGATGTGATCGTTGCTCAAGCCAAGACATACAGCGCCCAGGGACTTTTCAATCCATTCTGGGAGGCCAAACGTAACGGTTCAACAGCAACTGATTTCCGATTATTCAATGGACCGTCCACATTGCTGCTCAAAACTGATCCGGAGTGTAGGATTACGGTGTCGGGTGATACCGTCAAAGCGGATTTCTGGATCTCCCATTACGGGGAAGCCCCCCTGACAAAACCACAGATCAAATGGATTCTGCGTACTGGGGAAAAAATCATTGCACAGGGAGAGAGTCAAGGAGCAGATGTCGAAACCGGCACAACACGGTTGCTTGCGAATTCCTCAATCAATATTCCGAATGTGGCCAAACCGGTTCATGCAGTACTGGAGGCAGAAATCATACAGAGATCAGAGGTCGAAGGTCAGAGGTCAAACGAAAAAATCGTAAATAAGTGGGATTTCTGGATATTTCCTAAACGGGACAAACAGAATGGGGACGGGGTCGCCGTTACACCTGCGTTGCTGCCTGCGCTGGAGAAACTTTATACGGGTTTAGTTGCAACCGGATCACCTGAAGCGGAAAAAGCAGAGCTTCTGATTTCACACACAGGATCGCCGGATGTGATGGCGGCCTTGGCAGCTGGAAAGCGTGTCCTTCTGATCAACGGCACGCAAGGCAAACCCAATGTTTCACTGGGATGGTGGTCGATGGGCAACCAGGTGGGAACCGCATTCGCAAAGCATCCAGCACTCGGTGATTTCCCGCATGACGGATATTTATCACCACTGGCTTTCCGCATTTTAAAACAGGGCAAAGCTCTACCTTTCGAAGGCATGCTTCCAGAAGAGATGATTGTGGTGGGAGAGGGACGTGAACAATATTATCTCTATGCCGGCGAGGCACACTCCGAGAAGGGACGTTTGTTTATGACTTACGGTCTTGATATTATCTCAGGCACACCGGAAGGCAACTGTCTCATGGACGGAATAATCCGTTATACGCGCTCCGATGCTTTCAATCCCAAAGGAGTTATCAAACTGACAAGCCGGACACAGAACGGATGGAAGGAAACTGTTAAAGCTGGCGACAGCGGGACCGACGATCTGCCGTTGGGCGTGAACCGGCTCGTTGTGGCCCGAGCGATGCTAGGCAAAAACGAGCTGATCTGGAAAACGCGGCCAGTTCCGGAGGATGCTCGTGCGAAGCCGGAGCACACCGTCACCTGGCAAGGAGGCATGGGATATTTTTCAGAACCACCGGGCTCATTCCAGCTTTACGTCAACGACAAGAAAACAATTGTTATTCCAACTATCGCTCAGACAGATGCGGAGTGGAGCAATAATGACAAAAGCGTACATCTCAAATACGTGCGGGACGCCTCTACTGCTGAGTATGGCACCTTCACTTTAACCCTGCCGTCGTCTGAAATGACACCCGGCAACCCCCTGCTTATCAAAGTGATCGGCAGCGATTCCAACAGCCGACGCTGGTTCGGCGTTTTTGAGCTTTTGTAATAAACATTGGAATCCGAATTCTTGAGATTTCACAAATAAGGCTCACCATGGGATTTATTCCCGTTGGGGAAATGTTTACTTCGTGCAAGAGAATACTCAACGGAAGTGAAATGCGCCCCCTTCTCACCTCACATCAGTGTGTACCTTTACAGTTATGCGCTTTTTTGTTAGCTTAAGTACACATCAGAAACGCAAAGGACTTTATTATGGATATCAAGAGAACTATTTCAATATTATGCTCAATACTTTTTTATGCAGGAATTCTTTTTGCAGGAAACATCATTGATAAAGACAAAAGCACCCTGGACAAGGATGGTACAACGACGTGGTACAGTGGAGAAGTTCTGCCGATTGAGGGGAAAGGATTCAGCGATACGGAATCTTTTTATGACCGGCTGCCCGCACGGGCTAAGGAGAGTGTACCTGCACCGGTATGGAGTCTGAGCCACAAATCCGCAGGTATGGCGCTGCACTTTGTTTCTGATGGAGGGTCATTCAAAATACGCTGGGAGGTCATTAGTAAAAGCCTCAACATGCCGCACATGCCGGCCACGGGTGTCAGCGGAGTGGATGTCTATCGGAAAACCCCGGAAGGATGGCGCTTTGTAAAAAATGGGCGGCCGACAAGTGTCACCAACGAAGTAGCGGTTTCCATATCCCCGAACACAGAGTGCCTGGTTTATCTGCCACTCTATAACGGAACGAAAAAGATTGAGATCGGTATTTCCAAAGAGAAATCCCTCTCGCTGGCACCTGATCGTCCGAATGGAGCAACAAAGCCGGTTCTAGTCTACGGTACTTCCATCACGCAGGGCGGCTGTGCGTCACGTCCCGGCATGGCATTTACCGCCATCGCTGGGCGCCTAGCCGATGTGCCGGTAGTCAATCTCGGTTTCTCAGGCAACGGCAGGATGGAGTTGGCGTTATGCAACCTGATCGCGGAAATTGATGCTTCCATCTACGTTCTGGATTGTCTCTGGAACATGAATGATGCTCTCGTTAAAGAAAGAGCTGAACCGTTTATCCGTGCGCTACGGGAGAAGCGCCCGGATACTCCCATTCTTCTTGCAGAGGACTGCAACGCCTTTGAAAGAGCACCAACACCCAAATCCAAAATATTGCGCGGCATCTACGACAAACTAAAGGCGGAAGATCCAACCCGCTGGGAAAATCTCCACTATCTGGAGGCAAAAGAGATGCTGGGACATGATTACGAGGGCACGGTGGATGGTTGCCACCCCAACGATCTCGGAATGATGCGTCAGGGCAAGGTATTTGGCAACGCCATCAAAAAACTAAACCAAGCGGGGCATATCACACAACTGCTCAATGAATGAGCAAAGATGCCGCATATCACATAGGCACAGTTTAGTTCCGGCTCCGCTGGTTTAGTGGATAATGATTATGGTTCCGGTGATATACCGATGATAGCTCTGAAAGATGTCGTGATTCTTCACGTTATTATACTCCGTCCATAGCCAGTCAGCCGAACGGACTTTGTTAGAAATGCGCACCTCATCCATCTTACCTCTCCAGCAGCAATCGCCAATAGTTCCATATTGATAATTTGCATTTAGACTACCTAGATGGAGATTGCTACTATACGAAGGGACACTGCCTGATGCAGCATTGCTCGCTTTTTTGAACACACCATCAATATAAACCTTCATGCGATCAGAGGCCAGATCTTTGTCATAGGTCGCTGCCGCAAAATACCATTGATCAGCACCCGTAGCAGTTCCTGCAAATTCACCGCCAACACCACCAATGTAGAAGTACAGATTACGGTTATTATACTTAAAGAAATAGTAGCTCATCTGAGAACCGGAAGCATAACGTTTAGATATCAGGCCGCGCGGCCAGGTATCATTCTGAGTATCATACATCCAGGTCTGCAGAGTCAACTGCCCCATGCCGTGCAACGAATCGCTGGCCGGACACTGCATCCAGTTGTTGCTGCTTGCAGGCCAATTGGCAGCCGGACCGGCAATCCCGTTCGTGCCCTGCTTCACATCTCCATAAACACTCGCAACATTACCGAACGGACTTGAATCCTTGACTGGCCCACTATCCGCGGCCAGATGATAGACCGCCATATAACCATTATCCCAGGCAATTCCATTTGTAGTATACACAGGAGAATTTGTATAGGTTGGATTTCCCCACAGAGCATATATCCGGTTATTTGTTGCCGAAAGCTCGGGTATTCTTACCCACACAGTTGAATCACCGGTGAGATCCCACTTCTCTATATCATAGACAAGCTCTATACCATTCTCATCCATAAAGCGCAGATCTCCAGCGTTGTCTGGGTTGAGCATATCATTATAATAGAAGTATTCAAGCAGACCGTCACTTAACTTCACCATCATAGGAAAGTTGGTCAGCGTCTCAGTACGATCATAACCGGGAAAACTTATTGCAAGCCGTCTGTACCACCCTGAGTTGCTCAGGGCAGGAATAAAATTGGCTGTCAGGTTAAACGGCTCCGAGGCCGTCACACTGATTGTTGAGTAAACCAGCGGCACTGAAATGCGGTTTTCCGGATCTTCCCATCCGACGAAAAGGCTCCCATCCTGTCCAAGGGCGGTACAGGTTACAACTGAGTCTTCATCAAACCATTTATCCGCAACGGAAAATGTTCCGGGGCCGCTATTGGCAAAGCTAACCTTGCACTGCTTTGTCCACTGCCAGACCAGCCTGTCCGTTACACCACTGTTGGTATAAGTAAAGCTATTGCCACTACCGGTTTTCACAACCTCAAGCAGGTTGGTATAAAGAATATAGCCCGAACATCTATAGCGAGTTGTCGAATCAATATTAACAGCAGCCGGGGCTGTGCAGATGAATATATCCCCCCCGATAAGATTAGTCGATCCATATGCAGGATCAGGCACTCCATACCGCAACGGAAGACCTTCAACAATCAGAGAGGGCACTGCTGACGGGTATGTCTGGAACATATTATTGGAAGCCATATTCTGATACTCCGCCATCATCCAATCGGACGAACGAGCAGCGGCTGAAATACGAACCTCGTCCATTACTCCATCAAGATACATATTCGAACTTCCCGTCCACCTACCGATAGATCCTTCCGTCATACTTCCGATATTCCGTAGAGCTCCATTGACTGATGCTCGCTGTATACCATCCACATAAATACTTCGATTGTAATTATCTAACACGCCACCGACATATTGCCACGTCTGAGCCCTGGCAATTCCTTGCGGTGAATTCACCCGGTTAGTATACACTCCTGTGTGCCCCACATTAAAAGAATGCACTTTGTCTTCGGTGGAGTTCTGTGCATAGTTGTACCAGAAAATAGTGGGATCACTGGTCGTTGATGTTGAAAAGAGACATCCGTCATTCGCACTTGAACTCCCGAGTGTATCCAGATTCATCCAGCCGGAAACCGTGAACTGACGCTGATAGACAACTTTTGTTATATTAGATAAGCTCACGTAATCACCGGATCCGTCTAAACGGCCGCCACTGCCAACGCGACCATCTTCAGAGAGATCAAGGCCTCCCACCGCTACTCCATCACAATTTCCAACCGAGTCCTTAAGAAAGGTTCCCGAAGTTTCAGCAAAATGAAATACTGATACATATCCGTTATCCCATGTAAGACCATTAGTTGTATATTCCGGTGCTGCAATCCCCGTCCGACCCCAGTGAGCCCAGATAACAGCGCTGTTCGTCATAGAAGGAACCTGCACCCAGAGACGAGAAGTGCCGTTGGCATCCCACGATTCAATCTCATAGTTCAGGAACTGATTCATCTCGGCATCAGTAAAACGCAGGTCATCATACTCACCGGAAAGCAAATCGTCATAACTGAAATTGCTGACATTCGTACTCAGGAGCACCAATGCCGGAAAATCAGTCAGGGTTTCAGAGCCTGTATATCCGGTGAAAGCAAACTTAAGACTGTGAGCCCATTGATCCATGGAGCCGGTATCATGCAGAGTCGCACTGACCGCTGAGCTTGTGCCAATAATATAGCTACCCTCTGTTAGTGTGAATGTAACGCTCTCATCACCCTCTGTCCTGTCCAGATCATCAATCGGAACAATAACAACATCAGCGCTAGTCTCTCCTTCAGAAATCACTATGCTACTTTCAACACCAGTATAATCCTCACCGTAAACAGCCACGCCACCCAGAGTGAAATAAACGGTCAGCGCACCGTTGGTTGCCGTAGAAGGTCGAGTAACACGAAAGACAGCGGTATCAGCTGTTGCCTCAGTCGCACTGGAATCTAGAACCTGTGCTGTAACCTCACCTGACAGCACCGACTCAGAGCTATCGGCCCATGCCACGGTTGTATTGTTACTCATATAATAACAATAAAAGGTAAGTGTATCCGCCGCAATCAGGGTAACATTGGTTGAAAAGCTTCCGTCGACTGCAGGATAAGGAAAGTCCGCATGATAGGTCCATGAAGTTGCATTAGTGCCACCATCTGTTGCACCCCAGTAAACTCTCACCAGATTATTAAGATTTGTTGTATTAAGAGTTCCGTTCTGCACAGCATTGGAAGAGCTTATATCACTCGCGGATTCATTGAAAATGCCCTCAATGCCATCGTCCCACCGGAAAAGAGTTCTGTTACCGTCATCTTCGGGATAGATGTAATCGACGCCATTTGTCGTATCTGCACCTTCGATGTTATAACCGAATCCCTTGGTGGAGGTCCAACCGAAGCTGGCTGTAGGTCCGGCACCACCACCACCGTTGCATAAACGAATATCAATATCGTGCCAGCCGGACGAGAGGGTCACAGGGCCAGACTTTGTGGGAACGTCCCAACTTTGATCACTAATGTATGTGATGCCATCGATTTTCAACATTGCACTGTTGTTGATATTCTCAGCAAAGTGATAGGTGGAACCATCAAGATAAATCTGCCCGGTGTAAACCCATGTGCGGTTTTCAGCCCAGGGCGGAAATGCAGTGGTCTTACCTGTATGTGGTCCCAGCTGTTGCTCCGTAACTACAGGATAGCTATTCGTATTCCACCATGACTCAATATATCCCGCCTTAAGTCCAGGTTGCCAACCGGCCAGCAGGGAGAGCGACGGAAAAATTATTCCCGCCAGAATAAATAAGACACAATTCTGCCAATGATTCTTTCCCATAACTAACTCCTGTATTTATTCAACTATTCCACATCTGGAAAAACTGAACACACTCTGGTATTAAGATAACCCCCATCACACAGAGGATAATATAGTAATTTGCGCAAAATATTTCATCTCATTTGCGCAAGACACAATTAATCAAATCTAGTTCTCAGCGAAACAGGATCATTGTTCCAGTAAACGACATATGATAATCAAGGAAAGTTGCATGAGAACTCATATTCATATACTCAGCCCTGAGCCAGTCAGCCGAACGGGCCTTCCTTGAGATACGCACCTCATCCATCTTGCCCTGCCAGCAGCTTATAATCCCGCCAAAATTGTAATTCGCATTCAGGTTGCCGAGGTGAAGCGCACTGTCATAGGAGGGAACACTGCCGGTGGCATCATTCCTCCCTTTTTTAAACGCGCCATCGATATATACCTTCATGCGATTAGAGGCCAGATTTCTGTCATAGGTCGCAGCTGTAAAATACCATTGGTTTGCTCCCGTGGCAGTTCCAGAAAACTCACCACCAGCGTTACCGACATAGAAAAAGAGATTACGGTTTAGCTGTTTAAAAAAGTAGTAGGATTTTTTAGTACCGGAGTCAACACGCTTAGAGATCAAACCGCGTGGCTGAGTGTCATTCTTCGCATCATAAATCCAGGCCTGCAAGGTCAGCTCGTCCATGCCGTCCAGGGATTCGTTAGCCGGTCTCTGCAACCAGTTGTTTCCGTCAGCGGGCCAGCCGGTAGCAGGGCCTGCAACACCATTCGTTCCCTGCCGGACATCATTGTAAATCGTTAATCCGTTACCAGCGGGACCTGAATCCTCAACAGCACCGCTCTCACCAGCCATATGATAGACAGCCGCATAGCCGTTTGCCCAGGTCATTCCATTCTCTGTATAAACGGGCGGATCGATCTCGGAGGAATTCCTCCAATGAGCATATATCCTGTTATTGTCTATTGAAAGCTCCGGCAACCTAACCCAGACAGTGGATGTACCATTGGTATCCCACTTCTCGATATCATAAAAGAGCTCCGTTCCATCTCCTGCCGTAAAGCGCAGGTCACCGGCATCAGCCGGACTGCCCATATCTGCATATCGGAAGTGACCGGCAAGATTATTGGTAAATACTACCATCGCAGGAAAGTTGGTCAGCGTCTCCGATCCATCATACCCGGCAAACTTGATCGAAAGCCTCCGACTCCATCCTGACAGATTTAAGGCCGGTATAAAGTTCGCTGTTAATGTAAACGATTTCGTAACCGAAACGCTGATTGACGCAGCAGCACGTTTATCAAAAACAGGATTCTCTGCATCATCCCAGCCGACAAACTGGTTGCCACTCTGCGTCAAGGCTGCACTATCTGCGTACGAACCTTCATCATACCAGCCGCCTTCAATTGAAACTGTTCCGGGACCACTGTTAGTGAAAGTCACATAATACTGCTTTGTCCACTGCCAGACCAGACGGTCGGCCCCGCTACTATTAGTATAAACACAGCTATTTCCCGTACTGGTCGCAATCTGATCGACCATGTTTGTGTAAAGCACATACCCCGAACATGCATAGCGGGAGGTAGGGTCTATATCCACTATAGCAGGCACCGTGCAGGTAAAGATGTCACCACCCACCAGGTTTGTAGTTCCATACGCAGGCGCCGGCACTCCATACTTCTGAGGATATCCGTCTATCAAAAGTGATGGAGTCGCACCGGGCCAGGCCTGGAAAACGCTGTTGGATGCCATATTCATATACTCAGCCCAGAGCCACTCGGATGAACGGTCAGTGTTTGAGATGCGAACCTCATCCATCTTGCCCTTCCATGAATTTCCATAATTGGCATTCAGGATACCGAGGAAAAGATTACTGTCGTAGACCGGCACTACAATATCGGTTGCATTCAGGGAGCTTCTGAACTCACCATCTATATAAACCTTCATGCGCTCTGAAGCAAGCGTATTATTATATGTTGCAGCCGTAAAATACCATTGGTTAGCACCCGTGGCGGTATTAGCAAAGTCACCGCCGACACCTCCGATATAAAAATAGATATGTTGGTTCTTGTATTTAAAAAAGTAGTAGGACATCTCCGAACCGGAAGCGACACGCTTAGAGATTAGACCACGCGGTGCTTCGTCATTCTGCTCATCGTAGAACCAGGTCTGCAGGGTTAACTTGCCCATACCCTGAATGGATGGTGATGCAGGACCCTGCATCCAGTCGTTAACGCCATCCGGCCAACGAGCTGCGGAACCAGACATTCCTGTCGTCCCCTGCTGGATGCCATTATTCACGGAGAGCCCGTTTGCAAAAGAACTCGAATCTTTGACAGGCCCGCTATCCTCCGCAAGATGATAGACCGCCACGTAATTGTTGGCCCAGGTTGAACCATTGGTGGTATATGCCGGCACCATCATCCCTGAGCGTCCCCAGCGAGCCCAGATCACCGTATTATAAGCAAGGGAAGGTATTTTCACCCAGACCTGTGAAAGTCCGTTGGTATCCCATGACTCAATCTCGTAATGCAAAAATTTAGTGGTTGTGCCGTCCGTAAAGCGAAGATCACCATAATTGCCGGAGAGCAGATCGCTGTAACTGAAGCCGCTGATATTCGTACCCAGCTCAACAAGTACCGAAAAGTCGGCGAGAGCACTCCCCCGATACTCTGTAAAAACAACAGGGATGCTATGCGCCCACTGATCTGGAGAAGCACTGTCATCCAGGATAAGACTGATCGCCGATGCAGTGCCGATAATATAGTTCCCTGCTACCAAGGTGAATGTAACGCTCTCGCTTCCCTCATTCCAGTCAAGATCTTCAATCGGGTCAATAACAACATCTGCGGTGGTTTCCCCTTCAGGAATAACAACGCTGTTGGCTACGCCTATATAATCCACATTATTTGCGGCGGTGCCTCCCAGCGTAAAATAGACAATCAACGCCCCGTTGGTAGCGGTCGAAGGACGGCTGACACGAAATGTACCGGTATCCCCCGTACCCTCAGTAGCAGTAGAATCAATGACCTGCGCCGTGACATCACCCGACAAAACAGCTACCGCATCATCAGCCCAGGCAATAAATGTACTGTTACTCGCATAGAACCGATAAAACGTCAGAGTGTCCGCCGCCGTCAGAGTAATATTGGTGGAGAAATCTCCTGCAACAGCCGGATAGGGAAAATCAGCATGATTGGACCATGAGGTCGCACTAGTGCCGCCATTCGTGATTCCCCAATACACAGTTACCTGATTAATGACATTTGTTGTAAGCAAACTACCATTAAGTACGGCATCTGTTGTGGTCACATCTGTCGCAAACTGATTGAAGATTCCAGCGGCGCCGTCATCATACCTAAAAAAAGACATATTGCCGTCGTCCCAGGGAAAGGTATAATCATCGCCATCGATTGAAACCGCTCCTCCAATCTTGTACCCAAAACCCTTGGTGGTGGTCCAGCCGTTTATCGAATTCGGACCCGCACCGCCGGTCCCATTACCAAAACGGATTTCGATATCATACCAGCCTGCCGAAAGCGTTATCGCCCCTGACGTTGTCGGCGTGGTATGATCTATATCATTGATATAGGTAGTGCCATTTAATATCAGCATTGTATTGTTATCAATGCTCTCCGCAAAATGGTAGGTGGAACCGTTGAGATATATCTGACCGGTATAGACCCAGGTACGATTGTCAGCCCACGGCGGCTGAGATTGAGTTGCCCCCGTATGCGGCCCCAACTGAGCCTCGGTAGCCGTCGGATAACTGCTGGTATCCCAGGCATCACTAATATATCCCGCCTTAAGGCCCGCCTGCCATCCCGCAAACAAACAGGTATTAAAAAATATGATTCCTGTAAAAACCACAAACAAAGATAATCTATGATGCAACTTACTCATAACAAACTCCAGATATTTACTGATTTTAAGCAAAAACTTACATGTTTCACAAATGCACACACTGCATTTGAACATATTTAATTTACTTTTTTGCCTTAATTATGTCAAGCAAGCATTATGCGCGGGTGCATCTTCGAATCGTTACATCGATCTATCGTGTAACGACATGCTTACCACCTGAGTTTACTAGGTGAAATATTTTGGAGGTGAAATATGGGTGCGCTTCGTTGGTTTTTAGGTAAAAAATGGAAGGTAAAAAATTGGTGCATCTTGATCATAAAAATCACGCAAAACAGGCTGATCAAATTCTATATGGCAGCTACTCTGCGATTATATGCGAGATGAAATGCGCGATCCATCACTTCACGCTGGCTGCTGCTTTACGCAGAGCGGCCGCAACTTCAGGTTTCATTCCCTCCGGCACAAAACTGATCTTCTCGGGAGAAATATCAAAAAGTTCAGCAACCCAGACACATCCGATCAGATAACAGCCCTCACGGCTGGCATGAAAACGATCCTTGGCATTCCAGAGATTGATTTCTGGATTGGATTTTAATGATGCGGTAAAAGCCTCGCCGGATTTAAACATGCGCAACCCTCCAAAATGACTGGAGAGATCCGCATAGCACTTGACCAATCCGTCATTCATCTGAGCTCTTGTCATTTTAAAACCGGTCAGACGTTTACAATCAGGAGCATAGGCCCAAGTCTGATGTATCACAATATCAGCCCCCGGCGCATTCTTCTTAATGCATGCCACTACTTCATCTGAGTAGGGATGATAGCTCTCGGGTCGGAAGCTTTTGTGACTGACCTGCTGAATGGTGACCACAGCCCACTTATCCGACTGAAGACGCTCTTTGAGAGTATACTTCTTATAATAGGGCTTAAGTGTTGGATCGGCCTCGCAATCCTTGATCAGCTTAGCATGCCTATCAAAAGAGCATCCCCCGATGTCGGCTTTAGTAAACTCCACCTTGCAACCAGGAACTGAGGCAGCGATCTGACTCAGAAATGTGCAGGCATTATCAGCAAAGCTGTTACCAATAGTTAAGACCTTAACAGTTTTCACTTCCTCCGAAAAGAGTGATGTAACCGCAAACATGGTGATTAAAACAAACTGTATAAATGATTTCTTCATAATTTCCTTTTTTATTAATTGCAAAACTTCTTAAACAAGGTCGTCCATAGAGACAACCGGTACATCAGTTGTATTAATAATTTTCAGAGGTGCGCTCTGACTTTGATCAAACTTGTAGCCGGTCTCAGCACCAAGTGGCCAGACGATAGGAGCCAGGCAAAGCACTGCCGCCTGAAAGCCCTGAACTGTTGCACAATGATTACCTGTATGCGACGAGTTATCCGCCTCATTCTCAATTACAAATGGAGCGTCAAAACCCTTCTGCATCAGATTCTTAAGAAAGGCGTACCAATCCATGCTGTCGCATCCCCCGAAGCCAGGCAGCATCGGCTCATAGTTATGGCGATCCCACTCATGGGCAGGGATAGGCACTCCGGCCTTCGCAGCAAGCTCTGCATTCACACTTTGCATAGGATAAAGAGCTCCCCAGTGCACACGCCCTGCATTATTCAGATTCCGGGTACCCTTGACATGTACCCTGCGAATACGGGAGAGATCGCTGGCATTAATAACATCAACCGGATTGATATTCTGCCAAACATCATGGGATGGATCATAGCTCTCTCCATGTGCTGAACTCGGAATCAATGTATACATCAGTTTTCTGGCGGCCAATGTTCCAGGAAGATTATTATAGGTGGTAGGCGCTGTGGCTGGACGCAATCCCTCCATCGGACAATTCTCATAGGTCAGGGCAACACCCATATCCTCGGCATACTTAACAATCGGAGTGAACACTTTTGCATACTCCTCCAGATTCTTTTCAAAACCGCGATCCTGAACTCCCAGTTCATGGTTGTAACCGACAAATGTACCCACAGTAACATCATTCTCATTGCCACCCAGCAGATGCGCAATTCTGATCAATTTTAAAATATGATTCTGATTATTAACACGTTCCTGCAGATCACCGCCAATTAGATTTTCATAGGCCCCTACTGAGAACTGCAGCCCCTTCCCATTACACAGCTCTATTAAGCGCTGTGCATCCTCTACTCCAAAAGTTTCATAATCCAGATGTGTGGCAACATGATCGTTGCGGGTTCCATCCCGTCGAAAGACACAAAGCTCCATCCCCTGGGCATTAATTTCCTCTGTGACTTCAATAACTTCATTCAACGAGCACTTCGGCAATGCTGACGTCATAATCCAGATCGGGTTATTCATTTATCTGTCCTCTTGTTCGGTTAAAATTTATAATGACTAAATAATATCACAGGAATCCCATGGAATGAAGGATTCCTTTTTTTACAGTATTTAAATCTTTCTTCTCTTTATTCTTATGCAACGCGTAGCGTTGTTGACTAATGCAGTGATGCATATTACACAACTGTTCAATGAATGAGAAAAATCGCATATCACATAAGCTCAGTTTGGTTGCGGCTTCGCTGCATTAGTTTTCGCAATTATCATAACTATTTTGCGTATTCATCGCTTTACGACATATAGTAAACTTGAGATACTTACAGTGAGTTTATTTTAAAGCAATTACATAAGAGAGGAACAATATGACACGCACAACAATTTTCATCGCGCTTTTCTTAGCGCCTGTACTTAACTTACTCTCATACAATGCAATAGTGACCTGTTACTTTACAGATGGGCGCAAAGAAATAAAGGAAATGCCTCTGCAGCAGAATGGATCAGTTCACACTTTTCTGTGGAAAATGAACGATATTCCCGCTGGAATTAAATGGATTGAAGTTCTTCCTGAATTTGCCACGGCAAAAACAGGAGAAGATGGATATTTTATTATGCCCAACGGCGAGCTGGGCACCTTCCATGAAAAAAATGGCAAACGCACTGGACGCAACTATATGCCCATGCCAATCTTCGGCATGAAAAATCCACGGGCAACGTTCGTGGCAATTGTTACAGGCCTACCCTATGAATACAAATTACTGACCCTAGCCAGATCTGGTGTCTATACGATGTTTCCGCGTTTTGAACTTATGGGGCGGCCAGCGTATGACGATATTGCCATACAGTACCACATGCTGACCGGCGATCAGGCCGATTACTCAGGCATGGCCCGTGTGTACCGAAAATATCAACTGGATCGCAAAGCTTGCATTCCTCTGAAGAAGCGGATGAAGGATAATCCTGAACTCACCTATGCAAGCAAATGCATGTCAATCCGCATCCGCCAGGGCTGGAAACCCATGCCGACTCCTGTTGAGCAACAGACCCGCCAGAATGAGCCCCCCATGAAGGTGGCGGTGACATTTGACAGGGTCGGCGACATCCTGGATGAATTCAAACGTCAGGGCATCGACCGAGCCGAGCTCTGTCTTGTCGGCTGGAATCAGAAGGGACACGACGGACGTTTTCCACAGCTGTTCCCGGTCGAAGAGCAGTTAGGCGGAGAGAAAGATCTCCGCAAGCTGATAAAGAAAGCACAGAAAATGGGTTTTCAGATCGTCTGCCATAACAACAGTTACGATGCATACCAGATTGCTGACACCTGGGATGGCGAATATATTATTAAGAAACCTGATGGTTCGCTCTCCACGCATGCAGTCTATAGCGGCGGGCGCATGTATAACATCTGCCCCCAACGTGCATTCGAACGCTTTGCACAGAAAGAGTTGCGGGACATCGCAGACCTCGGATTTCGTGGTCTGCACTACAACGACGTACTGACAGTTGTACAACCTCGTGCCTGCTATGATCCACGCCATCCGCTTAATCGCAATCAGAGTGCTGTATGGGTCGGGAAAATAATGGCCGAAGCTCAGAAGGATTTTGGCGGAAGCGCCTCCGAGGGAGGGCATGATTTCTGCTGCGGAAATCTAGACTACGCCCTGTATGCATCCATTATTACACCGAAAGAGCACCCGATGGTTGACCGCTTTGTCCCCTTCTGGCAGCTGGTATACCATGGCATCATCCTGAGTAATCCCTTTCCTCCAACCTGCAACTACACAATTAAAGATAAAAAAACACAGTTGATGCTGAATGAATTCGGCGGTCGGCCCTTCTTCTACTTCTACTCCAACTACCGTGATAATGGACATGCCTGGATGGGCAAAGAGGATATTACCTGCGAAAACAAAAAGGCTCTCAGAGCCAGTGTTGCAAAGATCAAAGAAGGATATGACGAATTCAACACACTTGCATATCTGCAGACCGAATTCATGGACCGTCATGAACCGGTTGCTAAAGATGTGTATCGCACGGTTTATTCAAATGGTGCAGAGATGATATTTAATTACCGTAGCGAGCCTTTTGTATACAAAGGCAAAACCATCCAGCCGATGAAATATATTCTGGTTCACTAGCATCGCATCGGTTTCCGCCACACATTCTGAAATGGTAGTGGTGGATGGCGATCTTCATAGTTCGCACTGGAAAACGGTGTTCACTAATGCCGTTTCTTTGGACTTGGACTGGAACGAAACCGCGACAAGCGCAAAACTGGAAATTTGCGGCATGAGCGGTACGTTAACGACAAACTTCACTACGGTGACATCAAACTATCTCTGGCAGGTATTCACCGAAGATGTTCCGACTGAAGAGGATGTTTATGCCCTGACACTGACCTACTATATAAACGGCACTCAGATTGTAGAGTCGATGACATCGCATCTGGCTGTTGTAAAGGGTGCATTCGGCATGGCGGATGTTAATACGCTTTCGACCAGCCCAAAATGGTCAAAAATTACAGGAAATGTTGTTATTCCCTATGATTCGTCTTTTTCGGAAGCAGCAACAAATGCGCTTACTTCACAACTTGTGATTGCCAAACAAGGCGGTTTAGTAGAGACAAACACATTCCCGGATACTGTCGGATATTATGGATGGAAACTTGCCAACAGCGAGTGGGGATATGGCACATTTGAATTATCGCTGACATTCCCGGAAACTGCGGCTGAAGCACTGATGGCATCTCTGACGCGCCAGATGGCTGGCACGGTCTTAATCGTAAGGCAGAAAATTAAGTTTTAGAAGTTTAACGTGATACGTAAGGAAAGAGTAAAAATGAAAACAATAAAAATGAAAATACTGGTTCTGGCTGGTTCGCCAAATTCTATGAACTGCGATACAGCGGCAGAGCTGCGGCTGTACTACGTTGTTTCAGAGCACTTTATCTCGGAGTGTTTTTCAACACAGTCATTACCGCATTAGTTATTCTTGGAGCCATTAAGATCGGCGTTGTAATGTTTGACATTTCGCCATTCAAAATTATTCTCATTACGGCAGTGGTTACGATTATATACTCCACTTTAGGTGGCATGCGGGGCATCCTGATTGGAGATTTTTTCCAGTTCTTTCTGGTGCTTTTTGGAGCTGTGGCGGCGGCGGTTTATGCAGTAAATCTGCCACAAGTTAATGGTATGGCGAATCTTCTGTCCAATCCAGAGGTTATCCGCAAGCTGAATTTTTTTCCTGACTTCTCAAATACCGACCTGCTGGTCTCGGTTTGAAGTTGAGTATCCTAGAATGTATGGTTACGGACGTGCCATTGAAGGTGCTGCCGGTTGCATCCGCGCCTGCATGATTCATCTTGAAGAGCGTCGTAAGATCAAAAACATATTTAAAAACAAATTCAGAACCAGCAAACAGTGGGAGATTGACCGCTCCAAAGCGTATGAATTAACACAGGATGTCATTGATTTCTACGAGAGTAAAGGAATGACCGAAGATTTCAATGCATACATTGAATATAACAAGCGCGACAACTATGGAACAGCCGGCAAAGAAGACGTTGTCAACCCGTTGATCGATTAATATCGTGCGCAAAGAACGTAGCGCGGCAGAGCCGCAACCAATTCTTTGACAGGATTACAAGATTAACAAGATTGATGGCCACAAAGAAAATGACAACTCTCTTTATTCCTATGCAACGCGAAGCGTTGTTGACTAAAGCTGCGATGTTTAACGCACAAAGATACATTGGGAACAAATAGGTCCGTTCATCACAAGAGCTAAATTTGGTTGCGGCTGAAAGCAGCTTTAGAATCTATGTGTTCTTTGTGCTCTTTGTGGATAACCTAATTATTTCAGGAAACAAATGAAATTCGCTGTAGGATACCAATATATAGAGGACGGAGAACCGTTCAGCTCCATTGCAACGGATTACCGTGATCATATCAGCGAGGTCTATTTCGCATGGATTGGACAACCCTCAGGAAGACCGATCCTGGGAAGCACCGACAATGAACCCGATGTTGTTGTCCAGGAACAGCTATTGGAAGAACTTCAGCTATTGCGAAAGATAGGTATAAAACTTGATCTTCTATTAAACGCAAATTGCTATGGAGAGCGCGCCATCAGCATTGCCTTTGAGAAAGAGATCATAGCCAACAGCGGCTGCCTGCGGTTTTGTCCAGCACAGACATTCCATGACAACCTTATTGCCCACAGTTATGAGGCTGAGAAATTAGAAAATATTCCTGACTGGAACCCGCATCTCTGCTGGAACCTCTATAAAGATCCTGCGAATTTCGGCAACATCCTGAAATCAACCTGGATAAGACCGGAAGACCTCTCACTATATGAAGGAATTGCCGACACAGTAAAACTTGCAACCCGACAGCATGCCCACCCCCGCATGGTTATCGGCGCCTATGCAGAAGGCAGTTTTTTTGGAAATCTTCTGGATTTACTGGAACCGGGATTCTCCCCCGCTTTCGCCCCCAATTTCATCAATAACAGCGCATTCCCTCCTGACTGGGGTAAGCACATAAGTGAATGCGACAATTCATGTGAATCATGCGGCTATTGCAATCAGGTCCTGAGCAAGGTGCTTTGTAATTATTGCGAATAAACCTGAAGCTGCTTGCAAGCGCCCCTTTTTCATCGCAGTTGTAATGCTCCCCCTGCTATTCCCTCAGAAAAATCTGTTTTTCAATGAAGCTGTGGAAAAATCCGGATCAGCTTGACGCCGTGCCCAAAAACCTCCGCCTGATACCGGGTATCGAAAATACCTTCGTCCTGCTGCCGCCAGAGATCACGCACACGTTGCTGCCCCTTCAGCCCTAAGCATTCAAAATCAATCGACACACTGTCGGTCAAAAAACTGCAATTGACCAGCCCGACGACAATGCTACCATTCTCCATTTTTTTCACCCAGACCTCCTGCGTATCGGTTTTCACCATGGCGTCGGCTGCCTGACGGATATGTTTATCGGTCACGGCATGAGCAAAGCAGTTCCATGAGTTCCAGCCCATGGGTGGCGTCAATGCAATTTTGTCTCCGACAACAAGCCGCCACTCGCGCTGATTTTCTCCATGGTCGTTTTGCACAGTCAAGCTGACACTATAGGAACCCGGTTGGTCGACGCTTCCCGTAATTTCGCCGCTCTGACTATCGAGCGCAAGACCTTTCGGCAGATTCTGTGCGGTAAATGTCATCGGACGATTGCCAGTGGCCGGGACCGTAAACAGCACGGGATTGCCGGGACGGACACCGAAAATACGGGGGCCGTTGATTCGAGGGATGTCAGGTGCAGGCGGAGTCAGTATCCCCTGCTGCTGTGTCAGCGGTTTATCCGAGGGAGTGAGCACCGCCCCATCCTGCAGGGTGAAAACGGCATCACACCAATCGGCATATACCCGGAAAAAGACAGATCCTTTGCCACGACCACCGGATTCATCGTCGATACCGACCATGGCCTCAAAGGAAAGGGCCTTGCCATCAGCATTGAGGACAAACCAGCTCTCCGCATGGGTGCCGACACCGTGTTCAAAGATTTTTCCGTCGATAGTCAGCGGATTACCTTCGAGAGACAGGTTAGCACGGGGTTTCTCTCAACCGCATGTCATGGCAGTGAGGTCCAATTCATCAAGCCTGCATTTTGTTTCCCCCATTCCATTGAGAACGGAAAACAAAGCGACAAACATTAATATTTTCACAGATCGCATAATCGGTCTCCTTCTGAGGTTATCCTCCAAGCAATCAACTTCTGACTTTCATGCAAGTTTTGATTGTCCACAAAAGAACACAAGGATCACAAAGAAATCAATTTTTTTCATAGTATTAATTTTCCCTATTACTAGCTCCGTCATTCGACATGGCTCATGGTAGGTTGGACCAGTTTTCTTTCTGCGTACCTCCGTGGTAAAACCTGCGTAACACTCTTTGTGTTCTCTGTGCTCTTTGTGGCTAAAAAACAGCACAGCAATGATACGAAGCGTACCCTGCTCCGTGCCCTCTGTGTCTCTGTGAGATATTCCCCTAATCCTGCAGCCAGAACACGCGATAGAACCGCTGCGTGTGCGAGGATGCCTCCAGATCATTAATCTGCCAGAGGTTGGTTTCGATATCTGGCAGATATTGCAGCAAAGTCCAATTTGGAGGAGTCAATGTATCACTGACCTCTACCGCATAGCTTTCACCATTTATAGTTGGGAATGAAAGCTGAACCACGCCGGACCCAACTCCCCCGATCTGCATATGGAAGGGCTCTGTAAAAGTCAGCATAAAACCGTTGGTTGCGTTTAAGGGTGGCGCCTGATTATCTGATGCCATCAGGTTGATGCCGTACGGTCCCTGGTTTGAGTGCACTCCGCTGATCAATCCATTGTCCGGATTCAATGATAATCCCTGCGGCAGCCCCGACTGTGCATAGCTCAGGTTCTGGGATGGCATATTTGGATCGCTCACATAAGCTGACAAATCGAATGTAAAGGAAAGTCCAACTGGATGAAATAGATTGGGAATGGGCTGCCAAACCGGCGGACAATTAAAGTCTATAACCCCAGGTGAGCTAGTGGCAGGTAATACAGTCCAGCTGCCGGGATCATTCCCGTATGCACCGGAAGAAATTCTTACAAGGCTGATGCCGCCGCTATCCGCCGCTATGGGCCACGGGGAGAGCGGTGTATAGTGAACGCGGTCAACGCGGTAGTAAGGCACAAAGCCACCAGGTTCCGGGTCGCCGGGTCGCCGCAGTTTGAGCAACTCCCCAGCGTTGTTGAGCGCACCTGCCCATGGACCGAGAACCGTGATGCCAGGGCCTACCGCATACTGCAGCCGAAAAGCCGCAGGATTGGTTGCACAAACTATCAAGGGCGTGTGGGATGGCAGCTGCATGCCGGGAGGAAATGCATATGTTACCGCACCTTCGAGCTCCCATGTGTTGTCAGGCTCGTTGACATCGTAGAGAGAAATCGATGAGCCTGTGATATTGACCAGCTCCACATACTCCGTCATACCGGTGGCTGGGTGATACATGATTTCACTGAAAACAACTGGACCGACACGCGGCAGGGCATTGGCCGCATCCCGAGTTACGGTAATCAGCTCAGTAAAATCGGTGCTGCCATCTGATTTCAGATAACGACCAAAGGGCTCTTCGCGTTCCGCTGCCGGAAAATCAACGGTATCGATAAAGCGGATCAGATCACTGCCTGCGGCCTCCACCAGAGTTGCATCAGAGCCCAGTTCACTGAATCCAAAACCCAGATTCGTGGCACTGATGCTGGCATATCCACCGGGTTGAACCTCTGGTGAATCCGGAATTTCAAAACGCAGGAGATTACTGGAGCTATCGCTCAGATATAAGCCCGAGATATCCACAACTCCCGTGCTGCTGTTATGCAGTTCAATCCAGTCGATATCCAGATCGGTATGCGATAGAACTTCGTTGATGAACAGGGTGCGCGGGGCATTGTCAAAACGTCCCGGTGATCCGTGATAGAGAGAACTTGAACGCCAGTTGTCGCCATTAGACAAAAAAACATCTCGCTCCGGTTGTGATGAAGGCAACGCCTCTATATCACGCAGTTCCAGAGAGCTACCGCCACTGTCAGCACGTCCCGGCCACACACCGTCCGGTGAATAAGGAATGGATGCAATCGCCACTCCGTTGGAGCCGGTTAGAACAACGGTTTCGCCATCATTATTCAAAGCCCCGGACCATTGACCGACCACAGTGATTTCCGGGTAGTACCAGGTTGAAACAGCATTTTGATAACGCTCTTCAAAGGCGGTGCTGTCCTCAACCACAACAAGAAATTCACCTGGTTCAATACCTAAACCCGCAGGGAATTCAAAAGAGACCCCATCGTCAAAAGCAACACCGCTCAGATCCGCAATATTGGTTCCGCAATTATAAATCTCAATGAATTCATATTCATCGTCTCCATCCGGGTTATAATGAATCTCGGTGATGGCCAGATTTTCAGCTGATGCCGGTGCCCGTCCCATCATAAGAAAGGGCACAGATTCAAGCGCAGACCATTCACCGTCGTTCAGTAGGCGCGTGGTGATTACTGTGTCGTTTGAGAGTACTAGCGCGCTATTTGGCTCAACTGCATTCTCCGGCAGAGCGGCTGTCAGTTCAAGATTGAAACTAAGGTCTGATGTTGTGAGGTTTGTCTGATGTATCTCCACAGCCAGGACATTATCGCCATTCTGCAGCAGAGTGACCGGTATGGCAAAACTGTAGAATGTCGACTCCGCATCTCCATTTACAGAAGTTAATGTCAGAGTGGTATAATCAACTCCTGTGGCAGGCAGGTTGTCCCGCACAACTTCGGTGCCGTTCAGATAAACTATTGCTCCGTCATCACGAAGCAGATTCAGGGTCAGAGACAACAACTCAGAACTGTCACTGACCGGAAATGTATGCCTGAAGTATGTTGTGGTGTATTTCTGACTGGAGTCAGGCCCGTAGCTGACTGTGGTTGTCTGTCCGTCACCATAACCCAGCTCAGCAGCTCCGGCAGCCCATGCAGTATCATCAAAGCTGTTTGCGTACCATGCACTTCCTTGATCGCTGCCATCATCCAGATAGCGCCACTGGGCACCGGCTGGAATAAGAGTCATTGTCGACGAGCTGGTGTCGGAGCTATAGACAAGCGCGTTACTGGAGATTTCACCTCCGGGAAGACGCGGGTCGCTTCCGTCCAGGGTATAGTAGATTGTTCCGGTCGATGTTGAAAGAACGGGCTGATGGCCTTCAGGCACAAGACCACCGCGCTGGTCAAATGCGGGAGGGTCAAAGGTGGGGTAAAGACCACGATTTTTCAGGTAGCTTATCTGCTGCGACGTGCGGACAGGGAACATATTCAGCTGGATATTCTCGGCAGCTGCCACCCATGTATCAGGAGTACGGTATCCCCAGCGGGCGCACTCGGCAATCAGGCTATCCTGAATCTCATCCATGCGATTCGCCAGACGCGCACTGGTGGCCGTGGGGGTGAGGGCACCATCGTTAAAGTAATGCTTGTAAATGCGATCTGCCAGCAGGATTTTATAATCCGGGTCGTTTTCAGTGTTCAGTGTACCGAACAGGTTTGAGGGCCCTGTAGTGGCGGTACGGTCGCCGGTAAGACGCAAGAATCCGTCGGAATCGGCCATCCAGAACTTAAACCCGGTGCCGGCATCAACGGGTCCGGCAGCGCGATACTCGGATTCACAGTATCCATAGGTCCAGAGCAGGTTAAAGTCGATCAGGTGCGACACATCCAGATAAGGCTTAACATCATGATAGGAGTTCTGCAGGTTGCGCACACGCCTCCACAAATCGCGGCAGAGCGGATCTGGGGTTCCCAGCACAAAGCTGCTGCCATAATTATCGTTGCCACGCACATTAAAATACTCCTCAGGCTTGCCGCCCAGGTTGTCGGCCAGAAAATTTTCCACCAGCCGTTCACGCAGATGAAACTGTCCCCAGTAAACACCATTGATATAAACATGTGCAAAGCAACCATGCGGATTGATGCTTCCCATATCCAACATTGAGTCCTCAACAAAACGGGCCGACATATAAAAACCGCGATCTTTCATATCATGTGAACCACCGCCCAGCTCCAGTTCATCAAAGACGCTACTCACAGGAAAACCATGATCCATCCCTTCAAAGAGCGGTGCTTCCAGTTTGGTCGTTCCATACTTCGCACTGAATTTAAGGCGGTAGTTTTTCTTTGCAAAAGTTGTGTAGGCACCGCCAAAGCGTACCATGCCGCAGTTGGCCTGAATTGGCTGTTTTCCATCCGGCCAGAGAATCTCAACTGAGGCTTCGCATTTAATATAATCATCGGGGAGCTGCGGCACAGCAATTGTAAGCGTAGGCAGATCCATCATTCCGGATTTCAGACGATCTGCATATTGAGGATCCTGGGCGATAGACTGATTCATGACATCTGAGATGATAACATCATCAATAAAGATATACGACGCGGTTTGTGTGCGTGGTGACTTGTAACCGGCTTTTGTTATACGGGCACGAAATGTTGTGGTACCGGATATTGACATAGAAGAGCTGTAGGGCATGGTTGGTTCGGAGCCGTCAAGGGAGTACAGGATTTTGGCACCTCTGGTATGAAGCGGAATATAAAGATTAAAACTGTTAGTATAAAAACCGCGCGAGTGACTGAATGTAAGCGGAGCAAGCCAGCCCTCATATGCAATAGCATGATTAGGAAATCCAGGAGTGGGTTCAAGGAACTTCAGTTCACCATTAAGATCTCGCCCATAAGCAAGATCCTCAGCCTGTGCAGGAAAATTGGTTATGCAGTCAACAGTGGTGACTCCATCTGGAGCGGTAAGGACAACGCTCTCCCCTGCTGCACTCAGCTTCCAACTGGCATGCAGATTACCTTCATCATCATAGGAGTCGTCTTCTCCTGAGGCATAAACAATCAGATATCCATAAGCCGGAATCAATACGGGGGGAAAGGTCCATTTCTGTGGAGTTGCGGGATCGTCACTTAATCCATATCCACTCAGGTTCAGGGGCTGATCAGCTGGATTGAACAACTCAATCCAGTCGGATGCATTATTATTGCCATCCTTCAGGGTGAGACGGTTATCAGCCATAATTTCATTAATGCATGGAAACAATGGCTGGTGATCAACCATGATGGCAACGTAATTGGTATAAATTGTGGTGGCATTGGTGACAATCAGGGTGTAGGTGGTTGAAGCTATCGGTGATATAATAATGGAGCCTATGCCGTTTGCATCCGTTTGTGCCATCACAGAGCCGATGCCTGGATAGATTGCCGCATCAAGAACATCCCTTGTCTCCCATGCAAGAGTCACACTCTCCCCCGTGGAGATGCTATTTGCAGAGGCATTGAAAGAGAGTATTCCCATATCGCTGGCGAGACGACCGTAAACGAACACCTCCTTTAAACCGAAATGCCATGTCCCGCCGGCATTGCTGCGCTCTTTATTTTCAAGGCCGACCAGAAGAACGCTAAGAGGTATGGTACAACACGGGAAAAGAAGGTATGATCCGGTAAATCAACGACTTACAACAATATAAAAGGCCTCGACCGATGTGATACAGTCGAGGCCTTTTTATGC
>JAQIBS010000006.1 GCA_027858965.1 Kiritimatiellia bacterium
GCGTTATCTATAAACAGCCGACTCCGCGCATCACCAAGCATCCGGCAGGTCACATGATATATCGCACCGGGATACTCAACTCTAACATGTCTAGCCATAGAGAAATTAAAGCAGAAAAAGACCCCCAATGCAAGCTAAACGACTAATTCAAGGGCTGACCCCGGCGCGCCCTTTTGTCAAAGTAAATGCTTCTAAAATGGGTCATGATGGCGCATAGGGTCATTTACTCTTACCAATTGGGCATTTACTTTTACCGAAAACCGTGCGTTGTGCGGTTTTGATGACCGGAAATGTCCGGAAATGTCCTGAAACCGGTATAAAAGTACACACTTCCCCCCTGGCGCGAGTCATCCATGTTTTTCGGACATGGTGGATGCCCCCACCTGTGGCGGATGTCGGGTCGCCATCCCATCAGGCGTTATCAGTATCTCGTCAGTCGAGATTTCTGGTCTTCTGCACGATGCCGAGAAGCGACGGTTTCAGGATGATGTCGTCGGCAGGGACTGCGCGGATACCGAAGAGTTCCGCGACCTGTGTGCCGAACGTCGCGGTGAAAAGGTCGTAGGGCGTCCTGTCTTTCAGTGATTGACGGATGTAGCTGTTGACGTGGGACATCGTCAAGTCCACGTCGGCCTGGGTGAGGGCATCGAACGATGTGGGCTCCAGATACGGGGTTCCCTTTGGCAGGATGTTTCGTATAAGTTCATGATTGCGTTCCACGTGCGCCTTCTGAAAAGCCGAATTCGGATCGCAGTAGTAGATTTGTGTGAGACGGTTTCCTTCCGCGTCGGTCTCGATCCCGGAGGAACATCAGGGTCGTGTGTCTAGATTCTAGAATTCTCATCTTCTCCGAGTATTTCCAGAGTAGTCTGGTAGGCGGAACGCAATTCCTTATCCAGTTCCAAGCGCTTTCGAATACTTGATGACGCGAAAGATACAGCCTTGTCCTTCATTCCTATATGACCGCCTATCTCCTTCAGCGTCTGACCGCAACGGTGACGGGCAACATATATGGCAAGATCTCTGCCCCAGTCTCCATAACGACTCACAAAATCGCCCCAGGGCTCCCCCTTCACCTGCGATACTGCTTTTTCTAAATCGGAAAATGGCGTTATACGCCTCCATTTACGTTCATCCGTACGTTCGCCCGCGTTCTTCAGAATCCTCTTACGCACTCCAGCCTTGAATCCAACGCTTCCGATAACAAGGGATGCTGTCAGTCTCGATAAAGTATTCTCTTCAACTCCCTGTCTGAGGTAGTCCTCCAGCCACTCCCGATATTCTTTCTTCGGGTCGGAATCCTTTTTTCCACTGCCCCTCCGCCAAAGCTCTTCACAGCACAGCCATGCCGGTTTTTCAACATATCCGGCATAGGCCGGATAGGAACTCCATCGGTGGGAACGCAGCACGTCGATACGTTTCAAAACTAGCTCCGGCTTGGGCTCCTCAAACATCCCGCTCTTTTCCCCTGCCCGTTCCTGTTTACCCAGACCAAGACTCCTGATCCTGACGGGGTTAAGATGAACATACATCGCGCATTCAAATGCCCACGAACCCTCGTTATCCACCGGAATACTCTTGAACCGGTTCTGAAACAACGCGCCTGAGCGCTCATACTTTTTGTTAAACCAGACGCTGTAACTGGTGTTCAGCCACTGCATCGCCTGACTGACGTTCCCTTCCGGGGATTCCATCAATAAGTGATAATGATTATCGAGCTCAACGTGAGTGTGCAGGATAATACTGTAACGCTCAACCATACCGGCAAGCAACTCTATGAAGTGCTCGTGATCGCGGTCGCATTTATATATCGGCCTTTTACCCAGCCCACGAGTGGTTATATGATACCAGCCACCAGGCACATGATGTCTCAACTGTCTTGGCATATGGAAAGATTACTAAAGGCAGGAAGATGCATCAAACAAAATTCTAGAATCTAGACACACGGCCCCGATACCCCCTTGACCCGAAGCGTGAACAAACCTGCTTCCATGAAAAATCACTGCAGTTTCTGAATTCATTTCAAACAATGATCACATATGCCTGTGATGTCGGAGCGTCACGTAATAACGGCGTTATCTCCCAGAAGCAGGCATTGCTTTATATTCCGCGGTTTCAGAGTCTGCTCAAAACAATATGCCTTCATCCTGTGGAATATGAAAAGGCGGAAAAGTTCCGACAACGAATCCTTGACCCTGAACGTGAGTGGCACAGAATGTTTGTCTTTCTCGAAATCGACGGCATGCACCCCACGAACAATCATGCCGAACAAGCCCTGCGCCTGCCGGTAATTTTCAGAAAAATATGCTTCGGCAACCGGTCCCTAGACGGTGCTAAATCCATGGGCGTTATGCTTTCCCTCATCACCACGACAAAACGGCAGCAACGTGATCCGCTGGCTTTCCTTCAAACTCTTATCACCGAAGGCCCAAAAGCGGCGGAGCCGCTGCTATACCGGTCACCGCCAGAGCCTGCCGATTCGTCCTGACTATCTGGAATTGGTGCCTTCGGAATCAGCTAAACTGTTACACGCCATAAGCTGGACTTTTTCAGCGGAACCCAATGTCCAAACACGACCCGGAGGCCCGCGCACGCGGAATCAGCTAAACGGTTACCTTTGCCTATTTTCCGTTTTTTAAATATGGACACTGGTTCTCTTGTTCTTTTGCAGACTTACGAAGAACTTCCCAGTCTTTCAAAACACGTTTTGTGATGTCGCGAAAATCTGATATTTGCTTAGCTGACACTCCAGCCGCAGCAGCGTTATCTGGAATCTTAATATAGCGATATAGTGACACGCTAATAAACAACGTATTTAACACAAGCCATGCTTCATCAGCAAATATCTTGGGTTGCGACGCAATCGCTGCGAACCATTGTTGTATGTATGAAACGGGGTTCTGAACCAAACATTTAATCAGATGCCCTGCGGATTCGTCACGCTTAGCATCCTCTACTTGATCAAAAATAACATCATCACAACCTAGACTCTTACAATACTCTGACATGGGATCGAATAGCGTTTTTGCAATAGAATCCGCAGTATCGTCCCAAACAGTATTGGGTATGTTATCTGCGGTATCCATAATATGTTCCCATGAACGAAAATCATCTAGCACTTTATCGGACCATTCTAATTCAGAGACGCGTAACGGTTTCGGTATACCTTTTGCCTCAATAGATTTCTCTCGCCTCCGAAAAATGGTTGAGCTTAAAGGCGGAAGTTTCTGAAAATTACCTTCTTTTTGCCTCAGTGGTGTAGCCCAAGCATTGAATCCATGTACAATGTCGGGAGAAGCAAATATCCTTGATTCAATTCCCGTTCGCGCTTCAGTTTCGATTCGTTTGGTTACACTTAAGTGGAGACCAGCAGAAACAGGTATAGCTTTAGAAACAGTAGACAATGGACCGATATGAAGGCCCACAGCCAAATCACGAGGAAACTGCCTGTTTTGAAGCCGAAACAAGTTATAAGGACTCATTAACCAAAAAAGTTTGAGGTTGTAAGCAAATGCACAAGCACTAGAAACTAAACTATTGAGTTCGTTTTCTTTCCGTCCGTTGAGGAAAGTAATAGCAGTTAATTGATCACCGACTATATTCCACTCATCACGCTTGATTTGGAGGACAAATCCTCCATCGATTTCACCATCAAACCCCGTACCTGCCTCGATAATGAGTCTAAATGCTTTACTTGCCGCCCAGTAGAATGAGCCAATGTACGTTTTCGAGTAAACATCGATAGGAAGTTCACAAGCAACGTCCGTACTTCCAACCAGGTCCGCAAACAGTATCAAGTTGTCTAATGTAGGAGGCATAGTGTTCTATCCAATTATACGTCTTTTGTCGTTTACATCAAAATGCTCGACCCCCTCAAGAGCCTTCATCTTTCCGACTATAAAGTAAGTCAACGGCGTAGCGGCAGCCTCGTAAAACACCTTGAACAACCAACCTGATAACACAGCAAGCATTAGAAGCCTAGTGCTATAAACGCCCCCAAAGGCAATTGTTACAAATAGCGCATTATCCACAAACTGACCAGCGATAGTTGATCCAATAGTCCGGATCCAAAGTCGTCTTGCATCGAATACAACCTTTAGAGACGACATGACGTATGAATTCGTTAATTCGCCCGCCACGTAACTAAGGACAGAAGCCAGCACAATTCTCGGTGCCTGGTTGTGAACGGCAGCATAAGCATCCTGCAACGTCCACCCATCAGCCGGCGGCAACTTAACCGATAGCCAAAGAATGAGGGCCATAAAGATATTTGCTAAGAGCCCCATGTAGATAACACGACGGGCTCGCACGAAACCGTAGACCTCTGTCAGAACATCACCGAAGATATATGTGATAGGGAAAACTAGCACGCCTGCAGTGAAAGTCGCCGGACCTAATCCGAATAATTTAACAGCCGCTATGTTCGAAATAAGAAGCGTAGACACAAACGTCACTGATACAGCATCAATATATTTCGGCGTCCACTCCCCTGCTGACTCCGTTCTTCTTAGCTTAGTCATTAATATTTAACCCCCTTAAGTTAATTTAGTTGTGTTTTCATCACTCTTGGCTTGCAAGCTCGCTTAACTTCAAAGGAAAACCACTTAAATGGAGCAACTGCCCATGAAGTGCTTTCGGTTATTTCTGTCATTCCTTCAAGTTGAGCTAATGTGATAGCATATTTGTTATTCGTCAAGGTGCGAGTCACCACGTAACGAAATGCATGAGAAAGCACATAAGATCTAGCGGCTTCGCAGAGATAATAACTAATAATAAAAGATATATTCCACGGATTCAATATTTGATGGCAAAATTCCAACATATTGTCATCCAAGGAGGCTTCTTTACGAGACAAAGTGCAAAACCCGATTGGCCTGTCTGAAGGCACTAAAGCCGCCACAAACTCTATCTCCGCTGATGAAACCCAACTACAAAGCACCTCTTGTGTTAAACCATCATCGACATTTGAAGAAACCATTTCCAGTGCCCTGCGCGAACGGACCCAAGAGCAAATCTCAGTGAAGTCACTAGGGCGAATACGTCTAACACGAATGCCACTCGATGCTGTTCGACGCAATATGCGGTGTTCGCCAATAAGCTTCAGCTTTGACTGTTCCTCAACCAAAGGTACGTCTAAAAAAATTGGGGTCTTCCGCTGAATCTGTGGGTATATAATGCTAAATAATGCTTAAATCACCGGGCATAATCCTCTATTT
>JAQIBS010000138.1 GCA_027858965.1 Kiritimatiellia bacterium
GGTCTGAGGTCTGAGGTCTGAGGTCTGAGGTCTGAGGTCTGAGGTCTGAGGTCTGAGGTCTGAGGTCTGAGGTCTGAGGTCTGAGAAGCGTAATTTGATCTCTCTCGTAAGTCAAAGCATACCTCCCATCATTCCCATTAATCCTATCTCCCATACCTCCCATCTTGCACTTTAGCATTCTCGCACCCCGCAGATGCGGGGCCTGCATAGCTGGCTAAACCAAAACTTTAGAACTTTTTGAATTTTCCCCTTGCATCTTTTTTCTAATTGAAGTATTGTGGTACCTGAATCAAACAATAAGGATTTTGGAGAATTTTTTATGGCAGGAATCGTAAGTGTCAGTGAAGCGGCCTCAATAGCATTTCACACAGCTTTTCATCTAGCGGCAAACGGCAATGTACTTGTACGCAAACAGAAGCTGGCAGAAGAGCTGAGTGTTTCACAGGAACATCTAGCAAAGATTATTCAAAGGATGGCGCGGACAGGCATTCTACAAACGGTACGCGGACCCAAAGGCGGATGCAGACTGACAGAGGGAGCTCTTTCAATGACTCTGCTGGATATATATGAAGCCATTGAAGGCCCCTACCTGCAACTGGAATGCCTGCTGCAGAAAAAGATATGCACAGGAGAATGCTGCCTTCTGGGCGGTATGCTTCAGGAGATGAGCCGCGAGCTTTACAAGCAGCTTAAAAGTACAACCCTGAAAGATGTGGCGGAAAAGTTAACACTCTCACAGAGTCACGGAGAGCACAGAGAGTAATAATCCAGTAAATATTTCTCAGTGAGCTCAGTACCTCTGTGAGAGATAAAACACCAGAATAATTTAAAAAATTGAAAATGGCTAATTAAGAAACCTTTTGAACCGGAGAACTTATGAAACGTAAAATTATTGAGATAGATCGCGAAAAATGCAATGGATGCGGACAATGCGTAGAGGCCTGCCATGAAGGAGCCATACAGATGGTTGACGGCAAGGCCAAACTAGTCAGCGACATTTACTGCGATGGTCTTGGTGACTGTATTGGCGAGTGCCCTGTCGATGCCATAAAGATTATTGAACGTGAAGCGGGAGCCTTTGACGAAGTCGCTGTCGCAGAAAAAATGAAAGCAAAACAGGGCAGCACCCCTCCCCCCAGCGGCTGTCCGGGCATGAAAAGTTTTTCATTTAATCAGGATGCCTCCCCAACAGATGCTCAGCCAACTGTGAATGGTGTGTCAGCCCTGACACAGTGGCCAGTCCAGCTGCACTTGGTTCCGGTTCAGGCCCCCTTCTGGCAGAACTCAGACCTGCTGATTGCTGCCGATTGCACCGCCATAGCCTATCCTGACCTGCACGCCAAACTGCTTAAAGGACGAAGCGTAGCGATCGCCTGTCCAAAACTGGATGATACATCCACCTATGTTGATAAGCTCACCGCAATCTTCAAGGAGAATGATATCAAGAGCATCACAGTGTCTCGTATGACAGTGCCATGCTGCTCGAAAATATCCGTAATCGTAGACGCCGCTAGAATGGCCAGCGGCAAGGATATTCCCTGTGAGACGGTTGTAATCAATCTCGATGGAACCATACAAGGACATTAGTGCGAGAGTTCTAAAGTTTTTTTCAACTGAATAAATAACAACCTAAACAACTAAAAAGCAGAAGCAGATGCACCTATATGAAGAAGGATAATCTTCTCTATGCACTATGCGCTCTGCTCTATGCGAAAAAAAGGAGAAACATTATGTTTTGCTATCAATGTCAAGAAGCTGCGAAGAATGAAGGCTGTACCCTGCGAGGTATGTGCGGAAAAACCGAAGAAACCGCGAATCTTCAGGATTTGCTAGTCTATCTGCTAAAAGGGATTTCAATCCGCGGAGAAAAAGCAGACCCCGTTAACGCAAAGGTCGGCCGCTTCATCATGGAAGCGCTCTTTGCAACCATTACTAACGCCAACTTTGACGACGATCGGTTTGTCGCGTTGATTCGCGAAGCAATAAAAGTTCGGGATGCCCTGCCGCTGGAAAGCTCGGGAAGCGTACATGACGCCGCCGTATGGACTGCGGACACGTTGGAAGCCTTTGAGGAAAAAGCAAAAACGGTCGGCGTACTCACGACTGAAAATGAAGATGTCCGTTCACTTCGCGAACTGATTATCTACGGGCTGAAAGGTCTGGCTGCCTACACCGAACATGCCGCCGTTCTCGGGGTTGAAGACAACGGACTCTATGCATTCGCAATGGAAGCATTGGCATCCACAACACGGGATCTGACGGTCGACGAACTGGTTGCGCTGACCCTTAAAACCGGTGAAATGGGCGTGGCCGCTATGGCGATTCTCGATAAAGCCAACACCGAAAAATACGGCAACCCCGAAATCACCCAAGTGGATATCGGCGTTGGAACCAAACCGGGAATACTGATTTCCGGCCATGACCTGAAGGACATGGCAGAACTGCTCGAGCAGACTCAGGGAACGGGTGTCGATGTCTACACCCACGGAGAAATGCTACCGGCGAACTATTATCCTACGTTTAAAAAGTATGACAACTTCCACGGCAACTATGGCGGTTCCTGGTGGAAACAGGGCAGCGAGTTCGATACCTTCAATGGACCTATCCTGATGACCACCAACTGCATTACCCCTGTGAAGGATGCATATAAGGACCGTATCTTCACCACCAACACCGCTGGCTATCCCGGCGTTGCTCACATTCCTGACCGCCCGGAATCCGGCGAAAAGGATTTCTCGGCCATGATTGAACTGGCCAAAACCTGTGCGGCTCCGGTTGAGATCGAAACTGGCACCATTACCGGAGGCTTTGCTCACCATCAAGTGATGCAGTTGGCCGACAAGGTGGTTGATGCAGTGAAAACCGGTGCGATCAAACGCTTCATTGTAATGGCCGGCTGCGACGGTCGTCACAAAACACGTGACTACTATAAGGACGTTGCTGAAACCCTTCCGAAAGATACCGTTATCCTGACTGCCGGCTGTGCGAAATATCGCTACAACAAGCTGAATCTCGGCGATATTGGTGGAATTCCGCGGGTACTTGACGCTGGACAATGCAACGACTCGTATTCGTTGGCTGTCATTGCCATGAAGCTGCAGGAAGTTTTTGGTCTGGATGATATTAACGACCTGCCGATATCCTACGACATTGCGTGGTATGAACAGAAAGCGGTTATTGTGCTGTTGGCTCTGCTCTTCCTCGGCGTCAAAGGCATTCGTCTTGGACCTACGCTGCCAGCCTTCCTTTCGGCTAATGTTGTTAAGGTGCTCGTTGAGAATTTTAATGTCAAACCCATTGGCGAAGTTGCAGACGATATCGCCGCTATGATGGAAGGGAAATAATATCCAATATTCAACAAGAAATTTCCAAGTTGGAAAAGAGTAACGAATCATATTTAAGTTAATTTGGTTTTACAGACAAAACAAACAAACAAACAAATAAATAAATAAATATTATATATATTACCCCGCAGTCCGGGAGGACAGCGGGGTATTTTTGTGGCATTGCATTCCTGCATGCAATGCGTTTTTGAAAAATTTCACCTTTTTCAGAACCGGTAGTCAGCAGCCAGAATAAAATTGCGTCCGGACTCATTCAGGCCGGAGCCGTGAATACGGTAGTTTTTATCGCCTATATTCTCACAGGCAACAGACAGATTCAGCTGATCTGTAATCCTGCATCCCCCACGCAGTGTAAATACGGCATAGCCGGGAGTACCCCCTGGAGGGATGCGCTGGGTGTCAGACTTATCACGGGTCGAAAGCTTATCAGCTTTATCAGCCATAGCGACAAATGTTTCAATCCAACAGCGATCAGTAGCATTCCAACGCAGACCGAGAGTGCCGGTCAAAGGCATCAGTCGATCAATAACCTCTGTCACTTTCTCAGGGTCAGAGGTAGGATAGGTATCCACGGCACCATACATCCAGGTCAGCCCTCCCCAGAGAGTCCAGTCATCAATAAACTCATACGCACTGTATAATTCTATACCGTGTACATAACCGTCACCACCGTTTTTCTTGGTCACCTCCTGATCACCATCAACAATGCGACCAGTCGGGGTCCGCACTATCATATCACTGATATCGGTGTAAAAACAGGAAGCTGACATTGTCAGACGTTCAGCTTCAATCTTTATTCCGGCTTCATAACAAAGAAACTCCTCCGGATCCAGATCTGTACAAGGCGTTTCTATTTCATTACTGCGTGCGGTATCCAGCCGTGTCAGATCTGAGAGATTGGGTGCACGGAAGCCCTGAGAAACACCGCCGAAGAGACTCACACCTTGCTCGGGCAAAACACGATAAACAACCCGGGCACTTCCGGCAAGGTTATGCCAGTCCTCTGACATAGAGGCCTCCTTACCGGTCGCGGGATCCTGATATTTATCGGAATCAGCATTGATGTAGGTGTAACGACCACCGAGAATGAGATCGACCTTATCATGCAGGGCGATTGTATCCTGCACATAAACACCCAGGTTATCATAAATAGCATCGTCAGCAACCGGTCCCTGGATACTGCGACTCTTAAAACTGCCGTCACTGTTGTACTTATTTTTGTAAGAATCAACGTAATCACGATAATAGTCAATGCCATAGATCCACTCTCCGCTCTTAGTATCAGAGAGGGCCTGCACATTAGCACCGTATGTATTCACATCAAAACCTTGATACTCACTACTGAGATCGCTCTTAATACGATGACGAGTCTCAGACTGCAATTGATGGGAAATGGTCACCTCCAGCTCATCCACAAAGCCATCAATTTCCTCCTGCTCAAACTTAGCATAGCTCAAGCTGCGATTCTGATCTAACACACGACGCTTCTCATTTCCGATAGATGTACCGCTGAAACTCTGTCCGTAAATTGTTTTATGAGTGCGCCAGGCATCATCCTGATTGACATTCTGATGAGCCAGAATCAGCCGGGCATCATCACTGAAGCGATACTCCGCCTTAATATCAAAATCCAGCTCTGTATAGCCACTGTTCTCAACATGCCCGCTGCCGGTCTCAAGGTCTCCGAAATCCTTATAGGTGACCCCGGCCTGAACACCGAACTTTCCATCCATAACCAACTTGCCCTCAGCCCTGAAGATATTCGAGTCTTCAGCTGTGCTGTAGCGGTAGTACAAGCGCCCACCATAGGGATTCTCTGATTTCAGGTCAAAGGGAGAGCCAGTCAGTGCGTTAACCGTGCCACCGATGCCATCACTACCGTACATAACAGAGCTGGGGCCCTTGACCAGCTCGAAATCATCAATCAGATAGGGGTCAACCGTTCCCCAGTACTGATTGGGTCCATCTCGGAATACAGAGTTGTTCAGTCGGATGCCATCAATGAGAAAGAGAGTGCGAAATCCGGTAAAACCCCGAATGTAAGGTGATCCCTGAGCATGCCCGGTCTTCTGAACCATAACGCCGGGAACCTCACGCAGAATTTCAGGTGTAGTTCTTGACAGTTTATAATCGGTAATATCACGTCCAGAGAATGAGCTTGTCGCATATGGCAGATCCAGAGCACGTTTATTCGAACGGGAGGCCGTGACCACCACATCCGGCAGTTTAACCGCCGCTTCATCTGTCCGGTTTGTATTGACCAGACTCTGACCGCCACACCACATCGCCGCACCTGCCACCAGAACAAACAAACAAAAACTGCAACACGTCTCTTTAATCATCCTCTTATCCTCTCTCTTGAACAGCAATCTATATTTCCATCGTCATTGTTTTGTATAACGACTGCCAAGAGCGAAAGGTTCATATAAAAAATGACTCGCAAGAATTTTGCATGTATCTCGGGGGAAGACAGCAATAGCCCGCCAGAAAACTGAAACGGCCGGACAGACCCCACACTATGTTTTGGATATATCCCAGAGAGGAGCAGACAGCATTTTTGATAATGCATCTCCATTCCTCCGGATTTCAGAGAGGTCGGAATGGTCAACAACCGTGACCCTTGACTTGTTGTGCAAGACAAGATTCACTTCATAACTTCGATAGGACCGGTTTTTGTCCCCTTTACAATACTCTGAAAGTATCTGAATGGCTTTGATGTCATTAAACGGAACCACCGTTGGTCGAAAAAATGAGTACCCTCTGGAAAATGTTCTTTGATCACTTTCGAACTTTACAGGACGAAACAGTTTATACAAGCCCACAGAGCCAATCATCACAAATATCAATCCGAAAAGTGCGGTCAATATTCTTTCAATGCGTATTTGATGAAAAAGACGAAAATACCAGGCATGGACAACATTGAAGAAATCCAGAAAATACGCTTTCAGAGGGACTCCAGGGTTTGAAAAAGCGAAAATGATCCAAAGCCCGATGGCCAAAGCACCGAAACAGAGAGCCAGTGGAGTTAAAGAGGGCCTGAATTTTAATGAGTGATGCCCTGAAGCAACCATTGTCCGTGTGCGAAAACCGACACCCCCTTTTACCGCTGGTGTCCAGTCAATCTCTTTCGCAAAATTATCATTAAAGGACTCAAGCCTCTCATTAAATGAAATCCGTCTCCGCTCTGCGGCATCCCGCACGATACCCTCAATGTTTTTCAAAAAAGCTTTAAGCACTTTAAAACTCCCTCCTGTAATATTGAATATTTTTTGTGGACTTCAATGGGTAATCAACCGCATTTACATTTTCTTAATATTGCCTTTTATTTCTTGGCATGTTCAGGATCACGTTTAAGACGGAGTACAGAAAAGCAGGCAGCAAGGCGATCCTGCTGTTCTGGATCCCATTGTTCGATCTCTTTTTGAACTGTAGTCCAATTCATTATGCATCAATTCCTTAAACATTATCAATATATCAAAGCATGATTAATGAATCAAGCGGTACTCTGTCTGAAACAACACGATTTGAATAGCCACTTTTCCATCATTAACATGTCGCAATGCCACGGCGCCATGATTTGTTGTAGTGTCGGTTCTCAGAACCGAAAATAGCCATATAAACTTCTAGATTGCGTCAAAAATGATGACACCCAAAACAGAAGCATGTAAATATCATATACTCAGAAAAAACAAAACATTACTGTAATGCGTAGGCGATATGCAGGAATGAGCACACCAACAAATCCGATAACATCAAGTATAACCAATTTCAGAAATCGCCTGCACCGAGCTTATAGTAAAGGTTACGGTAGTAAGCTGTGGATGGGTCCCTGCTGGACTAAAATCATCTCCATAAATCGTCACGTTTTTATGAATATCCTTTTACTCCACCCCTTTTTATGCTTAGATAAGATAGTGATTAATCAATTTAACAGGGAAAAATTTATGCGCATCCAGATCGTCCTTTTCGCTTCATTCATTCTGCTGACCACAACACTGCTGGCCCAACCCCTTTCACTCGCCACCCGCAATAAACCAGCCACCTTTACCATTGTTCGTCCAGCCCAAGCCTCGGATTCCCAGAAATACGCTGCGGAAGAGCTGCAAGCCTTCACAGAAAAGATGACCGGTGTGAAACTGCCCATCTCTACCGACGACAAACCCCTGCCCGCACACGCCATCCTGCTCGGCAACACAAGCCATACCACTAAGCTTCTCGGCAAAGTCCCGGACATGAAAGCGCTCGGCACCGACGGGTTCCGCATCAAAACCCTGCCGAACCACCTGCTGATCGTGGGCAGTGATATCCGCGGCACCCTCTACGGTGTCTATGAGCTTCTTGAACAATTCGGCGGTTGCCGCTGGTACAGCTCCTGGCACAGTGTCATCCCCACCCGCGATACATGGGTCCTGCCCGATACAGATATAACCGGGACACCGGCCTTCGATCTACGCGAGCCCTTCTGGTTCGACATGTTCAACGGAGACCTCGCAGCTCGCAATAAATGCAATGGCAACGCCATGCGCCTAACAGCCCGCCACGGCGGTCATGCCTTCCGATTCGGCGGTGGGCTCGGCAGTTGCCACACCTTCAACAAGCTCTGTCCACCAGAGCTCTACTTCAAGGATCACCCTGAGTACTTCAGCGAAATCGATGGCAAACGCATCAAAGATCACACACAGCTCTGCCTCACTAACCCCGATGTGCTCCGTATCGTCACATCCAACGTCCTCGCCCGCATCCGAAAAGACCCCGGAGCCTCCTTCTACGGTGTCAGCCAGAACGACTGGCGCAACAACTGTACCTGCCCGAAATGCAAGGCTATTGACGACGCCGAAGGTTCACACGCAGGCACCATGATTGCCTTTGTTAACAAGGTTGCCGAAGCGGTTGAGAAGGAATTCCCTGATGTCATCATCGAAACCCTGGCCTATCAATACACACGCAAACCACCTAAAAGCATCCGGCCCCGCCATAATGTCATGCCCTGCCTCTGCACCATCGAATGCGACTTCTCCTTCCCACTTGCCGTGAGCCCCTATAAAGAAAACCGCGCATTTGTCGATGATATCCGCGGATGGAGCGCCATCAGCCCGCGCCTCTATGTCTGGGACTATACAACTGACTTCCGCTCATATGTCATGCCCTTCCCGAATATCCTGGCCCTGCAGGAGAACGTGAAGTTCTTCCAGACCAACAGTGTCAACTACCTCTTTGAGCAAGGTGCCTATCAGGGCCGCCACGGTGACTTCGCGGAACTCAAGGCCTGGCTGCTCGCCAAATGGCTGTGGAACCCTGACCTGCCTCAGGAAGAACTGCTCCAGGACTTCTTCAACGGCTACTACGGTGCCGCCGCACCTTACGTCCGGACGTACTTCGACGCACTCCACAGCTTTTATCGCGACCCGGAAAATCAACCCCTGCGCATTTTTGATAACATGAACAGTCTCAAGATCCCGGATGAATTTTTCTCGCGCGCCTTTATGCTGTGGCAGCAGGCCGAAGCAGCGGTAAAAGACAGTCCCGCCCTTCTCTACAATGTGCGCATGGGTGCCATTCCCGTCCGCTACGCTCATCTTGAACGCCAGACACCCAATGTCGCGCCAATCACTGTCTGGCTCACCAGAAACCCGAAACAGTACGATGTGCCCGACAATCTGAAGGCAGAGGCCAGAGAGCTGCTGGCCCGATTCAAAGAGGCCGGCGACATCCGCCTCTCCGAGAGCATGGAACGACACTCCAACATGCTTGAACACTGGCAGAGCCTGCTGACAGCCGTACCGCCCGATGTAGACACCACCGCAAAAAGCGTCATGATAGAGGACACCCTTCTCTACCTTGGACGTCGCGGCACCTGGGGGGACACGGTCAAAGACCCGCTCGCCGAGGACGGTTCAGCCATGAAGCTCTACAACACCCACTTTGAATGGTGCACCTCCTTCCGCTTCAGCCATGTGGCCTTCGATCCCGGCACCCATTATAAAATCCGCATGCGAGTGCGCGTTGAAAAGGAAGCAGGCAAAACCGGCGAAGCCTTCTGGAGCGGCATCTACGACACAAAGAACAAAAAGAGTTGCGGCGGGTGTGTCCGCAAAACCAGCGACATTACAGAAGACTACACCTGGTATGATGTGGCCGAATGGATTCCTGAACGCGCGCACTACTTCTGGATAGGACCCGGCCGTTTTGATAAAAACAACGGAACCTCCGCCATCCACGCCCTCTACATCGACAAGCTCGAACTCATCCGTCTCGACTAGAATAGGGGTGTTTCAACTAAGTCTGCAAAACAATCTTTAAACGATTATTAATAACAATGCGGGCTTGTAGCGTGTAGCTGATATTTTCATCCACCGCGTAGCGGCGGAGATACGGGGCAGCACTGTATATCCGCCGTTACACGGTGGATAATTTTTTTTGTTTACGGCCGTAGCCGGAGGCGACAGCTGTTTGCGACAGGAGTTGAGAGAATAGCTACAAATGTGATTTATTATTCTAATTATCAAGACTTATCTTTATTCTGTTGACTGTACTTCATTATAAACTTACACTTAAATTATGTTAGATAGTTTTTAGTTCTGTTTGACATGAAATAGTTGAATGTTTTTATTGTCACGAAGGGAAAAATTAAAATGATCACACAACCTGAAAAATTGTTCTGGACCATCATTACTTGCGGCACACTCAGCTTTGCGCTCACTGCTGGCACCGCTCCTGTAAACCTTGAGATACCCTCTGTAGCCATAGGCGATAAAGTGGATGCCGTTGTGACCAATGCAGAATCAGCCGCGTCAGATATTGTTATCGGCGGCACAGTCCGCAAACTCGGCATTGGAAATCTGACAGTAACCAACTCGCTCTTCACTGGTGGCTGTATCAAAGTTGCACAGGGTTCACTCACCCTCGTGCCCGACAGTTCTCTGGCGGCATTTCCGCTACCCGAAAGCCTGACCGGCAGTGACCTGCTTCTATGGACGGATGCCACAACCAATGTCGTAACAGATAATGGTTCTCCTTTGCGGGTACAGAAATGGTGCGATGTGCGTGAAACCAATACCAATGCCCCCACACTCCTCTTTGCAGGACAGCATGATCCGGAACCCGGGCCCCTGCTGAGCAGTGATCCCCTGCTGGGAGCCGAAGCTTATCTGAATTTCGGAATGATGCAAAGCAACGGATGCTGGCTCTCCATTATGGAACCCGGCGAGGCTGGTGCCATCACCAGCAATAAAACCGTAACAGCCTCAACTGTTTTTGCCATACGCGGCACATATGGTGATAATGGATACTATGGCTTCTTTTTCGGCAGCTGGTCTGGAACAGGTAACGTTGGAGATAAGAATTTTCACACAGGCAACTCTAATGGAAGCCCCGCTCCCATATGGAACGAAGAGACATCCGCCGGTGTACGTAACGGAATCACCTCGGTCGATGGGCGGAAAGTGCCGGCATATTCAGATCGACCTAACGGAGATTACCAGCTTTTCAGCACCCTCATGCCAACCGGCGACGGAAAATTGTCCAACTTTTTTAATGACCGCAACTACAGACCCCCAGTCACCCATTTCCGGCAAGGTGGCGGCCAGTTGAGTGAAGTGCTTCTTTTCAACAGTGCGCTCTCTGAAAATGATCGCCTCACTGTTGAAGGATACCTGCAGAGCAAATGGTTCAATCGCAGTCAGGACGGCAGCGTACATCTGATGGACGACACCTCCGCAACTCTCACCGCAGAAACGGGAGAGACTCTCACAATGAGCGGAGTATCCGGCGACGGCACTCTGTTCAAAAACGGAGCAGGCACACTGCATCTGCGAAAAAATGCAGCGCTTGCCCCACGCACCATTCTCCTGCTGGACGGCACCTTGACACTGGGACCGTTGGTTACACGAACAGATATGATGGTGGAAGTGTCCACTAATGCCGCGATTGACTTTGCAACAAGCGGCAAACAGATCAATGTAACGGAGGGCACATACACTTGCACCACACTGGCCCAAGCAGGCATTCTCTCAAAAATAGGATCCGGCACCTGGACTGTAGCTGAGATCCCCGCCAGTGTAACAACTGTAAAGGTCGAGGCTGGTTCTCTGCGTATTGCACCACGTGCCGCAACTGGCGACGATACCTTTGTCGCAGGAACTGTGACAAACCCAAGCTTTGAGCTACCCGGCACCTTGTCGACCTGGGCTTACAACCCTGGAGGCGGCATTCCGGGCTGGACCTTCATGCCGGCCACCAAGATTGATGAGGGCGGCAGTCAGGTGGACAAAGGCTCCGGACTCACAAAAAAGGTAGATGACGGCACACCTTGGCTGGGTGCATCTATTGCCACACTCGATGGCGGCAGCTATGCCGCTTATATACAACGCAGCGGCACTCTGGAAGGAACCATCACACTACAGGAAGACGGCACTTACCAGCTGACCTTTGCTCATGCAAAACGAACATCTAATCCTGATCCTGTGCTGGAACTCTGGTTTGACGGCACCTATATCAGCACTGTCATTGCAAGTTCCGACAACTTTGTCCGCCAAAAAATAAATCTTCCTTACCGGACCGCAGGTTCATACACACTGCTTTTCCAGGGTGTACAACGCGAAATCGGCGACCGCGCATCGCTGATCGATGATATCAGAGTTGAACGCATTGAAAACAGCGATGCCATTATACCGGATGGATCTTTCGAAGCTGCACGCACACTTGCCCTGAAATATTCAAATCAGGCAGGTTATGATGTAGGATCAACACTTAACGGCAACGGCTGGACATTCACTGATGCTATAACTAATCAACTTCCCAACACAGGCTCGCTATACGGACTCAATATAAAAGCATCTGGAATAGCAGAGGATGTAGGAAACTGGGTCGTGACACCAACAGCAGGCGGACGTACAGCCTTTATCATGGGTGACGGAGAGCTCAGCGTAACACTTACATTCCCGACATCCGGAGTCTACCGCCTCTCTTTTCTTGGCGCAGGTGCAACCGGAGACTCACCCTACTCCCACAGCCACATTGGATATAACATGGCAGGCAATCTTCCATGTGTCGTAAAACTGGATACTACCACGATAAAACAATTTACGCTGGGCATACCGACCTTTATGCAATATGACATGACCCTGCCCCCTGTAACCAACGGACAAAGCTGCATACTGACCTTTGCCGGTAATACAGGAACAAACGCGCTTTCACGCATCGGGTTGATCGACAACGTACAGGTGACACGTATAGGACCTGCAGTCGCAGTCAATACCGGATTTGAAACACCCGCCATCAGCAGTTACTATGCTGCACCATCCGGTGGCATCTGGGAGTTCATGTCAGACACGGAAAGTGGTGACCCTGATACAAAGGCAGGACTGACAACAGCTCTCCAGCCATTCACATTCTCAATCCCCGAAGGAAGGCAGGCTGCCTTTCTGCAAAAGACTGCGTATATACGCCAGAGTGTAAGCTTCCCGGAAGACGGAGTCTACACCATCTCTTTCATGGCGGCTGCACGCTCAGACGGTCGCTACAGCCACTCAGAACATGATTTCGCGGTGCAGCTGGATGGCGAGACTGCAGGAACAGTCACCACAACAAGCTATCTGTATGACCGCTACACCTTCCGGTTGCCCTGCGTACAGGCTGGTGTTTCATATGTTCTGGCTTTTCAGGGTATCAACACAGCAGGAGGTGACCGTTCATCAAGTATTGATGATGTGCGAATCAAAAAATTAGATGTTGAAGATGAAGCTTATGCGCCCTTCCCATCCGGGCTCGCCATTGAGATGGAAGAAGATACCGGTCTTATTCTTGATTTCGCAGGCACACAAGCGTTGCACTCTCTGCGTGTAGGATCACATCTCCTCTCAGGTGAGATTTCATCAACAACAGAGCCGGATATAGTCACAGGCATGGGTACTCTTATAGTGCCTAATTCCGGAACACTTATTATGCTGCACTAGAGCATTCCAGATGGAATTACAGGATTTTTTTATATATTCTGACTTTCTTCTGCTGTCAGTCTGCGTTGAGCATTTGCATTGCAGCCGGGGTCAGCAGCCCCCAGACCGGCCTCTGCTGAGGCCGACACCAAGGTGGTCACGCCGCAAACTGGAGGGACCGTGGCCCACGGTCCGTAACCCGCAATCGCCGCACACCCAAGGCAGGCGCTGAGGCCAGCGCCCGTCCAGTAAGACCGCAAAACCTCATCCTTAAATGATTATTAACAACATTCAGAAAGTTTAGATTTGGTCGCCCTCGCGGCGGCCGCCGCCTTGGTCGCTGGGACGGCTTACGATATTGTTCAAGAAGCTTTTGCCATTAATGAGTTTCCCCGCAAGTATATCTTCTTCCGTGATCTTTGAAAGGAAGATTGTGTGCTGGCCTATCACGCCACGCCCTTGGTCGTAAACGATGTAAATTGAGCCGTTTTTGCTGAGTACCACCGAAGGATAGCTGATTTGGCCGTCGTCGCATAAGAGCATTCTGTGCGTAAAGGTCTTGCCATCGTCATCACTTAGGTAGGCCGTCATTCGGGTACGCGTGGTCTTGTGTTTCTTGAGCGCACATTCTTTACCGTTTTCGTCGGTATAGTAGTATATTTTTTTGCCACTTTCCTCTTTCATCTGGACATCGTTGGCAACTAGCAAGACTCTTCCTGAAGGGAGTGTTTTGAGTATGCACTTTGTGTTTATCGAGAACTGCATCGGGTAGTAACCGCCCAGTTTCCAGCTTTTACCGCCATCAAAGGACTCGGCAAATTTCTGCCCATTCCTGGCGCGGTAAAAAGTGAACAGACTCCCGTCTTTTCGGATGATGGGCATCTGCTCTGCATAGACCGCATCGTTATCAACAGGAAATTCGGAAACAAATATCGGCTTGCCGTCCACGCCTTCCTTCAAAAAGCGAATCCTCACCTTGTCAGGTTTGCCGACAAGTTTGAAGTCGTCCATCGAACGCATGATAGTACCGTCTGGAAAAATAAGTGGCTTCATGACGGATATATTTTTGTTTCCAAGCAAACGCGGCGTGCTCCAGGCGGTGTGTTCGTCTTCTGGATCGAGCATGGTGAATTCCCACACGGAGGAGGCAAATTCGTCCTTGCCTTTGAAATCGATATTTCGAAGACCAATGAAGCGGATATTGTCCTTGGGATCTTTCCAAAGCATCGGGTCAGACGCTCCCCCGCCGAGAAGCGCGCTCGGATCGAAGACAAAGACTTCCTTCCAACTCTTCCCATCGTCTGCGGAGGTCGATATGACCGAGAATTGGTCTCTGTGGTACGGAGCTCGTTCGGCTTGGACGTTAGAGCCGAACCAAGTTGCCCAAAGTCTGCCTCCCTCGGAAATTTCTACCTGCGGGCAGCCTTGAAAGATCCTTAGATTTATGCGGTGCTTGTGGTAGGCTTCTTGTCCTTCGTAGTTAATTTTGATCAGTGACGGTGGAGTCTTACCCGTAATTCCGTAGGGGAAAGTCTGCGATAGGTCTTCCGGAGGTGGCATTGTGGTGTCGCCCAATACTGATTCCGGGTTTACCGTTTGGGCGGATAGAGTCGCAGCAAAGCTCAACAGCAGGCTGGTGATCAGGCTGCAAGCCATCAAGGATGCGGCTACGTGGCGAAGGGACTGAACTTTGTTTGACATGGCAATTCTTCTTCCTATTGATGGTGAAAGGGTCAACTTCGATTAGCACCTAAATTATGCAATATTAGACATAATTTATCAAGACACTCATTGAGTTTAAACGCAGCAAACCCAATGCGAGCGCTGAGCCAGCGCCCCTCCACTAAGGTCGCAAAACAATCTTTACTAACAGCAGGCAGGGCCAATAGTAAAGATTGCCTTGTTTTGCTTCTAAGAAGCAACGCTACAGTTTTAACTCAATGCTTTGTTAAGGCTCGCGGGTTTTACCTGCGAATAAGTTGCTGATATTTTTATCCACCGCATAGCGGCGGACATACGGGCCGCACAGTATATCCGCCGTTACACGGTGGATGATTTTTTTTGGGTTGCAGAAGAGCACAGAATACAACTGTTACACCATGGCAATAACGTAAGTCCGGTTTTCAACCGGACAGTCCGATTGCAAATCGGACCTTCTATGAGGCTCCACGACAAGCCCTAAAAAGTTTTGCTATATCCACATTTTTATTTTGGGTCTTCCGCTGAATCTGTGGGTAAATAATGCTAAATAATGCTTAAAACACCGGGCATAAACCTCTATTATGTTGTAAACCAAAACGACACTTTAGAGAGAGACACCCGGTG
>JAQIBS010000197.1 GCA_027858965.1 Kiritimatiellia bacterium
GGTCGGCAATTTCGTACGGGTCGGCAATTGCCGACCCCTGCCGATGATTCGCGAAACGGCCGCCTTATAGGCCCCCACCACATCGCCCAACGAAACGGCGCGTTTTCCTGCGCCTGCGCGGTGCAAATGCAGCACCCCGTGCATGTGGGTGGGCATAATGACAAATTCATCCAGCGCAATCATCGGGAAATGCTCCGGAATTTTTTGCCAGCACTCCTCGGCAATCTGCCCCGCCTCATTCAGCACCATCTTTCCATTCACAATCACGCCGAACAGCGCCCAGGCCGCATGCGTGTTGATGGTCACAAAATAACAGCCCGGGGAGGTGTAATCCCACCCCTTCATACGAATACTTTGACGGTTTGGCAGCACAACGTTTTTCATCACATACGCTCCTTTTAAATTACGGTCCGCCCCCGGCGCCGGTGCCCTTTATTCTTTCGATTTCGAAAGTTTATATAGAAGTGCGGCGTGTCCGGGAATCGAAGCTGTGAAGCGATCTCTGAATTCACCGAGGTCTTTCTGTGACCATACGTCACGCACGACGCAGGACGAAGGCAATCCAAGCTTCGCAAAATCGGCCGGAATTTCGATTTCCTCCCATGTGCGATTGAAGAGCGCCACAGCATGGGAACCGTCCGCAAGCGGACGTATCCACACATCGTACTCAGACGTATGCACCATAGGCCGTCCCACCTTGCCGAGTGTATCCTGATTGATTTCCAGCACCTCATCATTCACCAGCAGCGAGCGAGTGAAGGGATCGAGACGCTCCAGATCGCAGCCGATGAAAAGCGGTGAAGCCATGACCGCCCAGAGAGAGATGTGTGCATACTGTTCGTTCGGCGTAAGGCGGCTTGTCGTGAAGCTGTTGGAACGCATGGGCCCCACCACAAGCATATCCGGATCATTCCAGCCACCCGGCGCTGCGGCATCGGCCACTTCCATGTTCTGGTCGATGGAACGAAGAAGGAGTTTCCATGTATCTTTGAGATCATTGTTCGTACGCCAATAGTGAGCACCTGCCGCACGCGCCCATTTCGTCACCTCGTGCCGGCCGTAATTGCAGACGTTGTAGACAATGTCCCGGCCCTGTCGCGCGAGACAATCGCCCATCAGCTTGTATGCCTTGAACTGGCGTTCGCGGTCATTCCCCGCCTTTTTCCACTCCCGGTCGCCGTAGCACCAGTCGTACTTAACGAGGTCGTATCCCCACGCCGCCCACGTGGCGGCATCTTTTTCTTCGTGCGCCCACGATCCAAAGGTGTAGCAACACGCCATAGAACCGGGCACTGAATAGAGACCCGCCTTGAGTCCCCTGGCATGAATGTAGTCCGCCATTGCCTTCATATCCGGGAAATGTGAATTTGAAACAGGAGTGCCGTCCGCTTCGCGCGCGGGACCGTACATATGCGGCGGATCACGAACCCACCCCGGACGCTTAAAACCCGCCTCTTTTTCCGTCGGCCGTGTCCGCCAACAGTCGTCCAGCACGATGTAACTCCAACCATGATCCGCAAGTCCGCTCGACACCATCGCATCCGCCGCCCTGCGCATCTTTTCGTCTGAAACTTCCTGACCCCAACAGTTCCAACTGTTCCACCCCAGGGGGGGTGTCAGGCAGATCGTTGAACCGACCTTGAGCGTGAATATGCGTTCCGCCCGTCCTTTTGCATTCTTCGCCTTGAATACCAGCTTGTAATCCCCTGCCGTATCCACTTTTCCCGTCAGCATTCGTGTCTTTGGATCAAAGGTCACCTCTTTCAACTTATCAACATCCAACCCTTCAACCGCAACCTGTATGGGTTTCGCGCCCGTCACCGGCAGGTAATAGAGCACAGGCTTCCCCGGGCTCACACCGAGAACAGAGGGTCCGTTGATTCGTGGCGCGGGAGATTCGGGCGGGGTGAGGACACCGAGCTGACGACTGAGTTCAGCGAGGGCGGCATCGCCCCATTTCGCACCAGGCTTGAAAACAAACGCGGCGTCAGCCCAATCCGCGTGGTCGCAGGCGTAACCGTCACCCGCGTCCGTCGTCTTGAGTGTCACCCACTTAGCACCTGCAAGGTTAACGTCGATCACAGCGCGTTCGCCGGCTCGTAGAACCCCTGAATCGGCCACAATACGATCATCTGCCAGCACAAGAAAGCGTACCGAAGCGAGCGGGCGATCATGCATGTCATCGTCCACGCCCACGTTAGCCGTGAAGCGCATGGCCGCTCCGTTTGCGAGCAGCTTGAAAGTGAACGGCGCGTGCACACCCACGCCGCGGGCGAAGACCTTACCCGCGAGCGCAATCGGACCACCCTCTACGGTGCGTTTCGCGCGCGGATGCCGACCAGCTCCGCATGTCGCTGCCGAGAGATCAATCTCGTCGAGATACGTTGCCCCGGCCGGGGCAGCGAAAACTCCCGAAACTGCAGACACATACAGCATCGAAATGACTGCGAGGATCATATTTTTATGTAACAAAAACTTTGTTTGTTGAATAGACATGATATTCCTTCCATTTTTTATGAACTTGATAGCACTAGTATCCTACAGTTTGACCGATAACACATCATTAAAATATAAAAAATGATTATTTTAACACGGAGACACAGTGACACAGAGAGCACGTGAAATTGCACAGCGTCTCAGCAGTCGGGTACCTTGTTCTCCCGCAAAGCTCATACGCGTCAACCTAAGAGGTGGATTAAAGTAAGGCAAGCTTCCAGCTTGCTTCCCGTACTATCAGCCAAGCTGAAAGCTTGGGTTACTTATTTTCTTCGTGGTAAAAAAACGTGCATAACTGACAAGAAGTTGAGAGAATGCAGCTAATGAATGTAGTAAGGGGTAGCTTCACAAAAGCCGGAAGAACCAACCGCGAATCAAATATTAAGGATATTTATTATGAGTCAATTTATAAAATTACATGTTTTTCTTTTTTCTTTTCTGCTGACAGCAGCAGTATCACAAGCCAAAGGTTTTGAATGGGTAACAGCAAACCGCGTATTGCCGATTGTGATAACAAAAGAAGAACCGGAATATGTGCAGCTGGCAGCACAGGATCTTGCATCGGATGTTTGCAAAATTACAGGCCTCTCTCCTGCAATCGTATCTGATATCTCCCAAATATCAGGCCCCTGTGTAGAAATTCGAACAAAAAAGGGTGGTCCGTGGGAGAGTTATCATGTGTCTATGCAGGGCGACCGCTTGATAATCGAGGGCGGTGATGCACGCGGCACTATGTTCGGTGTCTATGCTTTTGCTGAAAACTATCTGCATGTGGACCCGATGTGGTTCTGGTCAGGGATTGAACCAAAAAAATGTGCGGCTTTGAAATGGGACTCTGTGGAACTGAAAGCTGATACTCCGACATTCAAATACCGTGGCTGGTTTATTAATGATGAGGATCTGCTGACCTTCTGGAAGCCGGGAGGCACGCGGAAACTGCCATACAAACTCTATAATAACATGATGCATCCGGAGACATTGAATGCCATTGCCGAAGCTCTGGTGCGCAGTCGCTGTAATTTGGTCATTCCTGCCAGCTTTATCGATATTATGAATCCAGCAGAGGAAGCACTGGTCAAAGCATGTGCCCGACGCGGACTGTTTTTATCTATGCATCATCAGGAACCTCTGGGGGTAAGCGCATGGGTCTATTTTAATTATTGGAAATCCCGTGGCAAGGATTTGAAATACTCTTATGTCAGTCAAGCGGCCGAGGTGCGTGAGGTATGGCGGGTTTATGCGAAGAAATGGGCGGAGTATCCCAATGTAATCTGGCAACTGGGGCTGCGCGGAAAAGGAGATCGGCCGATGTGGCAGGCTGATCCGGACACACCCCAATCGGATAAGGATCGAGGAAAGATTATTTCCGATGCCATGGCAGATCAAGTGAAAATTCTAAAACAGGTGTGTTCTGGCAAACCGCTGATCATGTCAACCACGCTTTGGGCAGAGGGTGCTGTATTAAACCAGAAGGGGTTATTGGCCGTTCCTGATGACGTAATTATTGTCTTTGCCGACAACTCACCAGGGTGGAAATGGCAACAGGACTTCTACAAAACACAACGATGCCCGAAGAATACATATGGGGTATATTATCATCATGCCCTGATTGGTTCCGGTCCTCATTTGGCACAAGCTATACCGCCGCATAAAACATTTTCACTGCTTCAGGAGGCGGTCAATAAAGGGGCGGATGAATATGCAATCTTCAACGTTTCCAATGTGCGGGAGTTTGTTCTTGGAATTGATGCAACGGCCAAGATGACATGGGACATGAAAGCTTTTAACTCTGATGCATGGCTGGAGAATTGGATCAGCAATCGGTTTTCAACAAAACACAATGAAATTGCCAATGCCTATAAGATTGCTTTCAATGCCTATCAGGTTCATGAAATACAGAAGGTTCCCTTTTTATTAGATGGACTGCTAATAAACAAGGGACGATCTTCCCTGAATCGAATTACTGAATGCATCAACAATAAACGAATCGGCAAGGGAACAGAAAAAGAAAAGGCTAAAGGAGGCAGTGCTGTTGCAAACAAAGCCCAATCAAAGGATGCCTTCTGGGCCAGTCTCAGTGATATGAGCCCCCGTAAGCTGGGACGTCGTGAAACCATTAAACGGGTAGCAGTACAAAAGCAGGGTTTTGACCTGGCTCTACTACATGCACGGGTCGCAAAAGAAAACCTTTCTGCGCAAGAGGCACTATTTCTGCAGGACAACCTAATCTATCAGATGGAGCTGATGTCCAGATTAAGTGGATGGTTCAAGCAGTTACTGATAGCGGAGGAGGCGCTGGGTCTGGGAAATATTCCATCGGGGGTTAAGGCACTCGAATCAGCGGAAAAGGAATTGGCCCCGACTGAAGCTCTGATCGCCGACTATTGCCATGGCAAATGGGAAAATTGGTATAACGGATGCGTGATATTAAATGTTCCCGCACGTTTAAAGCAGACACGCGAAGTACTGGCGAAGCTTTCAAAATCACAATAAATCTTTGCCATATTTGCTACGAAAACTGACGAGACATGATTCTGTCAAAATTATTCTGTCAAAAAAAAAGTTGATTTCAGAGCTGCTAAAGTGCTTTGCAGGTTTTGACAAAATCATTTTTGACAGAATAATTAAATTCAACGTTGAATGTTGGACGTTCGAGTTTGCGGCTTTACCGCACTAATATCTTTTGTGTGTAATTCTTACCAAGCGCAATTACGATCTGCATAAGTTCCCATCTCATCAATTGGTATTTCACAGAAGCTTCTATTCTGAGGCATTGCACTCTCTAGATTTATCTTATCGAGAATCTGGTTGTCACAAAAATCGGTTCCTTTGGGAGCACGACCCCAAGGGGTATCAGTACCGGCAACAATATTTCTCCAGACACTGTTGATATTATGTTTTGAATCATCTTTCAGTGCTTTTAAAGAGGGGTAGCGATCAGTATAAGGCGGAAGATCAATATTGACCTCTTTATAAAGCAGATCCTTTACTCTTTCATTAATGAATGTATGAAAACGGTCGAGGCTCCAGGGAGAGAAGCTGACAGCATGATTGCAATCGATAAAGATATTGTTATCAATGATGTTCATGTTACCACCATTAATCTGCACCCCCCCGAAGTGTCCATTAGAAGTTCTTTCAAAGATATTTCCATAAACGACCATGCCAGAGATAGCATCATCAAAACGGATTCCTCCCTGACCGCAGGGAACATCGCCTCCCCCTATATCACGCCAGTGATTGTATCGCATAATGCATCCGCGATAAGAGGGATTGCACCACATATCAATACCGCCCTGATCATCTGACTCACTCACAACAAACTCGGTCAGATTATATTCAACCAGATGGTCGTTGCCTTCGATCCGCATTGCACTTGAAGGTGCATGATGGAACCAGTTGTGGCGTACCTTTGTCCCGACACCTTCAAGCAGGATTGCGGGAACATAAGTTCTGGAGCAGAGGCCAAAATGTCCAACCTCATTGTTCTCTATAATGATGCCGCCTGATGTCAGGTTTTTACGATTGCCCCCGGTTACATGCATTCCGCCATGACCGAGTGTATCGAGTTTATTACCATAAATTTTTGCGTTGGCGGCATTTATGACTGTTAAAGCAGTGCCTCCAAATCCATGAAAACGGCACCCGGTAATTGTCAGATTAACACAGTTGTTAAAATCTGCGGCGCGATTCTGTCCGTATTGAAATGTGATTCCCTTAAAGACAACATCCTGCACCCCTTCCGCCGTAATGAAATTCTCTTTCCTCTCTGAAATAACAACATCCGTAAACCAGGGATGTTTCTTCAGCCATATATAAAGCAACCCATTTTCACGATCAATAAACCATTCACCGGGTCGGTCAATCTCCTCCAACAGATTAATAACACAGAAAGGACGCCCCTGCTTCAAACCACGACTCACTTTCTTGGCAAGTTTTACGATTCCGCTTGCAGGATCAATACTCTCAACATGCAATGCCTCACCAGCCCAGAGGTGATACCAGAATCCATCCACCATCATATCGTCGGCGGTTGTCCAGCGTGAAATGCGATCGCAATTAGTTTTAAATGATTGATTTTTATCGTCCAGCAGTTCATCCACGGGAATTCGACTGTTATTCGGCCAACGCGAAATTGGCATATAGGCATCATCTTCATAAACAGAGCGGATGGTTTCATTATTAACTCCATAACCATAGCCTTTTTGCAATTCAAAGTCTTTAAATCCCTGTGATTTCAGATCTGCTACATAGACCTTTCCATGTGACTCCTGTGGCAGGCGATCCAGGATTTTTTGATCGCGAACCTTTTTAAACCTACCAACCTCAAAGCCTCCATTGAAAACAGGTTTTTCATCTTTATATGCTGCATAAACAACGGGAGCACCGTATTTTCCTGAATCAATTTTTTCAAGTTTCAGTGTTTCTTCCATGGTATAGTTTCCGCCACGCAGGTAGACCGTGACACCGCCGACGGGCAAACCACCCTTCGCCTTTTTAAGCTCACGGATAGAGTCGCGTGCTTTTGAGATGGAGGCAAAAGGCTTTTTAAATGTTCCCGGATTTTC
>JAQIBS010000204.1 GCA_027858965.1 Kiritimatiellia bacterium
TTGCTGATTTACTCATTTTCATGCCCTTATTGTTGGGTGTCATGTATTATGAGTCAACCAGTGATGTTCTAAGTAGTTACTGAACTTGCTTCGGTGTCATCTATTGTGAGTCAAATCGAAGTCCGCGTCTTTATGATTTTCTGCTTGCTTTGGATTTGGTGAATACTTATTATAGATATTTGAGAAAAAAAGAAACAGGTTTTCTTTGAGTGGATAGTTCTAAAAAGCAAAGATTGGATGTGTTAATGAGTTTGCGGAATCGATTTTCCCTTCCGGTATTACAGTTCAGCCCTCCCCGGACAGGAAGTACTCTTGTCTGGAATGTGCTGAGAGAGTTATTTCCCGGAAGACGAATAAAAAAAAAGCATTCCTTGAAGAAAACACGATTGGGTCCGTTTTGCCTGCCGATTGTCTGTACTGTGCGTCATCCTCTTGATGCAATGGCTTCAAGCATTCAGTGTCAGGAGCTTCCTAAAACTGATGAATCCATTGATATGTTGCGTAAAGAGTTTGACCTGGCAATGCGGTCAGTATTGGATATACGTACCGACTCCCATGCGTTGATTCTTAAATATGAACAGTTTTCCAACGACCATGAATACCTTTTTAATGAATTGGAATGTTTTTTCGGAATTAACATAGATTCCCATAAACGTCAGGGGATCTGTGATAAGTACAATGTGAAAAAAGTAAAAGAGAAGACAGAGCAGATGGGTGATTTTGATAACTGGAATAAGAAGGATCATTTTCATGGGCGTCATGTTTCAAAATTTAATGGCGCCAGTGGTTATTACCGCGAATTTTTTACGCAAGAACAGATCTGCCGCCTGAAGGCTCACTATCAACTGTACCTTGATGCTTTCGGGTACACAGTGGATGCGCAGGAATAGATCACATTCAACTTGTTGAATCTGTGCAGTTATTGATGTCTAATGAATTACAAATTAACTTGAAAGGTGGAAATGAATAATGATCCCGTTAATGTTATATGCTTTAAGTGGGGAACACGGTATGGAGCCCATTATGTAAATAACCTTTATTCCGGGGTGAAAAAGCATTTACATCGTCCATTTCGTTTTCTTTGTGTTACCGAGGACGCTTCAGAGTTGAATGAAGGTATTGAAATTGTCCCGTTTCCGCCCAATCCCGGGCATCCTAATTGGCCATCGGTATTTCTAAAACTGTTAATTACTGCTGACGGTTTTGCTGATTTGAAGGGGCCTACACTCTTTTGCGATATTGATATTATCATCACTGGTGATATTGACTGCCTGTTTGAATACAAATTAGGTAAGAATGTAATTATTCATAATTGGATTGAACGACGAAAAACAATTCTGCGTAAGCGTCCTGATGTAGGCAACTCTTCACTTTTCCGTTTTGAAGCGGGGAAATCCCAATATATCTGTGATACGTTCATGAAGGAAAAAGAACTGGTTCTGGATCGGAGTATCTATGTAACCGAGCAGGCGTTCCTGACTTATGCTATGAAAGAGGTTTCCTGGTGGCCGGAAAAGTGGGTGCGCAGCTTTAAACGGCATAGTATGCGGCCGTTTCCTCTTAATTTGGTTCAATCGCCCATCCTTCCGAAAGGGACAAGAGTACTGGTCTTTCATGGCAGACCGGATCCTGATCAGGCATTATATGGTTTTAAGGGAAAACATGCTAATCGTCATTGTCTGCCAGCATCATGGATCAGGGATTATTGGATTTCGGAAGACTCGATGTCATGAGATCTAAGGATCGACAGCTTATCTGGTGGGGACGTTCTGATCCGGCTTATTCCCGGAATGCCATCATGATTCAGGCTTTGGATTCGCTTGGCTGGGAGATTCTTTATTTCCGTCCGCATCTTTCTGCTATTGCAGATTTGGAAGCGACTTTACGCATACGGGAACGTCCCACTGCTATCTGGGTGCCCGCATTCCGGCAACGCGACTATCCGGCGGCAAGGAGATTTTCCCGGCGTTTGAATATTCCGGTTATTTTCGATCCTCTGATCAGTTCATATGATAAACGGGTTTTTGAGTTCAGAAAAATTCAGGAGGGCAGTCGAAAGGCAGCTCGGTTACAGATGTGGGAAACGAGTATGTTTTCTTCAGCTGATCTGGTTATTGCGGATACAATTTCGCACAAAGTATACTTTGAGCAGGAACTGGGGGCTAGGCCGGAACGTTGTTTTGTCGTTCCGGTCGGTGCAGATTCCGATGTATTCAAACCGCAGCTTTTTCACAAAAAGAATAATCCTCCTGAAGCCTTTTTTTATGGAAGCTTTCTTCCATTACATGGTGTTGAAACGGTGATTAAAGCCGCTCGAATTTGTCCAGAAGTAAAATGGACCTTGCTGGGGAACGGGGCGCTTCGTACTCAGTGTGAAGATCTTGCCTCAGGTCTTTCTAATCTTCATTTTGAAAATCCGATTCCATATCAGGAACTATCTTCCCGGATTGGAAAAGCCGATGTTGTGCTTGGTGTATTTGGGACTACACCCAAGGCAGGACGTGTAATTCCCAATAAGGTGTTTCAGGCTTTGGCCTGTGGGCGCCCGGTTGTAACACGGGCTTCGGAGGCTTACCCAGCCGAAATACGCAAAGGTGACAACGGATTACATTTTGTGCAGCCTGGCAATCCTCAGGCTTTAGCGGAAGCTGTTGGCGCAATCCTTTTAACCGATGAGAAACTTGAAGTTAAGGGGGCTCAAGCGTATCGAATTATGGAAGAGCATTTTTCGTTGGAGCAGATAACCACTCAGTTAAATAATGCATTTGCGTTTCTTGATGATCGTTTAGCGGATAAATCACGTAGGTAATTAAAATGCATAAATTTTGTTGTATTATATTCTCTTTCAATCGGGCCATGCAACTGGATCTGACACTAAGATCCCTTGATGGAAATCTGTTGAATCAAGGTTTGTGTTATTATGTGGTATACGATTGTTCGAAATCTCACGAAGAGTCTTATCATATACTGATGGAAGAGTGGAAAGAGAAAGGCATTATTTTCAAGCGTTGTGATCGCAGATACCGTTCACTGGCCGAACTTTCCCCTTTATTATTTCACTCCGGGAATCTGTATCGTTATCTCAAAAACAAAGCGATGCGTACGAAGTTTGATAATTTTAAAGATCTGGTGGAGGAGTCTATCAGGGAATCTGAAGCACAATTCACTTTCTTCAGTACGGATGATCAATATGTTTTTCAGCCGACTTATATTCCGGAAGAAGCTCTTAAACGTATTCAGGAAAACCCGGAGAATGTGAGTTTCCGGATGGGAATGACAGATCAATTGACCAATGAACGTCGGTTGTCTGAATTAATGAAGGTTATCCGTATCCCTTACAATGAGAATGGGAACAAAGGCACCCTGCTGGAATGGGATGCCCGTGATAAAAATGCAACTAAACTTTGGGAATATAGCTTCAATGTTGATTTCCAGGTATTTGACTCCGCTATGTTACTACGTTTTCTATCACCGGTTTTATATCATATTCCCACTACTCTTGAGTGGGCGGGATTACGGGTTGCCCGAAAAACCAACCGTTTTCGTAAAATGCTTGGAACCAGCGAGAAAACCGTTATCGGGATGCAACTCAATCTGGCACAAACTTTAGTCAATAATAAAGCCGCTTCTTTTTCACTTGATACCTTGTGTGACCTTTATTTGCAGAGATATCGCCTTGTCATAAAAAAGGAGCAGATCAACAGTGCTGAATGGCTGTTTATGCCTGCAACTCTTTATTTTACTCACTATGATTATCCAGATAAAATATTCGAGTTTAATGAAGTCTGTACGAAAACCTTATAATAAAGGCTCTGTAATCCTGCTGTCCGCCAAGAGGAAAAGAGATTACTTGTTATTTACGATAGGAGTTGAGATAATTACTTACGGATCAAGAAGAGAAATAGATGATTGTTTCGCTGAACAAGATGATCCATGGCTGGCAATCAGCCTGAAACAAATAGTTTGATCGGAATGCTTAACGGCAAGTCGACCAAGGAGTAGAGCTTATATGTCATTACGTAGATGGATTAACCAGTCTTCATTGTTACGCGCCATAAAATATGAGGATCAGCCATTGGGCTTTTTTGTGGATAAGCTTAATAATGGTGAAATATATTCCTTTTCCCGATTTGGAGATGGAGAGTGGTCGGCTGTTTTAGATCATGAAGGAGAAAACTGTGACGGACATACCTACTTTCCTGAATTAGGAGAGCAGCTGAGGCTTTGTCTGCTCCACCCCAAAGAATATTGTTTGTTTGGGATGCAACCACTGGCTATGCGCCTAATCGGGCGTGAACTGAAGGCCTATTTAAAAAAGGAAGACGTTGATATTCCGTGGTATAACTCCGATGTTTTCCATGATGCAAATAAAAAGGGGGAACTTTACCCGCTTGTACAGGCTTTACGAAATAAAAAAGTTGTCATCATCGGACCAAAATTCCTTTCAAACATGGATGAGAGCGTGTTTTCTGTGAGCCATTTCATTCAAATTCCGGAAAAGAACTGTTTTCTTGCTAAGGAAGTAGTTAAACAGGCCATTCTGGATTTTTCAAAAGACAAAGATGGTGTTGTTTACGCATTTTCAGCTTCGATGATGGCTAATGTTTTAATTGATGAACTCTCTATGGAGCTGGGAGCCACAAATTGGCTGATAGATTTTGGTTCTCTTTGGGATGTATATGTGTCGGTTAAATCCCGAAGTGTTTATCGTAAGATGAACTGGGAGCCATTGATTCAAAAGAATCTGAATGGATAATTTTTCAACTCCTAATTCTATTGAGCATGAAACGCCTCTACCCAAATCGGATCTGTTGCCTGTTTTTTGTATATGACATTTCGTTGCACCTGCTCTTCAATAATGATATCAGGATTAAAAGTCTCAATTATTGATTCAAAAAGAGTGGCTTCTGGACGAAGGGCAACAATGAAAATAGTTTCTTTAAAATGAAGAGGCATTGTCTCTCGCCAGCCCTTCTTTCCAAATGAATCATGGATAACAACAGCCTTTCCCTTACCTTCCGGATTTTGGATAATTAGCAGTTCAAACACATTGTCCAGGCTGTTGTTATAATTCCTGGTTTTTGAAACTATTTTCAACTTTGCCGAAAGTTCTTCTGGAGGCTCAACATCTTTATATTTAATGTCCCTGTTTTTCCCATCCCCCACAAAAGAAACTAAATCACCAGTCCATTGTTTTGATGTGACTTTGCATATAGAAAGGGGAATTGGAGCACTGACAGTGGGTAGTTGTCGGCGGACTGCATTAATAACCGACTGATAACCAAAAAAACTGCCCAGTGGCGTCCAGTGTGTGTCAGTTGAAAAATAGAGTGCACCGGCATCTTTATTTTTCAAGAGAATATCTCGCATATCAAGTCGGTTTAAGCTCGAGTTTTTCTGATCAAGGAACTCCATGAACTGCTTAATACCATCTTTTCCTCGGGCATTCTGAAGATTGTTTGGTAACTCCTCTGGATAAATCATACATTTGTTAGGAGCGACAACCCACAAATATCCAACACCCTTGTTTTTCAGCCACTTCTGTCTTCCTTCAATGTTCTCTTGGAGTTCTTTCAAATCTGTTTGCGAAAGAACCTTTATTCCCATAAAATCTGCGATAGCGCCGTTTTTTGTGATAAACAGCCAGCCTTTATCACTCATTATCACGCTATTCGGCTGTCTGGCAAACCAGTCACGGCTGATGCCGTTGTAGCGACGGATAAATGTATTTCTTAACCCGAAATGATCTTCAAACCATGCGGTGATTTTATCCGGCCATTGCACAAAGGGTGTTTTCAGTAAATCAGGCCGTTCCGCTAAAGGACGATTCTCTGCCTGAAACGAATAGAAGTCCCATCTGAAAATTGTTCCCAGAAAAGGTGTTGCAATTAAAAAAATAAACACCAGTGTAGTACTGAATGACAGATAGAAGTTTGTTTTTTTTTCAATCATGTAACTAGAATCTGAAGTAAATAAACGGGTTGTGAGTTCCTGAAGCCAAGGCCATTGAGCTCAATAGAAATATCAGAGTGATGATAACTGCCTTAAATATGCCGTACCCGGCAATGGTTGCTGAATTAGTAACCGCCCAACGCTGCAACCAGGTATGCGCATATAAGAAAATCGGGGTCGAAAAGATAGCTCCGTATAGAATCGCTACAATAACATCACGGGACCACCAATCAGAAAGTATTAATGAGCTTTCATGCGCTGGAGCAAATCCTACCAGAGATTGCAGAATAACCAAAGATTGTGAAAATGATTCGGTTGCAAATATAACCCAACCAACCATAACGACCAGTAATGTGTAAAGGTGCTGCACGGCACGTGGCAGTCGTTCAATCAGCTTACGTAACCCGATACGTTCAATGACAAGAAAGAAGCCATGATATAATCCCCATGCAACATAAGCCAGATTTGCACCATGCCATAAACCGCACAGGAAAAAGACCACCACTAGGTTTAGATAGGTGCGGCCGCTGCTTTTCTTGCTGCCGCCGAGAGGAATATAGAGATAATCCCTGAACCAGGTGGAGAGTGAGATGTGCCACCGTCGCCAGAATTCCTGAATGGATCTTGAAATATAGGGATAATTAAAGTTTTCGAGGAATTCAAAACCGAACATTCGTCCAAGACCAATTGCCATGTCGCTGTAACCTGAGAAGTCGTAGTAAATCTGGATTGTATAGCAAATCATGGCAACCCATGCCTGCGGAGTGGTCAGTTGATCTGGAGGAAGTGCTAAAATATTGTCTGCGGCACGGGCAACCGTATTGGCAATCAGTACTTTTTTGCCTAATCCCATAACAAATCTGGTTGCTCCCGATGCAAATAGACAGCTAGTCATATTGCGGTGTACCAGCTGGTAAGCAATATCACAATAACGTACAATCGGACCAGCTACAAGCTGAGGAAACAGGGTCACAAAACAGGCAAAATCGATCAGGTTACGTGTGGCTTTTACGTGACCTCGATATACATCAATTGTGTAGCTCATGGACTGAAAGGTATAAAAGCTGATGCCTAGCGGAAGAGCAATATGTATCACATCTGTGAAACGCCAAGCTTCTGGAACCATAGCATTGAAGCTATCTATGCCAAAGTTGTAATATTTGAAATAGGCCAGGAACAAGAGATTGGATGTGATTGATATGATTAAGCCAGCTCGATGCATTGCTGTGCGTGGAGTTCCCTGCTCCAGCATTTCTACACGGCCTTTATGAAATGCGCCGGATATAAGCAACCCGCAGAAGAAATCAATCAGGGTTGAGGCGACGACAATCCAGATAAGCCAGGTTTCACCCCAGAAATAAAAAATCAGGCTGACGCTGAGTAGAAAAAGATTCGCTAAATGCCGAAAAATCTCAGCCTGTTTGTGTTTCAATGATACAGGAAGAAAAAGAAGATGATAAACAGCCAGTACTATCGGCAAAAAAAGAAAAAGAAAAATAATCGAACTGAAAACCATAAAACCATCTACTTTTTATTGCTCTTATAATATATAGAATACCAATTCATGTAAAAAGGTGAGTGTTACAAGATTGCTGATAACCCATTTTGCCATTATGAAATCCGCTATCATATTCACAAGCTTGCAAATATACCATAGTGAAAAAATAGAGTCAATTTGCTTAATTCCAAATTTGGTTCGCTGAAGACCCCGACTTCTCAATCAGTATTGAAGGCCTCAACCCAAATTTGACTTGTGGGCTGTTTTTTATATATGAGATTTCGCTGTACTTGCTCTTCAATGATTATATCAGGATGATATGTATCAATTACTTGTTCGAAAAGCTCTATTTTGGCCCGAGCTGTTAAAAGGAATATGCTTTTACGGAAATGATGCGGAAAAAACTTTCTCCATCCTACGCCACCAAAGGAATCATGAAAGATTATTGCTGTACCATGACCATTTGGATTATGGGTTATTAACAAATCAAGAGCGTTATCAAATTCAGGCAATTCCCACTTGCTTTCGACAATTTGAACATTTCCAGCAGGGGGTTCGATCTGTATGTAGTCTATATCACGATTCTTTCCGTCTCCAACAAAGCTTATAAGATCTCCAGTCCATTTGTTGGTCGTAATTGTACAGGTGTTTAGTGGTATGAAATCACGGATTTCAGGCATTAAGTGTTGGACTTCCTTGATTATAGAGCAATAACCAATATAGCTGCCCAAAGGATTCCAGTGGGTGTCCGTTGAATGATAAACGACACCGGCACTCTTGTTTGCCAGCAAGACGGGACGTAGGTCCAGTCGATTTAATTGAGAACCTTGGGCATCCAGATAGCTCAGTAACTGATCAATGCCGTTACGTTTACGCGCTTTCTGTATTTTTTTTGGCAATTCCTCAGGGTAGACTAAGCATTTATTCGGTGGGATAACCCATAAAAAATTTATACCCTGTTTCTTTAGCCATTTCTGTTTTCCTTCAGCGTTTTGCAGGCGTTGCTCTAATTCAGTCTCTGAAAGGACTCTAACCCCCATAAAGTCTGCAATTGCACCGTTTTTAGTGGTAAATAACCAGCCCTTGTCGCTCATAAGCACTGAATTCGGCTGGCGTTTAAACCAATCGCGGCTAATGGCGTTGTAACGTCTGATAAAAGTGTTTCTAAACCCAAAATGGTCTTTGTACCAGGCATTGATTTTGTCTGGCCACTCTGTGAGCGGTGAGTTCTTGAAATCCGGTTTAGCCGCCATGGGGTGGTTTTCATTCTGTAGTGGATAAAAATCCCAATGAAAAAAAGTGCCGATTAATGTGGCAAAAATCAATACCACAAAAAAGACTGGAAGTATCCAGCTAGTTAGGCCGTTTTGTCCACTGTTGTGCATAATATTAGAACCTGAAATAGATAAACGGGTTATGCGTTCCTGAAGCCAACGACATGGCGCAGAAAAGCAGAATCAAAGAAAATGTGGCAGCTCTAAGGAGCTCAAGTCCGTTGGCATAAAATATATTCCTTCTAGACCAGCCACATAATATCGGGCTTACTTTGGTATAAATCGGGGCAGAAAAGATGGTACCGAAAATAAGTGCTACAAGTATATCAATGGACCACCAGTCCTCGAGCATGAGTGCGGAACTTTGTGCCGGGGCGAATCCGGCCATGGATTTCAGCAGCATCATCGAATGCGAAAATGATTCCGTGGCAAATAATGTATAGCCTGCCATAATGATCAGCAGCGTGTAAATGTGTTGTAGCACTCTCGGTAAGCGGTTAATTATACGTCCTAGTCCAAGGCGTTCCAGAACGAGAAAGAGTCCATGGAAAAGTCCCCATGCCACATAGGACCATTTGGCCCCATGCCACAATCCGCACAGAAAAAACACGGTAATGAGGTTGAAATAGGTCCGACCGGATCCCTTTTTGCTGCCTCCCAATGGAATGTAGAGATAGTCTCGGAACCAAGTGGAGAGGGAGATGTGCCACCGTCTCCAGAGCTCGTGGATCGAACGGGAAATATAGGGGTAATTGAAGTTTTCAAGAAATTCAAAGCCAAACATACGTCCCAGCCCGATTGCCATATCGCTGTATCCCGAGAAATCAAAATAGATCTGGAGCGTGTAACAAACGGTTGCCATCCAGGCCTGTGGGGTTGTCAGTTGATCAGGAGATAATGCAAAAATATTATCAGAGGATCGGGCAAGTGTGTTGGCAATTAACACTTTCTTTCCCAGTCCTAAAATGAAACGGTTTACTCCTGAAGTAAACAACTGCTTGTTCATAGTACGATGAACCAGTTGATATGCAACATCACGATAACGGACAATCGGACCGGCGACCAGTTGAGGAAAGAGTGTTACATAACAGGCAAAATCAATTAGGTTCCGTGTGGCCTTGACGTGGCCCCGGTAAACATCGATAGTGTAACTCATTGATTGAAACGTATAGAAACTGATTCCTAATGGAAGCGTGATCCGTATCACATCAGAAAGTCTTAATGACTCGGGAAACAGGTTGTTGAAACTGTCTATGCCGAAGTTAAAATATTTGAAGAAACCCAGGAAAAGTAAGTTTGTTGTTAAAGAGAGGATTAAACCGAAACGTTGTAATGAGGTTCGGCGGCTGTCCTCTGAAAGCATTTCAATACGTCCTTTATGAAAGGCGCCTGAAATAAATAATCCGCAGAAATAATCAACAAAAGTAGAGGCCATGACGAGCCATATCAGCCATTGTTCGCCCCAGAAATAAAATATCAGGCTGACTATAAGTAGAAACAGATTGGCGAGTCTACGAAAAACAGTTGCTTGTCTGTGGCCGAGAGAGACTGGGAGTAAAAGCAGGTGATATAAAGCCAGAACTATCGGCAAAAAAAGGAAAAGAAAAATAATCGAACTAAAAACCATAAAACCTTCTACTTTTATCGCTCTTATTATATACAGAATTTTAGTTCATGTAAAAAAGGAGAGTGTTACACGATTGCTGATAACCCCATTTTACCGTTATTAAATCCTCTGTCAGATTTACAACTACGCAAATATACCATAGAGAAAAAATAGAGTCAATCGGCTTAAAATCAAATTTGCCGTCTGCGCAAATAACGTCGATTGACAAATTACTCCTCCGAGGAATACACTTAAGAAAGGTAAGGGGTAAGAAGCGAACCGTTGGACAGACAATTTTTTTTGAAAGAGCAATTTATTTTTTTTTCTCGTCCAAAAGGGGCTAAATCAATCCTAATCCATGTTTGTATTGCCCTTCGGTGAAGGGCCTAAAAGATGTTAAAAGGAGATAAAAAGCATGTCATATCTGTCGCGCAGGCAATTACTTAAAGGATCGTTGGCACTGCTTTGGTATAACCAAACCCTGGGTGACGGGTGACAATGGGCATTGCGGTGAGGGGCTGTGCTTCCATGCGATTGCCCCGGAAGGCAGCTTTGCACAGGCGGTCACCTTTCAATCGTGGCACGACCTGCCGAAGATAAGTGTGGGAGATTGCGGCTGGGCTCCGACCTCTGTTAAGATTGGTGACGAGTATTCTTTGATAGGCTCCCGCCTCGGCCGGGTTACCTCCCGGGATCTGAATACGTGGATCGACCGGGGGCGGCTGACTGCAAAAGGTGGTAATCGTGATCCTCATATCATGGTCTGGGATAACACCTATTATCTTCTGCGCTGTGACGGTAACGGGATCAACCTAGTGACATCGACAGATTTTATCATCTGGACTGATCCGATCACGATTTACAAACCGAAAAAAGAGAGTTATCAGACCGAATCTCCATTTCTTGTTCACTACGATGGATTGTTCTATTTGTTCTGGTCCCTATGGGATCAGGCCGATAAAACCACAAGCGGATATTGCCCAAGGACATTTGTGCACTGTTCGGAGTCGCCAAAGAGTTTTTATGACAGCCCTGTGCTGGCCGAATTCACTGTTCATGCACCTGAGATCATCCAGGATGAGAGAGGAAAATGGTTCATCTCCAGTGCCGATCACCCTCATCGCGGAGTCAGTGTTGCTCCGCTTGTATGGAAATAGCGATTTCAGGGCAAATATGCGTACAACGGGGCGCATCTCCTGTTTTGTACACAGTTGTCTAAAAGTCGCTGAGTTCCGGCTCTACTTTTGCATGTGAAGGTCCTGTTGCGACCCCTGCGGATTGGAATGACCCTCTTAACTGGGTGGGTGGCTCGGTTCCTACGTCTGATGCCCGCATCAATAACGGGGGAATAGCTGAAATTTCTTCAGGAATCACGAATTGTAATACCATCAATATGGGCGGTGGCGACTATGGTACATTGCGTGTAAGTGGCGGTATCCTGACACGTCTTGAAGTGTCGAACCAGTCCTACATGTACTATGTTGGCGGGGCGAGCGCTAATTCAGGACCGGGAACATTTATTCAGACCGGTGGTGTATGGACGAACGATACCAACATATACCTGGCACGTTACTCAACCAATCATGTCGGTCGCTATGAGATCAGTGGAGGAATACTCTATTCTCCGATCCGGGATCTAAACATCCCTAAAACCAGAGTGGCGGAATTTCGCCTGACCGGTTCCGCTCCGGATGTGACATTCAGGGCGCTGAACTCCGGTACCAACGAGTTTTTGCTGGAGTTTGTGCTGGACAAGAGCCCTGAGCACCTGGCACCTATCAAGTTTACGGGCGGGGCGTATCGCTGCGGCCATTTGCGCGTGGGTATGGATGGTGGTGTGGTGCTTTCGCAGACCAATGCATTCACTTTGATGAAGTGGCTTTCGGCGAATCCATCTCTGAGCTACGACTATCTCTCCCGTCCAGATAGCAATATGTGGGTAGAGTCTTTAACAACTGTGAGTCCGAGGAAATCCTTGATCACATTATCCGACGGCTATAAGCAGGCTGATCTCGGTATCGGTGGTACGACCTCCGCGATCTTCGCCGAACGTGCGATGGGCCATGTCACCGTGGCCAATATCAGCACCAACCGGTTGCTTGGGCTGGTGGTGCGGATGGCTGTTAATGAGCAGGCCGAAAATGTCACCAATCTGGTTGAGGATATGATTGCCGCAGGTTATACCAACTCGGTGGTTGAAAGTTCTGGAAGCTATGACCTGAAACTGGTTATCCCTCTGGAGTACGTGGTAGACAAGAGCGTCATATCCTCGTCGATCTTCGCGTGGGATTTCACCGATCCAACAACTGGCGTGACCAATGCCACGGTGACCGCTGTCAGCTTTGAATTGGAACACCCTCCTGCAATGGGCACGATTCTGCTGCTGCAGTAGATACGTTGTTGCAGGGAAAAACGTTTTAGATAGGCGCAAGCCGGTTTTGCCTTACGGCAAGACCGGCTCTTCTCTATGTCTTTCTTCAAGGTGCGATTCCCGTTCAGTTAAAGCTTCCTAATGATAGCTGGTTTTAAGCCTGAAGGGCTGATATTATTGTAGCTTAAAGGGAGGAATTTTATGAAAAAGAGAAGTTTGCTTTTGGTAGTGTCGGGTGTAGTACTCGCGTGTATGGTTTCTGTAAATGCTGTCGCCGCTGGAAATACGGCGGCGCCGGTTGCTAAGGGTGAGCCGGCCGTGCTCTTCAATGTGCGGGATGGATTGCCGAATGTGGCCGCCAAGTTGAAGGAGGGCGGGCCTGTGAACGTTGTTTTCCTTGGTGGATCTATTACCGTGGGGGGAGCTTCGCCCAAAGGGTATATCACCTATGTGACGGGGTGGCTGAAAACGCACTATCCTGACGCGAAGGTGAATGTGGTCAACTCGGGGATATCAGGAACCGGTTCCGATTTCGGGTCGCGTAGATATGACCGTGATGTGCTTTCAAAAAAACCTGACCTGGTGCTGATTGAGTTTTGTGTGAACGATGGTAACAGCGATAGAACTGTGGCCATGGAGCAGATGGTGCATAAAACCTGGTTGAAAAATCCGAAGACCGATATTGCAATTTTTTATACGCTGGCAAAGACACATCTGCCATTTTACAAGGAGGGTTCTTTACCCCCTTCAGCGAGTGCGCATGAGCGCGTGGCCGCTTTTTATGGCATTCCCACTTTGGGTACAGGCTTTCTTGCCGCATCGAAAATCATTGCAGGTGAAATTCCCTGGGAAACTTTCTCACGGGATGGTTGCCATCCAACGCAGGATGGGTATGTTCTTTTTGATAGCGTATTCGATAAGGGCCTGACAGAACTGCTCAAGGCTACACCGGCCAAGGCACATAAGCTAGGTCGTTCGATCACCCCCGATCTGACCGTTTATCCACCACCGGTGGTGGCCAAACCGCTGGTTTTTAAAGGCGATTTTGTTACAGCCAAAGGTGAGAAAGCTCTTAAGGTCTATCCGTTGCCCATCGCGCACACGCATTGGATTGATGACCCTGTCTATCGGAATAAAGATGGCAAGGCGTTGTGGCACCTGTCGTGGATGCCGAGTAAGGAGGCGCGCGGGGTTGATGCCTCCGTGGGGGCCGACCGCACATTGTGGGAGACCAATGATATGGTATGGTTCGGGGGTGATAATTGCTTTACCGGTCCGAATGGCCAGGGGCTCTTTCGTCCACATGCCTCGAAGGCCCTTTTTGGTATTGTCCGTTCGGATGCCGGTCTTCTCAGGTTTATTGCACCTGAAACCGGAAGATATGCGGTGTCGGTCAAGTCAGGACCGTGGAGTGCCTGGCGGAGTGACGACAAAGTGATGTCCATGAATGTTCTGAAATTCACATGGAAGGGCGGAAAAGGCGAATCTCTGGCTATGCAGAAAGAGCTTAAGAAAGAGTCCAAAGGACTCAATATGGAAATTGAGACTAATCTGCTTGCAGGGGAGGAGATTGTGTTTGCCCCGGGCAGTACCGGAAACTGGGGTGGCAGTTGGCGCAGTTTGATGATTGTGGTCGGTTTGTTGGGTAAATGATGTTTGTTTTATCTTACTTTTTCTTCATATCTACCGTTGACAAAATAAAGATTTTGTACAATAAATGTCAACAGAAGAAAGAGAGGGTAGTATAAATGAATGTGGATCGACTCAAGAATGCAAGAGTTGCAGGTGGTTTGTCTTTGAATCAGGTTGGTTAAAGATTAAAGATTTGGGGCGTGATGTTACAAGAGCTGCTTTATCAAACTATGAAACAGGGAAACGCATGCCGAATGCGTTTATGCTACGCACTCTTGCCTCTGACTTACGAAAAAGGTGGAATTTGGGCAATGGCCCAATAGACAGTGTCACGCAGTGTTTTGAAGCACATGGTATCCTGATTGTTCATTACAATAAAGAACCGACAATCTCATTTGACGGATTGTCTGCCAGAATTAACAAAAAGTACCCGCTTGTAATAGTCAACAATACAGTTCCCGTTGATCGCTTACGCTTTGATCTGCTGCATGAGCTGGGTCATATCCTGATGGATGCGGATGGCGATGATAAGATGGGTGAGAATCTGGCGCATCGTTTCGCATCCTCGTTTCTTGTTCCTCCAGAGAAGGTGACCAAAGAACTAGGGGAGCACCGTCGCAATTTGACACTTTCAGAGCTATTGCTGTTAAAGGAAAAATACGGTTTAAGTGTGGCTGCCTGGCTTTATGCCGCATCGGCACATAGTGTCATCAACCGGGCACAGTCGAAAAGACTCTGGAACCAGCTTGATGAAAGAGGGTGGTTCAGTGGTTTCCAGATCTTGAAGAAAAATTAAGGGATGAAGGGTTACTGATTGAATCAGAAGCTGAACGCATAAGAAAACTGCCCAAAGCAGCGCGCATCAAAACACTTAAGCAGGCGGCTCAGAAAGCTTCCGGGGTTTACCGTGATAACGCTGATCTGTTGAAGCCGGACAGCCTGACCGGGGAGTTTTGGGATGCGTAAGTCAAAGCCCGAGAGAGGCGAGGTCTGGATGGTTGAACTTGCCCCGCGCACGTAATGGACCGGTCGGCATTACAAATTTTGATGCAGTCGGGGCGGTGTGCTTCTCTTCCGTTAACAGAAACCGGATAGCAATTAGGATTGTTACCAGCATTAGAGTGCTAACCGTAAGAAAGCGTGTTTATTTCCGCAGTTCCTGCGCGCAGGTGAGGTAATAGTTGCGTCCGGTGGCGGTCAGCAGATTTTTGGCAAGACCTTCAAGTGCCATCGCTTTCATCCGCTTCGGTTCTTTGTCTTCGGGATTGAGGACGATGAGGTGGTCGCAAAGCTGCGCTGCCCATTGATAGTCCTTATTTCCCAATGCCTTTGCAGCGGCCTGTTCCAGCTTGTCTTGTCCGCCGGAAAGCGCGGCCATGCGTTCGGCCTCCTCTTTTGGGATAATAGGCTTGCGCAACGCCGTTGTTGATGCGCTTTTCGGGAGGAAGCATGAAGCCGCCTTGCCGTGCACCTCGTTTACGGGTAAAGGTCAATCCCGCCGCCTTGAATACATGGCTTTTGTCTCCAAAGTTATCGCACGTCCAGATGTCGGGAGTGCCTTCAGCAGTAAAGACGGAAACCCCGCCGGTATGGTCTCCATGCCCATGGGTCAGGATGATTGAACTTCTGACGCCTCCGCCATGAGTCCAGAGCATTGCCGGCCTGCTTTTTTTCTTGCAGTTAAGAGGTCGGGCAAAATACCCAGACACCGGATTTTCGCCAAGTGAGCTTATCTTTATATCAAACACCTCTATGGAGTTATTCTTTTCAACCGCTTTCATCTCAATAACTTCCATTGCATTGCATAAGAGTGCAAGCATCAGCAGGCCTATTTTAAAATGTGAATTAAAAAGACTTGGTTTCTTAATCATTATTGCTCCAGTGTATCCAGAGCTTCATTTAACCGCGTGATGATCGCAGCCGCCATAATTGGATCGGCCTCTTTTTTGAAATGAATCAGATCCTTGCTGATCAGCTCTTTGACTCGTGGCTGCGTGGCACCGTAGATGTCTGTTACCGGCACCTTCAGTTCATGCATTACCTCCTCTGCTGCGGCATTAAATGCCTTGCAGTTGGTCAGGTAATTCGGAGATTTGGCGATTGTATTATCACCAATGGTTCCCGTAGAATTGGCAAAAATGGGTATGGCGCCCGCTGCGCGGATCGTTGCTACAACGGTGCGCAGCTGCTCTGCGTAGGGAACTTCGTCTCCGGGCTTGGCTCTGAAGAAGTTGTGAATTCCGTTGTTGAAATGGACAATGGCGAATGGTCCGCGTTCAACGAGAAATTTCTTTAGTCCGTCGCCCTTTGCCGCCCAGTCAGCGCGGTAGAACTTGGGCCCCATACTGGACCATGTTCCTTTGGTCATTGAAGCCTCACCGATCACATTGGCGCGTGCGCGCATACCGTCGCGTACCGGACCAATATAATGTCCTGAAATGGAGTCGCCGATAATCAGGATACGGGGTAGAAGCGGGTTTTCAATACCGACATCAACCCGGGCATTGTAGCTCACGCGGCGACATCCAGGGTCAATTGCCGGTTCTGAGACAGCCGGATGTGTATCGGTCCGGAATGACGCGGCCGGCATGCCGGCCTTGTTACATAGTGTGGCTCCCTGTTCGGGCAGATCCTGATAGGCATAGCGAACACCCTCCGGTTTGTCCACAGTCGGTGCAGAGAGCACTACGGTGTCTCCCTTGATCTCTGCATCGGCCCAGACCCAGCGGAAGAGCGAATCCGCAATGGCAAAGCCTTTCAGCGAACCGCCCTTTGCCATAAGTCCACCCTCTGTGTTGTTAAAGCGTAGGATCACTTTGCCGCCCTCGGTTCTGGCCTCCGCCAGTTCAGGGCCGTTAACGGTTATTCCTTTTTCTCCGTAGACTGCACCCAGAATGGTATCTGCAACGCGTGGATCAACTTCACGATGATGCGGATCTTTGGGCAGATCGATTGTGACCACTAGCTCGGCATTTGCGGCTTTGGCGGCTTCTCGCTGAGAATCCCGCAGCTCCGCCGAGAGTCGGCTGTCGAGTCCATGTGGTTTGGCCCGGAAAAAAGGTCGCAGCTGAATCACAACAAAGGGCAGTTCAGGATTGTTAAACGCCTTGCGCCAGCTGGCAATCATGCCCGGCAGCAGTTGGCCGTACTGCATTGCCCGTTGCAGACTGGCGTCATCTTCGCCATGATCCCACACCACGCCGCGTACCGAGAGGCGATTCAACGGAGCGACCATTCCATTCCAGACCGCAGCCGGTTCCTGACGCAGTGCCTTCTCCACTTCGCCTTTGCGTGGTTTGGGAGGTGGGCTCAGTGGTAGTTTCTGACAATAGTCCATCCAGGCTTTGACCCGCTCCTCATATGTTCCGACTGTACGGAGTTTCCAGGCGTCACTGGCATAGTAATCCAAGATCGGAGCGGCGGCCGGGATGGATTTGAGAGCTTTTTTGCTCATCCAGGTTTCAATCGGCTGCCCCGGCCAGGCCATGGCAATGTTGATGATACCGATCGGCACACCTAGCTCCGCCACTAGTTTCCGGCCGATATAGTACCCATCGGCATGTAGGTTCGGCATGTTGGCCTTATCCGCCTTCACCCACCTGCCCTCTACATCATCCAGCACATTCCGCGATGTGTTAATCTTTGTTCCGAAAAACCGTAATAACGGCACCGTTGGTTCGGCTTTGGCTGCGGCAATGGCTGCCTCGCGGCCCGGTATCAGATTAATCAGGCGGTTGGCAGCATGCAGACCTCCGGCGCAGATCCAGAGATCGCCGACCAGCACATCCCTGATCTTGACCACATTACCGGCGCTGATAATTAAATCATATGCATTGGTGTTGGCCGGCATTGCATTTAGAGCGAGCTGCCAGCACCCCTCATCATTGACCGTTGCGCACTGTCGCTGTCCAGCAAACTCAACAGATATTTGTGCTCCGGGGTCTGCTGTGCCCCAGATGGGTACAGGGCGGTCGCGTTGTAGCACCATGTGATCTGAGAAAACTGCAGCTGGTTTTACTTCAGCCATTGCAGAACATGACAGTAGCAATATGCCTGTCAGTATAACTCGATATTTCCCCGGAAAAGTTAAATCAGACATTTCTGACTCCTTTTTAAAACATTGACTCTTAATCATTCCCACCAGGCCCAGTCAAAAAAGACATTTTTTCATTCATCTTCCCATATAATCTAGGCAATAAAGAAATATAGTCGAATGGAGGAGATAGTCAAGTTGCAATTATGGGTTTGCGGGATTATCCGGTTGCAAACCAGACCTGCTTTTAGTCAATACATAAGAACCTTCAACATAATCTCAGATTCGCCCGTCTTTGCATTTGTTTCAGCGCCTCTGCGAGAGATTGGAAAGAAATGGATTTTAACATATTGCTTCACAAGTGCCTGCATTAGTAAAGCAAACGATAACGATTGACTCTTTTCGCCTGTTCCCTGCATAATAAGAGAAGTTTATAAACGTTTTGGAGGGTTGTTTGACATTTTGCATCTGATTTGAAAAGAGATATTTGATGTTTTTCGAGACAGTTCATCGGTCTTTCCTGACATGATCCATGCCGAATGTTACCTAACAGCCTACAGCCTACAGCCTACAGCCTAAAAAACTAAAAGCCTATGCGCCCCTTGGAACACCAGTGAAAGAGAGTCAATTATGTTGTTTCGTTCTTTGTTATCTTTATTCTTGTCTATGTTCTTTGTAGCTGTTGCTATTACAGCAGATGCTAAACCGCAGACCGAGACCCTTTACTTGTCGGGCCATGGTAAAGATGATGCGGTTGCATGGGATTTCTTCTGCACCGCAGGACGCAAAAGCGGAGTTTGGAGCAAGATTTCTGTTCCCTCTAACTGGGAGTTGCAGGGATTTGGCGACTATGATTACGGACATGTGAAAATTTCCGAAAAGCATCGCGAGATTGGCAAGTACAAACATGCCTTTACCGTACCTTCAGAGTGGACGGGTAAACGTATAAATATTGTTTTTGAAGGCTCTATGACCGATACCGATGTTCGGATTAACGGTAAGTCGGCTGGTCCTGTCCATCAGGGCGGCTTCTATCGCTTTGATTATGATATTACGCCATTGGTTAAAAGCGGTGAGAATCTGCTGGAGGTGGATGTTAGCAAATGCTCGGCCAATGCCTCTGTTGAGGAGGCAGAGCGTAAAGCGGATTACTGGGTCTTCGGTGGCATCTACCGCCCGGTCTATCTGGAGGCGCGACCTCGTGAATGTCTTGACTGGAGTTCGGTTGATGCTCAGGCCGACGGTTCGTTTAAATTGGATGTTTATCTGCTGGGTATTGAGCAGGCCACACAGGTGACCGCGCAGATCTCTACTCGAGATGGATCTCCTGTTGGCAAACCTTTCTCGGTAACTGTTAAAAAGGGTCAGCAGAAGGTACGTCTTTCCTCAACTCTGGATTCACCGGCTCTCTGGACCGCTGAAACCCCTAATCTTTACAATCTTACATTAAAGCTGCAGAGTGGAAAAAAGGTACTTCATGAGGATATGCGGACTTTTGGTTTCCGGACTTTTGATGTGCGCGCCGGGAAAGGCATTTTTCTGAATGGAGAGCGTATCCGTTTGAAAGGGGTCGATCGTCACAGTTTCTGGCCTGATTCCGGTCGTTGCCTGAGCCGGGCTCTTAGTGTTGCGGATGTTCATCTGATTAAAGAGATGAATATGAATGCCGTACGGATGTCTCACTATCCGCCGGATACCCATTTTCTGGAGGCCTGTGATGAACTGGGCCTTTATGTTCTCGATGAGTTGACCGGCTGGCAGAAGCCGGCGTATGACACACCCACTGCCCGACGCATTGTGAAGCAGATCGTCAAACGGGATCAGATGCACCCCTCTATTCTCTTCTGGGATAATGGCAATGAAGGGGGTTGGAACACAGATGTGGATGGCGATTTTGACCTCTACGATATTCAGAAACGGACAGTCCTGCATCCCTGGGAGACAATCAATAACATGGATACAGCCCACTACAGGAACTATGATGTCCATTGCAAAAAACTTGCAGGAGATACCATCCACATGCCCACCGAATTTTTGCATGGCCTTTATGATGGAGGACATGGAGCCGGTTTGAATGACTACTGGGAGAAGATTATTGCATCCGACCTTGGGGCAGGCGGTTTTTTATGGGTTTTCGCGGACGAAGGGGTTGTTCGTACCGATAAAAACGGCATACTTGATACTGACGGTAATCATGCCCCTGACGGCATTGTGGGTCCCTATCGCGAGAAAGAGGGTAGTTTTTATACTATCCAGGAGATCTGGTCACCGGTGCAGATCATGACAGCTGAACTGCCGTCTGATTTTGATGGCACGCTGACAATTGAAAACCGATACTCCTTTACCTCACTTGAACAGTGTACATTTTCGTGGGAACTGGCAACCTTTGCCCCGTTCCTGGCCGATGCGCCAACTACTGTGATCAGTGACCGCGGCACCCTGTGTGGCCCGGCTATCGCTCCAGGTAAGAGCGGCATCCTGAAATTACCGCTGCCTACTGATTGGCGTGCCGCAGATATGCTGCGCGTCTCCGCACATAATCCGCAGGGACGTAAGCTCTTTACATGGACATGGCCACTTCAGCAGCCGGGCGTTCAGGTGCAACGGGCTGTTCCACACCTGACATTGTCACCTCTTAAAGTTGAAGAGGTTGATAATACAATTCAGGTTACAGCGGGAAACTTTGGTGCAACTTTTGATCATACGACCGGACGCCTGCTCGGCCTTGTCAAAGGGGGCCAACCGCTCTCGCTGACCCAGGGACCGCGTGTGGTTCACTCTTTCAAAAAAGGCAAAGCAGAGACAAAGCCGGCCCTTAAAATTGATAAACAGGGGAGTGAGAGCGTGGTGATAGAGGTCACATCTCCGGGAGAGGGTCTGGATCAGCTTACATGGGTAGTTCATGCAGAAGGTTATCTTGAAATGAGCTGCGCCTACAGCTGTGAGGGCTCATACGATTTTCATGGTATAACTTTCAGTTATCCTGAAGACCTTGTACGCTCCAAGAGCTATCTGGGTGACGGCCCATATCGTGTCTGGAAAAATCGGATGAAGGGGACTCAGTTTGGTATATGGTCATGCGCTTACAATGATACTGCCACTGGAGCATCATGGACATATCCCGAGTTCAAGGGTTACTTTTCGAATGTTAACTGGCTGACCCTGCACACACAGGAGGGACGCTTCACTGTTGCCACCGATCAGGCAAATCTTTTTGCTCGCCTCTTTGAGCCGAAGGGTGGCCCTGATCCGGCGAAGACAAAAATCCCGACTTTTTCAGGAGACATCTCCTTTCTGCATGCCATTCCACCTATTGGAACAAAATTCCATACGGCCAAGGAGCTGGGTCCTGAAAGCCAGAGGAACAAAGCAACGGGCCAGTACAAAATCAACCTTTTCTTTTTCTGAATTTAACAAAAGTCTAAAGTCTCTATATTTCACAGGAATATCATAAACGAATGAACTCAAATACGGTTGTAAAGTCCTTTATCCAGTGTACTTAATAAAGAAGGAACGTTCTTGTTTGACGTTATCGCATTGGAAAATATAGTTGTAATTAAAAATAAGAATCCGCACCAGAATTAATCTTATAAACGAGATTTGGTGATTGTAAAAAGCTGAATTTGGCGAGGAAAGATAACTAGAAGATATATCTTTGTATAACCATTCAGATTTTGGCAGGAATAATGCATATTATATTTATCAATAAATCTAAAAAGGATAAATATGAAAAAAATATTATGTGTTATGTCCAACTTGGTGGTCATCCTTGGATCTATCTTCTTTTTAAGCGCTTGTTCAACAATTGAATGTGCGTCCAATAGGCCAAATATCATATTAATTTCAGCTAACTATCTGGAAAGTATGGATGTGCAGGAGTATGCACATCATATGACAGGTGAAAAGAAGCGGAAGATGTTCTGTGAAACACCCAATCTTGATCGCCTTTGCCAGGAGGGACTTTGCTTTGAACAGGCGAGTGCCTGCAGCTCCTATCCCGTAACCCATGCCGGTATTTTGGCTGGAAGGATAAATGCCAGCTTTAATGGGCAGAACGCTAGTTCGAAGAGCCCTAAAGGAAATAAAATCTCCATTCCCGGAGTGCTTCCTGATTATGATAAGGCCTTTATTGGAAAGTGGCATTCTGATGGGATACCGGCCACGATGGGGTTTGATCAGTTGGGCTTATCGGATACCGGTGTAGATTATTCGGCTGAAAAGATTACTGATCAGGCTGTTCGGTATATTACAAGCCACTCGAGTAGGAGAAGCCGCCCCTTCTTTCTCTATCTGAACCATTATGCGGCCGATGCTTCGCACTACGCTAAAGCAAAGGATATTAAGCATTTCAGTAAAAAGCGGACAAGAGGACGAAATGCAGATAGTGATCCGCAATATGCGGCTTGTGTCAAAGGGCTTGATGATTCAGTAGGTCGGATTCTACATAAACTATGGAGATATGGCTTAGAGGAAAATACTGTCGTTATCTTTATGCCGGCTGGCGGCAGAACGGGAACCCTGAAAAAGAGCACTCTTGCCGGTTGTAATCTGCAGGTGCCATTGATGATCCGTTGGAAGAAGCATGTGAAAGCCGGTAGCTGGAGCAATGTGCCGGTAGACTACGCTGATATCCTTCCTACGGTTATGCAGTGCGGTGGATATTTTCCAGAGTCACTGGGTGAAGAGGTTGATGGTTGCAGCTTGAGTGGACTTTTCTGGGATGCTGAAAACAAATATGATAGCTACGAACGCCGTCTTTTGGAAGATTCAGTGGGTAGCCTGAGTTACAATCGCTAAGGGCCCACGCGGAAATAACTTCACATTTTAGTGGCTACTGCATCACATCTGACTTCGTTGAGGAAACTCGAAATATGTCCATATTCCTCTTTTTCTTGTGGTTCTATATAATGTAAAGTATAGTAACTACTTATCAAAATGATAAAGGGGATTCACAATGCGAGGTTTGATTATATTATTAAGTTTGGTCTTTGCGATTGCAGTTACAGTAGAGGTGCAGGCACAAACAACGGGCGTTGTGGTTTCGCCAGCTGTGGCATTTGATAATGCAGTCGACTATGGATTTCTTCCATCAGCGGATGCCAGCCAGAATGTGGTTGCCCTGCAGAAGGCGCTGGATGGTGGTCATAAAACAGTGGTTGTCTCAGAACCCGGCGTTTATCAGCTGGATGGAACAGTTTATATCGATGATGATACGCGCATTGTTTTCGGCGCAGGGGTTATTCTCCGGAAGACCGGCAGTTACACGCATGTGTTGATCAATCGCGGGGTGCTGACGCGGACATGGAACCAGAATATCTCGATTGATGGACTTCACATCAATGTTAACAAGGTGGATCGGTTTGTTTCTGAGGGCGATCTGACCTACGGGATGCGTGGACATCTCTCGCTCCTGCGTGTCCGCAATGCGGAGATCACCCGTTTCTGCTGTCTTGATCTGGGACGTGGTCAGTTCTGCATTCAGGTCTGTGCCTTCGATAATCTGCTGATCGACAACTTTGAGATCCGGGGCGATAAAGATGGGGTGCATATCGGAACCGGGCGAAACTTTGTGATTCGTAATGGTGTCTGCGAAACCTTTGATGATGCGATTGCCCTGAATGCGCAGGACTACCCCAGCTGTCAGCCCATACAGGGCGACATCGAGGATGGACTCATTGAAAACATTACGGATATAAGAAAACCAAAGACCTCCGGCCACTTTGCCCGTCTGCTTACCGGTGCCTGGGTGGATTGGCATAAGGGGATTCGTCTGCAGAATGGCGATACGGTCAAGCATGGGAAGAATGTCTATCGGACGGTGATGAAGCTGGGCACCAACGAGTTTGTCTCTGTTGAGGCACCTGTTCATACACAGGGTGTATGGACCGATTCATCGGGATTGAAGTTCATTCATAACCAGAGTGATGGTTGTAAGCAGGCGAATATCAGAAATGTGACCTTTTCAAATCTATATCTTCGCGACAAACGAACCGGCTTTTCGGCATCCTGGGAGAATGGCAAATATCACCGAGCGGTACATCCGGAAACAAAAAAAGAGGATAGACCTGAGTGTAATGTTAAAATCATCAATGTTCATGGTTCGGAGATTGTCAATCTGATAACCGGCAACTCAAACATCCGTGCCTGGATAGATAAGGCAGAGGTAAAGGGGTCATTGTTTGCAATGAGTGGCCGGGATACCGATTGTTCTCTTGTAGTCACAGGCACACGGATTGAGAAGGGGGATGGCAAACACCCCGCATCGGATATTCGTTATACGGGAAGCGGGACATTTAATCTTGTCTTGGAGTCTATGATGCAGGAGCGTGATATCCGGCTCGACATCAGTGGTTCGTCCAGCACACGCGTTAACGGCACCGCATCCATATCCAGCCTCAACAATATAACACCGGTTACCGGCGACTCCATCAAGGTTAATAATCTCCGCAAGAGTTATAATGGAACAAAGTGGGAGTAGGTTTTGGTGTAGAAAGCCGAAAAGCCAGCGGGGGATTTTATTTCCTCTTTCGGATTGCAATACTAATATCTTGCAGTGTTTTTAGTATTCCAATCCTATTTTTGGGACTTCGTGGTTTTTCATGGGAAAGGTGAAGCAAATTATTTTGACTACGAAAAACGCGAATGACGCGAAATAATTACTTCGCAGTTAATTATCCACAACCAGCCGTCGCCTTTCAGGCTATGGCGGTCGCAGAAGAACACATAGAGCGCAAAGAAGAGGGCTGGACCAGCAGAGCTGGTGACTAGAAGGCATAGAGAACAGGGTCTTGCAATCGGCACAGTTGTCACTCGGCAGGAAAGTGGTCAGATTCAGAGAAATTCCGGTACTATTCGTGCATTGTTTTGTGTGCAAAATCTACAGCAACTCCCTTTTTCTATTCCCTTTTGTCTACCTTAAGCGTAATATGTAATCATTAAATTTGCTTAGGTTTTTCCGGGTGGTCGTTGTGTGGTTTATGAAAAAGTATCGGCTTACTGAAAAAGGGAAACGCCTGCGGGAGGTTCAATAAATGGAAGATTCGAAAAACATAGATTTTAGCTCTGTATCATCATCTCTATTTGAACGGGTAGTGAATATTCTGGAAGAGGCCCGCGCCAATGTTGTGCGATCAGTCAATTCGAATATGGTGGTTGCCTATTGGCTGATCGGGCGGGAGATAGTCGAAGAGATTCAAGGTGGAGATAAACGGGCAGAATATGGCAAGCAGGTTCTTAAAAAATTATCTGAACAACTGAATGACCATTATGGTTCAGGTTTCTCAGTTCCTAATCTACAGAATTTCAGAAAGTTTTATCAGATTTACTCGGATAGGCTGTCAATTCAGTACCCGGTGGGTACCAAATTCATTTCTGTTGATAATGACGAGTCTGTAAAACAGTACCCGGTGGGTACTAAATCGGAAAGTTCCAAAATAATTCCTTTGTTGGGGAGTGAATTGACAACCGGTTTTTCCCCGCAGCTCTCATGGTCGCACTATCGGGCATTGATGCGTGTGAAAGATGACAAAGCACGGGAGTTTTATGCACAGAGAAAAATGAAACCGTGGCCAAGTATTCCGTCTTGAATGACCGAAAACAGATTTTTGCCTCAAAATATCTTCTCTACCTTCCTTCAGAAGAGGAGTTGAAACTCGAGATCCAGAGAGAGCGCAAATTGATCGAAGCCGCCATTGCATCACAAGACGAAGGCGGAAAATGAAACCCTCCGGTGTCGAGTGGCTGAGATATATTTGTTGTGTGTAGCGGCGCTTATACAGAGGATTCAGCAGTAATACCTGATTGGATGTATAATCAGACCATTTTACGATGTGAGGTGATTGGCTTCGCTTTAAAACTGTTTGCAAACAATCGATCCGGCGGAATTTTTAAAAGAATAAATTCAAAAGAATATGATACGGTAATTCGGGAAGCTAAAAATGCTACATGGGATCTTGTTCAAATTACGTTATTTGTTGAATGTCATAGAAACAGAGCTCCAGGCACAATATATTCTTTTGTTACACGGGATGAAAATTTGTTAAATTTATCTGATAGCATCTTGGATCTTTACAACGATAATGATGCATTTAAGGCTTCAGTTAATTCCTTATATCCGAATTTTGGATATGAGGAATTTAAAAAAAGGATAGAGATGTTCGGGCGCAGGCCCGATAAAGATAATCACATTAAAAAAGTTTTGAGTTCACTTGACGAAACCATTCAAGGACTTGAGAATCAAGTCAGGGATAGATTGTCAATAAAACGAAATTAGCTATTTTAAACGAATTGAGATGTTAAGGAGAGTTAACGATGGGAAGATACGAGAAAGATGCACGGCAACACGCTAATATGATACTGCACTATTATGATCACGCTGATAGCAACGGTTACTCTCAGGCAGATTATCATTATTGTCAACTATCGGACCTCATCATCAGAGCCTCCAAATCCAAAAATGACCAGAATGATGTTGTTGTTATTCAAACTTTAAAAGAGAGTGCTGAACGTCTTATGCGGAAAATGAAAGAACGTGAGGTTGAAATTGAAAACAAGAACATTGATTGATAAGATTATCTCGTTAGCTATGATATAAGGAGTTTTGGATATGAAAAACAAACCAGCATTAAAGATTTTTGTGTCATCAGCGGTTTATGGCTATGAGGATTTACTGGAGAGTATTTATGCATTGCTTTCGGAGTATAAATATGAGGTTCTAATGTCGCATAAGGGGACAGTGCCTATAAATCCTGAGCTCTCCGCAATGACCAGCTGCTTGAAGGCTGTTGATGAGTGTGATCTTTTTCTTGGTATAATCCTGCCTCGGTATGGATCTGGCAAAGAGGACAGTAAAGGCCTCTCTATTACCCACAAGGAGACTCTCCGGGCGATTGAGGGAAATAAACCGCGCTGGTTCCTGGTGCACGAAAATGTTGCCATTGCCCGGCAGCTCCTTTCTCCCTATCGCAATAAAAGATGTAAAAGTGCCTTTCAGCTGAAGAAGGGGATTGATTTTGAACCCACTCCGGTTTTAGAGGACCTTCGTATTCTCGACCTTTATGAGAAAGCAATGAGTCTGGATGTTGCAGAGGTAAAGCACCGCAAGGCTAACTGGGTGCAGAGCTATGGCGTTAATGATGATGCAAGACTGTTTGCTACAGCTCAGTTTAGAAGACACCGGGAACTTGCCGATAAATTCCTGCCAAAGCTTAGAGATCAAAACGCAATAGCTGATCATATTAAGGGAGGTCGTAGATGAATAAAGACCTTAGAAAATTAATTAAGAAAGGCGAGTCGGAGACGTTAGTTATGAAAGGATCTCGCGTGACCCGCGAATCAATTGCTCGCGCGGTTTGCGGACTTTTGAACCAGCAGGGAGGCTCTCTCTTATGGGGCATTGATCCGCAGCAAGTGTTCTCTGACATTAAAGATGTAGAATCAAAATGCAAAGATCTGTATGCATACTTAATGAAAAGCATTAATCCCCGTCCTTTCCTCTCTGTGTCTATAGAGCACGATGACGATAAATCCGTTATAATAGTTCGTATACCTTTCGGGTATGACAAACCATACTCTGTTAACAGGGAAATATGGGTTAGGATTGGAGGTTCAACAATGCGCGCCGGAGAAGAGCGCAGCGCAGCGCTTGTTGATGAGGGTGCTCGTGAACTTGCCCGCTGGGAACGTGATCCTATGCCTGGCTTCATCATAGATGATTGCGACCGGAAGGAGCTTAAGGAGGCGCGGGATAGAATTACAAAAGCGGGACGCTTTGGTGGTTACCTGCCTGAGAGTGATAGTGAAATGTTGCAGCAGTTATATGTGCAGCGGCATGGTAGTTTAACAAATGCAGCCGTTGTCCTTTTTGCTGAACAGCCCCGAGTTTGGTCACCCCATATTTTTGTGCGAATTGTCTCTTATGCATCCGACAAAACCGGTCCAATTGCCAATGATGTTATCATTCAAGGTCCTGCCGTAAAGACGGTAAAAGAGTTTGTGACAATTATTCAGCAGCGAACCGGTATATCCAGTAGATTCAATAAAAAACAGCTTGAGAGAGATGACCGGCCTGCATACGCATTATATGCATTGAGAGAGTCTATGGTTAATGCAATTGCGCATCGATCATATGATGCGGTCGGCGGTTCAATTCGCGTGGAGGTCTATCCGGATCATCTGACTATCAGCAATCCCGGGCAGCTACCGGACGAATGGACAATCCAAAATTTAAAAACGGAACATAAGTCAGTCCCATTTAATCCTGATATTGCCCATGTGCTGTATATGCAGAAATTTATGGATCAGTTAGGTGCAGGAACGCAACGCGTAATTGCGGAATGCAAAAAACTGGGCGCGAAGCCTCCTGTATGGCGTGTTGAAGGGGGGCTTGTAAGCCTGACCCTGTTTGCTGCACCTGAGCCTTCTGCAGGCATATTGCTTTCACTGCGGCAATCTGATTTTATAGATGGATTCAAAACTGGTTCGGAATTTAAAACCTCTGACTATACGCAATTCACAGAAGTAAGTGAGCGGCAGGCAAGGCGGGATCTTGCAGACATGGAGAATCAGGGAATAATTGAACGTTATGGCAAAGGGCCGGCAACGGTTTATCGCAAGACGGGGAAGGAGGGCGGAGATGACTCTTGATGGAATCCGGCCAAAATCCGGCCAAATCTCGACGCTGCCTATTTCCCCCGCTATATTCAATCTTGAAATGGCGGTTGTGATGGTTGTCTAATTTACAAACCGTTGGTAATGAGGAACTTATGTGTTGTATGGTGTTGAGTTATTGAATCCGGCCAAAATCCGGCCAAATCCGGCCAAAGTGAAATATGCGTCTTTAAACGCTTTAAAACTTGTGGCGGTGAAATGATAATCCTTTTACAGTATTTGTCTGCATTAACAAAATGTAAGGCGGTTAAGCTATGAAACCAACATCAATCCAATGTGGCGATAAGCAGGTTGCAGCCATTGGCAACACTGCTTTGCTGGATAAATATAAGACCGGACTCTTCTGTTCCCGCAAATGCCCTGCCGTCAAGATTCTTGAGGCATACGACCAGTTTAAGAGGTGGGCTGCCGACTCTGAGATTACAGTTATCAGCGGGTTTCACTCACCTGTGGAAAAAGAGTGCTTTAAATTACTGCTTACTGGTAAGGCCAACATAATTCTCTCTCCGGCACGGGAGCTGGAGCACATGCGCATATTAAAAGAGAGGGAATCTGTTATTGATGAAGGACGCATGCTTATCATATCACCGTTTAAAGAAAAACGAAGGCGCACAGGGGTCGTAGCTAAAGATTCTACATTTGAAGTTAATTTGTTATATATAAATGCTTTACAGTGATGTTATTTCGTTTTTTTAACAGCGGCAATTATCAATTAATATTGTAAGGAAGTACGGAAATCGTCGGCGGTCTTGATGGACTTAAAATGAGGATTGGAACTCATTCATAAATCAGCTAACATTATGGTTTAGAAAGTTGAGTGCTAATTATGAACAACCTGAGATTACCGATATCACTCGATGATGTGCTGCGTGGAAAGGCGGGTTTTGAATTCGGACATTTTGGACATGAAATCAGTTCTGCTGAGAAAATAATTGGTGTCAAAAATAATTGGTGCCAGGTATTAAATAATGAGCAAAGAAACAATTAGAAAACAATTAGTGTCAGGCAATATATTTGATTTATGTGTTCCCGATCGGTAATAAAACAAGTTTTTTATTAAATTTCAGGTTTAATGTTCCCGAACGGTAATTTTATCGTTGATTTGAGGTATTTTTTGTGAGATATTCCTTATCGGGAACATTTATATGAAAACAATAAAGAATACAGAACAGTTGGGAAAGCTGATAAGGGCAAAGAGAACGTTTCTGAAGGTTACGCAGAAAGAGTTGGCTTTGGCGGCGGGAACCGGTCTGCGCTTTATTATTGAATTGGAACGGGGTAAGGAGACCTGCAGGGTTGGTAAGGTCTTTGATGTGCTCCAGGCACTTGGACTCTCTTTTCAGACATCCGGCATGGATGCGTTTGAGAATGGGGGTGAGAGCCGATGAAGAGGCTTATAGTATATCTGAACTCGCTGCATATTGGTGAGCTGGATGAGAGTGCAGGCGGTCAGCTCAGGTTCCGGTATTCTGCCGATTGGCTTAATAATCCTCACGCTATACCTCTTTCAAGATCACTCCCGCTTAAGGATAGCCTCTTTGACGGGGGGGAGGTTCGTTCTTTTTTTGCCGGTACGTTGCCGGATGAGGAACCTCGTCGGATAATTGCGGAGGTGCTTGGAATCAGTTCCGCAAACGACTTTGCTATGCTGGAACGGATTGGAGGGGAGTGTGCCGGGGCGGTTTCGTTGCTGCCGGAGGGAATGAAACTGTGTGATCCATCTGAGTTCCGCTTGCGCAGGTTAAGTGAGAACGACCTGGAGGAGGTGATCAAATCGCTTCATAAACGTCCTCTTATGGCCGGAGAAGACGGGTTGCGTCTCTCGCTTGCCGGAGCACAGGACAAGCTTCCTGTTGTATTAGATGGAACTGCCGTTTGTCTTCCTTTGGATAATACACCCAGCACACATATTATAAAACCGGAACCGGAGCGCTTTCCTGGTTTGGCAGCCAATGAGCTTTTCTGCATGAAGCTGGCGCATCAGGTTGGTTTGAATGTGCCGGATGTGTTTCACAGAAGGGTTGGTAACAGGGAGTGTCTTATAGTTAAACGTTATGATCGCATTATCAGAGACAAAGGCCGGATTGAAAGGGTTCATCAGGAGGATTTCTGTCAGGCTCTTGGTTATCCGCCGGAGAAGAAATATCAGCAGGAGGGTGGACCCTATGTGCGGAAGTGCATAGCACTGTTACGCGAATGGTCATCGGTGCCTGTCCTTGACATTCGAGATTTTGTTGATGCAATGATTTTTAATGTAATCATAGGAAATGCAGATGCACATGGAAAGAACTACTCCTTCCTGTACTCGTTAAACAGCAAGCGTCTGGCTCCGTTTTATGATCTTGTCTGCACTCTTGCATGGCCACAGTTATCAAAGGTGCTTTCAATGAAGATAGGCAGTGGAAAGAATCTGAATGAAATCCGTTTGCATCATTTCCGGAAAATGGCGGAAGAGTGTAGACTTGGCTGGCCGATGGTACGTGAGCGTGTAATGGTGATGTCGGATAAGGTTTGCAGATCTCTTTCCTCTATGGAGTTTACTGCCGCAGTTATGCATACGGAAATGACAGAGAGAATATCAGAACTAATCCTGAATAGATCAAGGTTGGTCCGGGATCAGTGATAAAATCGTCTCTGGGGCGTAGTGCTATATTCTGTAATTCAGCCAGATGATGATTAGAGCGGTTGGCAGTTATGCTGCCGATTCCGGCGTTTGGTCAGATTGGCAACAGAATTTTCATTCGGTCGCAGAGGCCTGCGACCCTCCATAAAGCTAACGCGGCAGAGCCGCTTGCCTGTGCGTTGCGCGCAGACAAGGCAGCCAAACTTTTTTATGTGATGCGCGAGAAAACCAAAGACATCCGCAAGGTCTATAACGGAACAGAGTGGGAGTAGTTCTTGGGGCTGGAGATAATTGAAGAGGTGAAAAAAGGTCACTATTCCTTTGATTCTTTTTCATACCATACGTACGCCATCTGGACGGTGTTTTCGATGTCGGGACGCATATATCCCTCGGCAAAAGCGACGAGGATCTCACCGGGTTGTGTTTCAACCAGCGCGGTGTATCCAGAATAGGGGGCCGCATCGACCAGAGTCAGGTCTGTCCAGGTTTGACCGTTGTCTGCACTGAAGACAATGTAAGCCCCCGGACGTCCTGTTGAAATCGCCAGTTTCCCGTCACTGAGCAGCTCTACATCGGGGTAGCATCCATTCACGCCGACCCGCCACGGTTTGGCCCACTCTTTTCCACCGTTGCTGCTTCTGCTGAACATGACCGGGTTGTCATGCCATGTTTTGTCAGCCATGTTTCCGGTTCGTATGACTGCTGCAATGTCATTATTGGGCAATTGTTCAATTGCGCCCTCGTTGTATCCTTCGCTTCCGATAAAACCGTATCCAATGGTGGATAGGTATTTCCAGTTTTCCCCCAGGTCATAGGACTCGCAGGTGTAAGTGCGGGAATAGGGACGGCCGCGACCGTAAGGGCATAGTTTATTGTCTCCTTCAAACCAACCCATCATTAATGCCAGCAGCGAACCGTCTGGGCGTTGAACAAAGGATGCGGTACAAAGAGGTCCTTTGTGATGCGCGTGTCCCTGTGCCGCTTTTGCATTGGGCACAAACATAGTTACGTCTGATGACTCTCTTTTATTGCTGGAAACATCATAGCGGTACCGTCTGCCCTGATAGAAACCTTTTTTTTCTGGAATCGGCAGAAATTTGTATCCCATTGAGATAATAGAACCGTCGCTTAATTCAGGGCAGCCACCGCCCATTCCACCCGTTTTTATTTTTTGCCAGGTTTTGCCGCGATCAGTGCTGTAATGGTACCCGAAGATAAGAGTGCCGTCGTTCAATTTAGTGAATCTTCCACAGCTGGAGCCTTTCCAGACTGTCCACGGTTCAGAAACGCGGGTTTTCAAATGGGCCGTATCCGCCTTTACCGATAAAGCAATATGCCGGATTGCAGGTTTTCCCTCTGATTTAGATTTCATCTGAACGGTCATGAAATAAAGTCCCGGTTTGATGTCTCCGGTTTCCAATAACACCTCAATTTTATTCAAGGCGGGATTGCGGTCTTTTGCGCCATTGTTCAGCAGTAACCCGTTTGATTCGCTGCCACTGTCAGAAAGCGTAGCGGTACTTGTTTTTTCGTTATAACTGAAGCCGGGCAGGATATCTGCTTTTGCCGGATGATGAGGAACTTGAATTTTTACTCCCTGTAAATCATCCTGATTTGCCTCGATGATAAGTCGTGATGATTCGCCTGGTCTAACTACCGGAGGCCACAGCGTACACTCTAAAAACTGTGTGAGGGAGGGGGCATGCATATTTATCAGTCTGATCTGGTTGCCTGTGATATCAACTGCAAAGAGTGCCCGTACAGAGGTATAGCCACCCTTTTTCTCCTTCGTGTTATGGGCAAAGATCGCCAGGTTCCAGCGTCCCTCTTTCCACCCTTTTGTGTTGATTCGTGTGCGGAATTCGTGTTTTGCGGGAGCGAGGTCAAGTGAACCGTTGTCTGTAAGCTGGATGCCTCCTCGTTTTGAGGTTTCGGATCTCTCAGAGACAAACGCAAACTGCCGATGTTGTTCGTAGTGGGGGAGTGACAAAGGAACATCCTTTTTTTCAAGAGGTTCAGTTGTGCGGATGACGTAAGTAATTTCTCCTGTATCGACGGCCTTCACTTTGATACCGACTTCGAATTCATCGCCGACCTTCATGGCGACGGAGTCTTCTTTGACCGGTCTGAGTGCGAATTCCTTTAGCGTCAGTTTGCCGGCTTGGGCAGTGAGTGAAGTGAGAATGGTGGCGGCGACCGTGAGAATGACAAACGTTCGGATTGTTAATTTCATATCAAAATGTCTCTCTGTAATACTGTGCGCTAGACTCTTGTCTTTAATGCGCGTTCTTGTAAATTGTGGTCAGTGTCGGGTGTCCCGTCTTCGTCCCGCAAGCGGAACTACGCCGTGGCAAGCGGGTGTCGGGTGACGCGAGCCGCAGCGAAGGCGAAAGCGCTACCTCTCATTCGACTTGTCCCGGCATAGCCTTGGCGACGCCGGATGTTCAACGTTCGATGTTGGACGTTCGAGTTTGTGGGTCTCTCGCGCAGTGAGATATTGCGTAAGTGTGCCCTACCTGACCTCATTCCAGTCAAACGCCAGGCGTATTATTCCCTTGATCTCCGCATTGCGTTTGTAGGTTACAACATTAAACTCGGTTTTGTCTTCGGCCTTCCTCCAATAGGGCATGGCGTAATAGCCGTCAGCCACCTTTTCTCCTGTGTCGTTGTCCAGAAGAACATGTTTCGTTACTGTAAGCGTTTCCGGGTCAAACTTGAACATGCTGAGCCGCATCGGGGTCTTGGGTGCAACAAAATTGCGGCCGAGCAGATACCATCCGCTATCGCGTTGAAACACACGGGGACGTCCGACATACGATGTGATAAATTCATTCTTTTTTGTCACGTTGACCTTATGTTTGATCTTGAATTCGCTGTCTGTTCTCATCAACCACTGCTTTTTGTCATACCCGCGTGCTGCCACAATAAAACCGTCGCTACATATGGCAAAGGAGCTTTCATTGATCGGAGCATTGTTCAGCTCACGTGTTATGCTTCGCACAAAGTGCCAGCTACTGCCATTGTCCTCTGATCGAATCACATCAACTGAGCCTGCCAGGCGAGGCCTTTTAAAAGGATATTTGCCTCCCTCCAGATTATTGAAGGTCATAACCAGCATCCAGGTTGTTTTACCTTTTGTAATCGCTTCGAAGGCATATCCATACTCTACTCCGTCAATCACTCCGACCCGTTTCACCGCACCGAATGTTTTTCCGCCGTCTGTAGAACGTACAGCTTTGAGGCCCACACGACTGGGGCTGCCTTTTTTTTGAACATCTATATAGTTGGCGATAGTTCCATCTGAAAAGCGTACCCACTCTCCCATCTGCATAATCTCCCCGTCAACAGCGGCAATGCTGCCGCAGGATGTCGCCTCTCCCGTTTTGCCAATCCGGATCATGTCAAGAGATGCATCCGGGTCCTGCGCATGGGTTTTTCCCCTCTTGTAGGACACCAGAATATCAATGCCGAGATCGATCAGTGCGGGAAATGCCAGGTAAGATCGATCGCTAAAAGATGCACTATCCTGCAGTACGTGTACTTTCTTGTAAGAAGGTACAAGCTGGGCATTTGCTATAAAAGATATTGTCGATAGAAAGATGATTGCGAGATGTTTTTTGAACATTAAGTTTCTCCTGAAGGGTCCTTATTTAACCCGCGCAGCGGGTGATACAACGTAGCCACGGGTAAAACCCGTGGTTATGAGTACGAAAACACATATTAAACCCCCGCCAGGGGGTGATACAATGATTCCATCGCACCCTGCGGGCGCTCATTATTATTTTACAAATTCATTTGGGAGGGCGAATCTCCTGCTGAGTCGTTTTTTGCTGCGACAACATGATTCCGTAAAGAGATGTTGGCGCTGCTCTGCGAAGAAGAGCTTAAGGTGTCGCTTTATCGCTCCGTCCTCGCAGCAGCGAACCAAAATATCCGACCACGCATGTTGCGATGCAGCCGATGATGTTGATCCAGAAAAATGAGAGCCGCGGTGCATCGGGCGGCAGCTCACAGAAGTAGTACGGAGCGGTTACACTCAATGCAGCGATTAACCCGGCAACCATGCCAAGCATGACGCCAAAAGAATTAGCCCTGCGCGTTACCACGCCAAGCAGGAACACACCAAGCAGTATCCCGCTGAAGAATCCGAGTGTCACTTCGGATATGTAGATCAGCGGGTTCTGTTGTCGTTCAGCACCGAAGAGCATGATCAACAATGCCGCGCTGCCCATGGACAAAAGCCCCCAGGCGATGGTCGAGATCTTGGCGAAACGGAGCGACTGGCGATCGTCGGCCTCCTTTTTAAAAATCCGTTTGTAAAAATCGACGGTGGTACAGGTTGCCAGCGAGTTCAGACCTGAGTCGACGGTGCTCATCACCGCAGCGATAATCGCGGCCATGATCATTCCGCCGACACCCGGTGCCAGCTCAGTGGAAATGTAGTGTGGCAACACATGGTCGCCCAGCATGTTCGGCAGTGCTCGATCAGGATGAACCGAATAAAACCAGAAAAGGGCCAACCCTGCAAAGTAAAGCAGGAACATGACGGGCGCTCCAAGTACCGTCCCCCAGAGCAAGCTGCGTGTGGCGTCCTTCTCATTTCGCGTCGATAGATACCGTTGTATCACGACCTGATCCGAACCGGCAAGTGACAGCTTTGTAAAGATGGACGAAATGACCATCCCCCAAAGCGAAAGGCGAACGTATGGATTAAATGAATAAAACTCGCGATCTCCCAAGGCGTTAAAGGTATGCCCATGTTCTTTCGCAAAGTTCCATATTTCGACCGGATCAATTGAGTTGGCAAACATGACCGAGCCGATCACAATCAGTACACCACCGACCAGGACGAAAAACTGCAGCACATCGGTCCAGATCACAGAGCTGATCCCGCCCATAGTTGTGTAGGCGGTAGAAATCACGCCGACCAGCAGAACACTGAACCAGATGGGCCAACCGGTTGCCGGCTCTAGCACCACTGCCGAGGCGAACAAAACAACACCCAGATGAAAGCTCCGCAATATCAAAAACAATCCCGCTGTAGTCAGACGCACGGAGACGCCGAAGCGTCCCTCCAGATATTCATACGCGGTTGTGATCGACAGTCCCCGAAAAAACCGCACGAATAAATATATTGCCGGAGGGATACCGAGGATCACGAAGACGCTCTTCAGTGACATCGTCATGCCGTGGTTATATGCCTCAGCCGGACATGCAATGTAACTGATTGCACTCAGGACCGAGGCGAACATGCTGATCGCTATTGGAAACCAGTGCATTCGTCGTGAGCCAAGGAAGTATTCGCTGGTCGACTCCTGTCGGCGCATGAAATACGCTCCCATGCCAAGTATTGCAAGCAAGTATCCCGCCATTACAATATAATCAAGTGTGCCAAATCCCATCTGGATTCTCCTTAAAGCGTCAGAATTATTTCAAGCCGCAAGGGCCCATTCCGCATTCACGCATAATATCTGAAACCGCATTTTTGAGTTCCGGTTTTGCTTTGAATCCTGGTGTCATTCCGTAGGTGTCAGTAATAAAACCTCTGAACTGAGCGGCGCATCGTATGGTATAGGCAAAATGTGCAAAGGATTTTTTGACATCATCAAGTGCGAAAATACGTGCAAGTGAGTTTATCTTGCTCTGAAGTTCTGTTGCCGTTTCTAAATCATCGTTTTGAAAGGCATCGTATAAACCCCGATGCCACTCCGGAGCAATATTGGCCAGTGCGCTTACACAGCCATGCGCTCCAGCTGCAAGTGTTTCAAGGATGTAAGGCTCGCGTCCTTGAAAGATGGAGAGCGGTAGAGATTTCATAGCAGAGGCCAGTTCAATCCCATTTTCGGCACTGGCGCTGGAGTCCTTTAGTGCTACGATGTTGGGATGTTGCGCCAGACGCACGATTGTATCGGTTTCGAATTGGCTCGGCATGCGCAAATGGTTGTAGATGCCGACTGGTATGGGGCTGCTGTCGGCGATCTGACTGATATAGGCATAGAGACCCTCCTGATCTGTTTTCAAGAAAAATGGAGCCATGGCAATGGCTACGTCGGCACCATCCTGGGCGGCGTTAGCGGCATAGCGGATTACCTGTTTGACACCGGTTCCGCTAACTCCCGCATAGAGTATCGTCTCTTTATCCGCACCCTCGCGCGCAGCAGCCACAATCTCACGGCGCTGATCCTCATCTAAGAAGGGCAGCTCCCCCGTGGAGCCGATTGCAAACAGTCCATGGCAACCCGCTTTAACAAGCGTACGTGCCAGATTTGTCATTCCTGCCGGATCCGGTTCTCCCGTAGCCCGGCAGGGGGTTATCATAGCCGGAATAACACCGGTATATCTCTCTGTATTATTCATAAATTGTCTTTATAAGCATCCTACAGGATGCAGGTGTTTAGGTTTGCATATAAGTTGAACCCTATTCCGAAAATGTTGTTGGAGAATTTTTCAATAGTTCTCTCTCGCTCTTATCTGATAGCCTAAAATGCTAAAAGCCTACTTGTCAGGGCGTAGCCCCGCTTGCGGGGCGGAAACTGACGGGCTGCTACTGAATGAGGATTACCGTTCCCGGATCGAATCCCGTAAGATACTTTTCATTAAGATATTCTTCCACGCTGAGCACCTCACTCACCGGCAGTGCACGATTATAGACCAGAACTTCTGCCATTTGACCATCGAAGAAATAATTCGCGGTGGTATCTGCGTTACAACCCAGTCGTGTGCGGACATGATCGCGCGATGTGTCAACGGCGCCTGTGTTTGACACAGTGACAAGGTCACCGCTCTGACTCAGCGAGCGACAGGAAACCGCTCCGGTATCACCGCTCCAGCTCATACTCACAATATACCATTGATCCTGGGCAATGCCGGTTAGTTCAGGGATCAGCAACGTGGTTCCGCGGGCTAACGCAAACCACCTGTTGTTATTGCTTCGCTCTCCTGTTGCCCAGCGAACGGCAGTATCGGCAGTGGCTAGAACATAGCCTGTTCTGCTATCCTCCATTGCATTGCACCTGACAACCACAAAAGAGGTGATGGTGTTGGTCGACAAACTGCTGGTAGCACCAATGCTTAGAAATTCATTCGTTCCGGAGAAATCGATTATGTTGTGAGATTTGCCGTTCGGCATAACCGAGTTTGTTATCAAGCTTGGGCGGTATGATGATGAACTCTGATAGAAGTCAGATGCTCCCCCAGCGGTAATCTGATCATTCAGGAACTTGATGCTATCACCGGCTGTCATTACATCAGTTCCGTCTAATCCGATAAGCAATCCGTTACTCACTGGCGGTTCTACCGTTGCACTCCGGAAATACTTGTACTTCAAATACTGTTCAACATCGCTTTTTTCCTGTGCAGAGAGCACCCGGTTGTATATGAGAACTTCTGCAAGTTGTCCATCAAACTCGTATCTGGAAGGATCATAAGTGTCGGCTCCGATTCGTGTGCGGACGTGTGTATATACCGCCGATGTCGCATCAGTTGCCGCGTCAGCTGAAAGGTAGCTGTTCTCGCTCACTGTTTGTGCTTTGACATCGCCGGTATCGGCGGCATCCAGAGTCATGCTTGAAATATACCACTCCTCCTGATTTGCACCTGTGACATCACATATTTTTGCCGAGTTGGAACCGCTGGTGGCCAGGGTGATCCAGTTCTTGTTGGGTGATCCTCTTTCGCCCATGGTCCAGCGACGGTCGTTGGCGCTGTCCGCAGTGGAGATGTAATATCCGGAGGTCGAGTCGTCCAGATTATCACCATGTACAACAGTGAATACAGTAATGGTATTGGTTTCCATGCTGCTGTCGGCTAATAATCCCAAGTAGTCAGTTGTCCCATTAAAATCCAGAATGTTATGCGTCGTGCCGCCGGGCATGACGTGATTTGCAATCAGGGATGGACGTCTCGTGAGAGTTGCCTGATAGAAGTTCTGGGAGCCGCCCAGGGCCGCCTGATCGTTCCAATACTGAACCGCTCCTCCGTCCATGGTCACAGCTGAGCCATCCAGTCCGACCAGCAGCCCGTCAGTTACCGGTGTATCGATTGCTGCCGACGCTGTGCCGGCGATCATCAATGTTGATATCAATAAAACTGTTACTTGCTTACTCATAACGACACCTCTTTTTTTACAGAGATTCACAATAAAACCTCATTTGAATACCATAGTATACCATAGTGAAGTTAGCGTGCAAGGGGAAAATTAATACAATTATTTGCTCTATTCCGCTGCCTCATTCATTTCGTTTGCAATCATGGCGCGGCAGATGCGGTCGGCAGATTCAATCATAACGTTGCGAACCATCGCTTCGGCACCATCACCATCACCTTGCAGAATCAGATTCACCAACTTTCTGTGTTCGCATAAAACTTTCTTTTTGCGAGCTAACATATCCTCCGAAGTTTTGAGTGCCGGCTTATGTGCTGAGTGGCGGTAAAACAGGTAGTGACTCTCAGACAATAACATCTGAACCGCATTGATCAGCCGTTGGTTGCCACCCGCCTGAGCCAGGCATAGATGAAATTTATAATCCAGATCCGTCCAGCGGTTGAAGTCAGCCTGATCAATGATTTCCTCCATCTGGTCACAGTAGATAGAGGCGGTCTCCAGATTATCAGATCTGGCTGTTTGAGCGGCCAGCCGCACAATTCCCCCCTCAATCACCCCTCTGAAGAAATAGAGCTCTCTGATCTCAGCGGATGAATATTTGCGGATCCAGGCACCCCGGCCGTCTTTGCCGCCTGTGAGCAGCCCCTGCCCGATTAACCGGGTCAATACCTCGCGTACGGGAATACGGCTTACCCCCAGTTCCTGGGCCAGATCCCTCTCAACAAGTCTTGTTCCCGATGCAATGTTGCCGGACAAAACTTTTTTAACCACACTTTCATAAATATTTTCATGAATGATACTTGATCTAGCCATATTTCTCTGCTCCGTAAAAACTCATTCTAATCTTTTAATTTCGTATACAATCGTATACGAACGCTCGTTGTCCATCAATAATAAAGCGGGCCTCTACGTTCGATTCCGCGTAGCGGAATTACGTAATTCGGTGCGCCGAATTACTAATAGACTCGAATTTCACAGATTCGCGCATGATTGATCCCGTTAGTTGCGGTAACCGTGATGCGTAGAGCCTCCACGGTGATTGGCTCAATGGCATGAACATTACGCCGCTGATAAAGGTTGTTCGCCTTGACAAGTGAGTTCCAGCTGCCGTTTTTCTCATAGTCAATCCGGTAATCCTTGACTGTCTCGGATTGTGGGCATCCCCACTGCATCATGGCGGTGTAGGCATTGCTGTGGCTGAAGGTCAGCACTCGGTGCAGGCCGGTATCAAACGTAAGTTCAATTACATTGAGAGAAACCGGATTATCCCAGCGCAGTTGAATCCATTGCGGCAGGCCCTGAGCCGGATCGCTCATCCAGCGATGAGTCCCGGCATTCGTCCGCTCCGGGGGTGCGCCATCGCTGCCATGCACCGCACGGGTCGCTCCTGAGATAACGTTTACCGCTCTACCCTCGGGCTGTTCGCTGGAAGCCGTGATCGTTGCCCTGCGGGCAAGATCCTTTGAATCTTCATTGACCTGCCCTATTAAATATGCGCCATAGCGCAGAAGCTGCTGTTGAACAGAGTGCATAAGTACAGGATTGGCTGCCAGCTCTGATGGTAAACAGTTTTTCTTTATAGCAAAAGCCGCGGCTGTTCCGACTCCCTCTCCCTCAATGGCGCAGGTAGCCATCACGCGGGTTGAGGCAAAGCCGATATGCGTCGCGGATATATTACGACCGGCAAAAATAAGATTTCCGATGTTTTCAGAGAGGCAGGCCCGTAAAGGAATATCATACAAATGGGGAACGCTATGCTGAGTGCAGGGGGATAGGTCGGGCGTGTCCACACCTTCGGGGGGATGTGTGTCAATCGGCCAGCCACCGTAGGCAATGGCATCGTCAAATGGAGTGGATTGCATAATGTCGCTCTGTGTTAATGTATGCAGACCGATAAAGCGACGGCTTTCGCGTTTGCCGGGAAGAAAGCCGACCCAGTCGAGAGCCCAGTTATCTGCGCCATGCTCCCCGCCATTTTTAACATGATTCCACGCTCCCATCAGAATTGCCAGCAATTCATCCCGGATCTTTTCATTATCTTTGATTGTGTCAAGCGTGCCGCCCCACTCCATCCACCACCAACCATATTCCAACCCGGCATCCACCATGCTGGCTGCGTTGGCGTGGGGACGCTGTATCAGCTCATCTTCGCTGAATACTCGTGCCCATGGCGGAGCTGTAAACGGCATTGGCCGGTCGTGTTTTGTCGCCAGAAACATGAGTGTTGACCCAAGTCGTTTAGAGTCTGCGGTTGTCTCTGCCAGCCCTTCGTTAAATGCCGCCCGCTCTTCTCGGCCCTCCCTGAAACGGGCCCCGGCCTCGACTCCCAGTCGTCCATCACCGGTGCAGTCCACATAGATCTGCGCGCTGATTTTAAAGCACTCTTCTGTTGATTCGCGAATGGCCGTCACACTCTGAATTTTTCCGGATTTTATCCGCGCTGCGGTAACCGCCGTGTTGAGCATCACTCTCAGATTTGATTCCCGTCTGCATTTGTCATAGAGTATCAGGTCAAATATTGATGCTGAGCGCTGTGGATTATGTACGGTATTTTCCAGGCGTATCTCTTCAATAATCCCACCCTCCCGCGCCTCGGTCTCCAGCTCCCTCCCGCGTTTGCCACTGCAGTCCGCACCGACAACATGCATCCGGATTTCACTCGATGCATTACCCCCGAGTGTGGAACGGTCCTGACATAAAATCACCTTGGCGCCGTTGCGGGCCGCTGCCAGGGCACAACATACCCCCGCCATACCGCCACCGGCAACAAATACATCAGTTTCCCGTTTCAAAGTTTCGCTTTTTATCAACATATCATTGTGGTCAGCCGCATAGCGACTGACCTCCTAGTACACTGTGTTATATAAATTTTCGGACAGGATTGCCGCTCCCTGCGGTCACTGCCACCACAAGGGTGGCCTTACTACGGTTTTCATGATTAATAGCCACTGAATGGGCGCATCTGCCGTTTGGTGCACTTAGCAGCCTAAAGGCTGGACAACAAACATTTTACCGTTCGTTGTTCACACTTTAGTGTGCTTTTAGGGTCAAAACGCAGAAGTCCTCACTATTGCACCAAACCGCAGATGAACCCACACTGAATTCAATCATGTTAATCTTGTAATCATGTCAAAAAATGAAGTTTATAGTTGCAGCTGACCTCCCAGGGGTTTTGTTCTTTGGCGGCAACTCTATTTGATGGCGAGTGTTGTTCCTTTAGGCCAGTACTGGAGATACTTGTAATTAAGGTAGTCTTCAACATTCAGCAGATCATCCGTCGGTAGTACACGGTTGTAGACCAGGATTTCAGCTATTTGGCCATCGAAAAAATAGTTTAAGGTGCTGCTGTCAGAATTACAACCCAGTCGCGTGCGAATGTGCGGGCGCGAAGTGTTAAATGCGCCTGTGTTTAACAGTGTTGCAAGAGTGCCGCTCTGATTCAGAGATCGCCCGGAAAGCTCCCCGGTCACACCATTCCAGCTCATACTGACAATATACCACTGATCCTGAGTAATACCGGTAATGTTGGGGATTAGCAATGTCGTTCCTCTGGCTAACAGGAACCACATATTATTACCGGCTCTTTCTCCCATACCCCATCTCACGGCTGTGTCATAGGTGGATAGAAAATAGCCCGTTGCTCCATCCTCCATGGCATTGCCCCTGACAACGGCAAGTATAGTAAAGAGGTTTGTGGATAAACTGCTCTCAGAATCAAGGCTCATATACTGATTTGACCCGTTGAAATTCAAAATGGTGTGCAGAGAACCATTGGGCATAGCGAAATCGGTCAGCACCCCGGGGCGGTTTGCCGCAACTGTTTGGATGAAATCACGGGCTCCTCCCTCTGTCACCTGATTATTCCAGCTGCTGACAGCTCCGTTGCTCGTCGTTGCATTTGATCCATCCACTCCAATCAGCAACCCGGCGGTCACAGGTGGCAGTACCGTTGCGCTCTTAAAAGATTTAGCCACAAAGTTGATTACCAGCGGTAACGCGGTGCAGACTACTGCAAAGGTGTGCCCGCCTTCAAGTACTTTGACCTCATGCGCGATGCCGGCAATCGTCAGCTCGTTGGTAAAGTTCTCATTCATGGTCCGGTCAAATGCTTCATCGGCTATGACAACATAAATTGACATATCTCTGAGATTCTCAACATGATTGATCGGGTTGAATGTTGCCCAGACGGCCGGATCATCCCCAAAGCGGTCAATGGGTACATCATAACTTTGTCCCTCCGGCAGCCCAGTGCGCGGAAAATCAAGAAGTCCGATGATGGATGCTACCGTGGAAAATTCCTGCGAGTGGTTTTCCGCGAAATAGACACAGCCGTAGCCGCCCATCGACCATCCGGTCAGGGCACGTTGCTCGGGATTTGAGGTCAGGTTGTAGAGAGTTCCTGCCAGAGCGACAACCTCTTCGGTGTAGCTTTGATATTTGTCAGCCGGACGCACCGGGGAGTCGATATACCAGCCGTCATCGCCATCAGGAAGGATCACCACAAAAGGCGCTTCCAGCAGGGAGGAGCGCGCGCCTTCATCATCAATGAGTGACCGTTCGGTGCGTCCGCGTCCATGTAGCAGAAAAAGCACCGGCCAGTCACTTTTTGCATGATCATAGTTTTCAGGGAGCACAACGCTGAATGATTTCGTCTTTTCCAGCACTTCGCTGTAAAAGCTTACTATATCAATACGGTTGGTTAGATGCTGTATAATCGGGGTATCAGCCGCTGCAGTCAAAGTCCAGGATAACAGGGATGCTGTAAATACAAATAAGAATTTAATATCCATAACGACTGTAGCTCCTTTTAAATACCATAGTATACTAAAGCTGCTTTCAGCCGCAATCAAATTCAGCTCTTGTGATGGACAGAGCTGTTTGTGCCAAATGTTCCGTTGAGTATTCTCTTGCGTGAAGTAAAGTGGATTAAAGTAATGCAAGCTTCCAGCTTGCTCTCCGTCTGATAAGCCAAGCCAGTCTTCGCCCTCTGGGCTACGCCCCGACACGGCTGGAAGCTTGGGTTACTTTTTCTCATCATATGACATTTCCATGCCTCTATTTTGGGTATCATCATTTTTGACGCAACCTAGAAGTTTACATGGCTATTCATTTTTCATTTCGGTGTCATTAATTATGACGCAAC
>JAQIBS010000247.1 GCA_027858965.1 Kiritimatiellia bacterium
GCAAAAGGAAGTCGTGGACTGGACGCCGGCAAAAAGGGAGGCCTCCCGCGAAGTTCAGTCCACCCCAGAGTTCGCGTAGTCACCGCCTGTCAAGGAGGCTACCGAAAAGACGTATACGATTCTATAGATCTGGCGATTAAATATCGCGAATGGAGTGTTTTTATTTAGCCACGAAAGAACGCGAAAAATCAGGTGTTTTGGTCTTTGTGATCATTGCGCTCCTTCGTGGTTAATCTCAATATTTAGTTGCCGGTGCAATAATACGCAAAATACAGACGAGCTCCGCGCTTCCTGCGTCTTTTTGCGGCGATACCATTTCTTAAGATCCAAATTCTCGGGAAGGCAATCTTCATCTAATCGAGACAAACGATGGTCTGCGGGGACCGGCGAGACGCTACAAAACGTAGAACGGTGCTCCGCGCCGTTTATGCACACGGCCCAGAGGGCCATGCTACGTCAGAGCGACAGCGGCGGCGAAGCGGGTGGCGGATTCGGTTTGGAGGAGGGTTTGCCGCTTCGCTGCCCGACATTCGTCGAGCCCAGCTCGCCTGCGGCTCGGTTCGATTTCGTCGCACCAAACTATTGGCTCATTCATCTTTTTCCAGATTCTAAATTTCATGGGCTGACCTGTTTTCAACAACTAAGCCTTTTTGCAGTGCCTCCTCATTACTGACAGGATAAGCGTGGGCTAATGGGTATCAAAGTTAACATTTAAGCAAACGAAACTAGTTGGTTGCCCCTCAGATGCACCAACATTTCTCATGTAATTCGCATGAAGAATTAAAGTAGATTTTCCGAAGCATTTTGACCAAGCCTCTCTCCACTGATAAGGATAATGAGCGGAATCGGACACTCCCCCTTCATCGCAACAGGTCTTAAAATATTGAATAAGGACACTATGTGCAAATCCCGCCAAAGCACTAGGCTGAACGCTCGAATAAAACTTTGATTCATGTGTTTTTAAGGAGAGGTTCTCTACAGCTACATTTGACATATTCATCCGCACGAAATGTTTGTGATAGTCGGCGGATGTCGCCATTCGAAGTTCAATAATCCATGAAGCATAAGAACTAAATTTGTCTACCGCACCATTTCTCCATCCCCAAGCGTATTCAAGGATCTTAGCGAGTTCAGAATTTGTACTTTCTCCAAGCTCCCACTCAATTATTTCCCTATCTTCCCAACCAGAATAAGAAGCCTCATCATCTCTTTGGTTTGCGGCAACAGTCGCATACCACAAAGCTCGTAGAATATCTTCCAGTTCGGGTTGTTGCTCAAAAAGTGCTCTATAATCTCCCTCCCACGGAATTGATAGAATTGTTTTCACTCGAGACAACAATGCCCCGTGCTCCATGAGTGACAGTTTATGTATGAAGACGCGTGAATCATATGAATAATCGCTATCTAAGCTCGGATCAATATCAGCAGTTTTCATCGTATCCCAAGTAACCTTCTAGCTCTCGATGCCACAGCATCAGCATAGGTCTGATTAAATATTTCTCGATCCATTGAAAGGTTGGGCATACCCATCAAAGCAAAATCACATACGGCCTGTCGTTGCTTTGAATCATTATGTATTCCGATCATCGATGCCAAAGCTTCAGCCGGTTCGTCCATGATAGCGTTAGTTGCTAACATATCTTTGTAGAGTCCATACAAAATTGCCGAAGAGCTTGTTCCATTTGGCATGGTCATTAACTCAGATGAGATCGACAGGTAGCTTAACGTAATGTTTTCTAATTTGTTTCCAACTTGAGGGAGGATAGAGACCTTATCACACCAATATTGCCAGATGGCCTGCAGAATGGACATTGGCGGCGCACTTACGAACGGATTAGTTCCAATGAGCAAAGCAATGGTGTTTCCGATTACGATTAATAATTGATTTAATGATCTGCCTTCATTCAGCCCATATTCGAAAAGTCGCGAGAATCCCTCATCCTGTTCGAGAGCCTCCAAATTTTTCGTAAAGGATTCTCCTTCGATGGTATTGCGCAATGCGAGAACGCACACATCCATTGCTGTGATCTTCACTCCGTTGACTCCCCAACTAGTTAGAAGTGATTTCTTTTCGGCAACTTGCTCGGGTGTTAGCCTGTTGGATTCCAATAGAATCCGAAGCAAATCGAGGGTACACATTGTTTGGGATGCATTGTCTTCTGAGACAAAGGTGCGGCTAAAGACATCATCTGAGTAATAGATGTAACTCGGGTTATCAGAAAGCAGGTCTGTATAGGCAAGGATTTCTTCCAGAGTGACTGTGGGTTGATCTTCGCAGTTCAAAGAGGGTTGTTCTATCTGATCAATATGCTTCGACAAGGTGGCAAGAATGTCATGGCATATTTGATAACCACACCCAGGTAAAGCCGCTCCCCCATGTTGGAGTCGATAGAATGCCGTTTTTGTAATGGCTATTTTTTCAAACGTGCAGAACACAGTTTCTAGTAAATTCAGGTCATGAAGAACCAACAAAGTCACATCATCAATCAAGGGGGTATTGGAAATTGAAACACTACTAGGAACTGACCATCTCCCAATGTGTTGATCTATAGTAAGCTGAGTTTCTGGCGATTTTCGGCCATTAAATTTTGAGTAGTTCCATAAATAATATATGTCGTTTATATTTTGGAATAATATAGGTCTAAGGGCAAATGGGAACGGGATCCCTGCCTTAAGCATGTTTTGGTTCTTTTGGTAGCGATCCTTTTGTTCTGGGCTTGTTCCCTCGATGGCTTCAATCTGGTTTAGGAATTCCTCCCCTGTTGCATCTTTTGGCATTGAGATGTGACGGAATAGCTTCGAGTCTGGATATCGATTAAAAAAATCATCACACCGTTTGTGGTATGCCTTCATGTCCTCTTCGCGTGGCTCTTCTTGAGACTGAAGCCCTACGCTCATGAATGACATTAAATAATAAGCTTCTTCCTGTTCATTCGTTGGATCAGTAAGCTCCCCGAGCGTATCGACGTATTCCCTCGCTTCCAAGGGTAGTTGTTGACCGAGCTTTAGATGAATTAATTGATCAAGAATACGGGGCTTTTGCGCTGGGGATGCCTTAGGATAAAATTTAAGTAGAGCACCTTCGGCCTGAGGTGCAAGACCGCACCTAATCGCTATACTGGAATATACCTGTAGCGCTTGGAGATTAGACTCCGTCGGCAATATCTCTTCAAGGATTATAATGGCATCGTTCGTCTTGCCTTTTCCATCGAGGGCGCAGGCTTTCAGTGCTTGTGCCTCTGTAGATTTTGGAGATCTTTCCAGCCATGCATGCGCTACACTGAGCAATCCATCCCAATCCTTAAGACATACATGAGCCTGACATAGTTTAAGCAAATCGTTATGTGTAAGTGCCCTCAGTGCCTGTATTTCTTCGGCTAACTGGATTATTAGTTGAGATGAAACATCATCAATGAGAACAAGATTAGTAAAAAGATTCTGGGTTATATGGCGCCCTTTGATCCCGGACCTATAAACCTCAGATAGTTTATCAATTGATTTTTGGCCACTTGACACACCACTTTTTTCTGCTTTATAAAAATCGTAAAGAGCTCTTAATTCATCCTTGTTGTCCAGCCCATCAATCTCTTCAAGCAGTTGATCTCGTAACTCCATTTCTAGGCACTCATTTGCTGCGACGGCTGAAAGGAGAAGAGCAATGTCAAAGTTATCTGGCCGTTTTGCTACCAATCCAGGCAATGCTTTCTCGACTAAATCAACAATTGCCAGGAAGTCATTGGAATTGAAGTGCTGAATGAGTCCATAAGCAGCTAGTCTTGGGACATCAGCAAATTTGTGACTGAACCTCTGAATTGTTTTGGTGTCTCCAAAGTGCTGAGCCCAGCTGAGAATGAGAG
>JAQIBS010000010.1 GCA_027858965.1 Kiritimatiellia bacterium
CCTCTTTGCGACAGGCCGCCGCCAGATCCTTCATCGGATCCTTTGCCCACGGCGTCGCATCGGTGATATTAAAGTCACATGCTTTTGAGTCATACATCGCAAAGCCGTCATGATGCTTGGCTGTTATCACAATGTACTTCATCCCCGCATCTTTTGCCAACTTGGCAATAGCGGCCCCATCGAATTTGACTGGATTGAATTTACCTGCAAGCTCCTTGTATTTTTCAACCGGAATTCCAGCCATACGCGGGTGCATGATCCACTCACCAAAACCATAATACGTTTTGCCGTCCACCTTGTTACCCAGTAGCGAGTAGAGACCCCAGTGAATAAACATGGCGTAGTTGCCCTCGTCAAAGAGCTGGCCGCGTTCGGCATTGTCAGCCCGCAGTTTAACAACCCTGTCCCCCCACATCTTATCCATGCTCTCTTCCGCAGCCAACAGCGGTACAGTTAAAAGCGCCAGAAATCCGGCCATTACAGTTCTTTTCATATTCACGATATTTCCTTATTGATTATGGTGGTCAAGCCCTTACTCGAAGGGCAGGCAAAACGTGTTTGTCGTTAAAAAAATGTTTTCACTAGTAGGTCGAGCGCTACGAGCTCGACCAGAAAATTATTGTTACTTGGGATCGGGCATCCCGCAGGCGCGGGACCCGACCTACTTTGCTCCGCTCCCGCTGCACCGTCTCCGGTGGCCGATCAATCAGAAACAGGTCATTGAATCAGAATAATCGTTCCCTTCGGAATGGGGGCGGGAGCCACGATGAGGCTCACGTTATCCATAGAGGTCGAGCCGGGATTTCCGTCCTCATCCTTAGCAAAAGCGATCAGGAAGTAGTCAAAATCAGCTGTATTCTGAACACCCGCGATACCCAGGTCACTGATGCTGATTGAAGTTGAAAAGGTTCCACTACCTGTCAGCTCACCGGATATCGCTGTAGCGGCTGAGCCGAATCCCGTTGTCGCGCCATCCTTCAGGTTGAAGGCATCGAGCGTACTGCCACCACTCCCCTCACTATTGGAAATTCCCCCGTTAGCAGAACCTTCAATGTTACAGACATAACCGATGGGCGTTATCGTTCCGGTATAGCCCCACAGGTGGGCGTAGAGCTTATCGCCAGGTGGCACCGAGTAGTCAAAGCTCAGATTCAAATGCGTGTTGCTGCAGGCGATATTATTGAAGGTCTGAAACAGGGCTGCTTCAGCGGGCTTGCTGAGTGGATATCCAGATGCAGCATTAGTACTTGAGTTCTCAACAACCCCTCCCGAGATGACCCATTGAGACATTGTCTCACTATCCGGGCCCCAACACTTCCACCACCCCTGATCAAACTCACTCTCATAGGCGCGGAATGTAACTGGCACACTTCCACTGCTGAAATCATCCTGGAGAATAACCGGGTTCATCTCGCTGATGAGACTCAGGTTGTCCACGGAGGTCGTGCCAGCCGTCCCGTCTTCGTCTTTTCCAATGCCGATCAGATAGTAGGTGAAATCACCGGCGGTTTTGACTCCCGATATTCCAAGACTTGCGATATTGATTACCACTTCAACGGTACCGCTGCCTGTCAGTTCCCCGGATATAGCCGTACCGGCTCCGCCAAATCCAGTGGTCGCTCCGTCCTTCAGGTTAAAGGCATTCAGTCCACTCCCACTGGAACCTTCATCATTACTGACGTTGCCGTTAGCCCCACCTTCCATATTAGAGACCCAGCCGGAAGCTGTTACGACAACCCCGGTATATCCCCACAAATGGACGTAGAGGGTGTCACCGGATGCAACCGAGTAATCAACGCTAAAACGCAGATGACTGTCACTGTTAGCAGTATTGCTAAACACTTGAGTTAAGGGTGATTCAGCAGCGGTGCTGAGTTTATACCCGGTTGCGGCTACTGTGCTTGCATTAGATACCACTCCATCCCCGATTGCCCAGGCTGACGCAACCACATCACTGTACCCCTGAGCCTTAACCCATCCACTGTCAATCTGACTCTCATACGCACGGGCAGTCGGCGTAATACTGCCACTACTGAAGTCATCCTCAAGGAGGACTACGGCCTGCGAGTTGAGCCCTGCAAAGAGCAGGGTGAGGGCTGTAAGCCCCAATAGTTTATTGATACATTTTTTCATAGGACACCTCTTTAATTTCCACACAAGGAATTTTTTTGATTTGCGATACATACCTGAATAGCACTCGCCACCCGGCACACACTGAAACATGGGCACAGCTCCATCGTCACACCCATATCTTTTAGTATTATATTACACCCCTGAATACCATAAACACAACGGACAAATCGTGCAAAAAGCGGTCAGATCGTGCAAAATATTTTGACTTCGTCAAAATATGCGATTCCGCTACGCGGAATATAGAAGAGTACTAGGTCCCCGCAAGCGCGAAGGTCGGCTTGATCTTACCAAACTGCATTACCTCACCATAATAACAGTCGCCCCTAGCGGCGGCGGCGGTGGTGGATAGCTGTCATACAGACTCATGATCTCTGCCGCACTCAACTCTATATTATAAAGCCGAACATCATCGATAATCCCATCATATGAGCGACCACCGTCCGTATCGTCGCCAAGTGTGGCAGCCGTGATCCCCGCCATTGTCCTGGTTTTTCCTGCTCCGCTGTGCCACAGCAAACCGTCCAGATAAATCTTCTGCTCGCCGGAGACGGAATTCTTGGTGAAGGTCCAGTGGCTCCACCCTCCCTTGAACTCTGAAGCACCGGCGCTCTTGCTTATACGGTCATAGGCGGATCCACCGCTATTGCCTGCATCCCAATAGACATTGGAATCGCCCCATGGAATATGGATATGAAGAACTCTGAAGCCGGAACCATCCAAAGCACTGAAGATTGTATCTGACCTCGGCTGCGTCGTATCCCCATACGCCCACATAGAGACCGTAATTTCGTTTAGTATGGAGTCGAAGGTCTCCGACTGCAGCGCAACCCTGGAGGTGCTTCCATTGAGCTCCAGCGCACCGCCATCCAGGCCGGACACCCAGGTGCCGTTGGAAACCGTTCCGTCAAAAGTATGTCCAGTCACTTCGGAGGCAACCACCCCGCTTCCGTCATCAAGGGGCCAGTGTGCAATCATCCCGTAGTAGATCTCTGATGCTACTACCGACACAATCCGTATCCGCCAACTATCTTCAAGATCAAGGGAGGGGCGAGTGATGTTGAACACGGCATCCATTGTGCCGTTCACACTCTGATACGCCTGATAATCGTCATTTTCATTCACATCCGCAGTCTCAACCGGCGTCCAGATCCCGTTTGCCCAACGCTGCGCTTGCAATGCCAGACCAGGCTCGACACCCTTGATCAGCACAGGCAGATAGCCAATACCACCACCATTTACGGTGAAGTCAGCGAGAACCTCCCCGCTTGTAGTTGAAGCCTGGATTTCCACCGGATAATTGCGCAACAAGTTGCCTTCATTTGCTGTGACTTCCAACTCTGCATTGTATCTGCACTCATCATGCACCGCCTGCCATGCGTTGGAACCGTATGTTTCGAGTCGGCTGATGAACTCAGCGTCGGCTCCCCAATAGAGATTGGTGCCCTTCGGCGGCATGATGAATTCAACTTCACCTTCCACAACATCCCCGGCAGCGTAGGATCTACCGACCGAATCAGAACTTAGATCGAACATCATTCGATCCGTGCCGTAAGCGTTGCCATACAGGTGTAGATAGAGCGGCAACCTGAAGCCATTCAGTTTTGAATAGAGTGATATAATACCGCGCCTCGCCGACGTGACATAGGTGCCGGTGAGTTCATCATCAACAGCCAACCACCGATTGTTAAAGGGGATCGGCGAACCCTTGTAGGTATCCCCGCCCGGGGAGGCGACACCCGAGAAAATCAATCCGCTTCCAGCACCAACGTGATAATCGGTATAATCCGGACCGGTGTAATAATCAGCGGCCATTTGATGAAAAACGAGGCGTTCAGGAGAAACCACATCCTGTAGAAATTCATATTTGTAACCGTGAAAACGTCGATGATAATCCATAGTCCGCACCGCACGGGCCGTATATGTGTAGCGGATTTTATCGTCATCCGTCACCCCGGAGTAAAGCACCTCGGTCATGTTCGGCCCCGACCAGCGATAAGCGGTCTTCACGCGTTTCACATGTCGGTAGGTGTCATTATCATCGCGATAAATCAGATTGTCGCCACCACCGGAGTTTTCGGTCCAACTGTGGGCAGTGCCCGATGTATAACCCAAGGTAAAGGCCGGACGCACGTCGCACATGAAAGCAGCACCGGCATGCAAGGTGGGATCGTACGTGCACGTTTCACCCCAGGCACCAAGCGCACTTTCATCCCACTTCCAGTTCTTACCCCAACCAATCAAGCATAGCTGAGAGTGCGACACAGCCCCCGCACCGGCCCAGTACCCAAAGACAACCCGTAAACGAAACCGCCTGGTTTCTCCCCCAGCCAGGTGGAGCATCGTATATCCGCGCAGCCATGATCCTTGATGAATTGTAGGGTTTTCGGTATCCCTGTGCCAGTTTTTGGAAATCTGCACTGGTATGCCAGTGGGACGGCCATCGCTCTCTTCACAGAGCAGCATTATCGTGCCTGTAATCGCCCGCGGTGGAGGCTGATCAAAGACCAATGAAATATTCGCCGCGGTAGCCCCCGGGTTGGTCACTTCAATCACATGCTCATCCACCCGGTCGATGGCGGCCGGATAGCTGACGCCGGCAGCGGGCACGTCGATGTGGAAGGCGTGTTCATCTTCGTCAAAGCGAACCGCCAACACAGCGGAGGTGTTCCGATTATACGCCTCTGTAACATAGGAGCTGGCATTCAATACAGGCAAGGTAGTATCCAGATGAGGTGCCACTGCCAACACAGCCACATGATCCGACGCAACGGTTTCGTGCAGGACACTTGCCGGTGAGAGCAGGCTGATTTTGGTCTGAGTCACACCGGCCGCATAAGCCGCATTAGAGGGGTCTGCCGGATCGGAGAAATCCAGTTTAAATACAATATGATCAGCCCAGCCAGTCACCTCAAAACGGCCGGTCAGATTCAGCACCGTATCATCCGCCGCTTTAAAAATAAGACCGAGATGATCATAACGTTGAACGTAACGATTGCTCTGGATCAACCGCACTAATTGGTCTGAGGAAGTCTGCACATCCGCTCCGGTGCAGGTATACTCGACTCCGTCCTTGATCACCGAGAGCGATAGATCGGCTGGCGTAAACGCCGTCACGTCTTTATTCAGGTCTGCAAGATACCCGGCTCCGCTTAATGCGTTGTAGCCCTTGATATCCATGTCATCGCAATCCAGCATGAGACTGTAATAGCCTGTTTGCAGCACCAGATCCGGGTTGGCTCGCGCCGCAAAGTTATCCTCACTGCCGGGGCGGCGATGGCTGAAGGGCGTCGGTAAACCATTTTCAAAATACAGGAAGGTATAGTTCAACTCATTACCGGACACAAGTTCTCGTTGAACCAGTTTAATATTGTCAATCCAGATATGGGCATCACTATTACCACTATCATCAGCAAAAAACTGCAGCGCGTAAAGCGCACTCACGGTTGGCGTGAATTGCACCGTGACGCTTTCGGCAACGCCATCATTACCAACTGTCGTCTTCTCGTCGAGCACGGTCACACCCGTTCCGTTCGTATGGACCAGAATGTTGTCATACCCATAGGTGAATCGGACATCCAGAGCCGCCGTCACTGCCTTTGCTCCCCACATCTCGAATGTCAATTCGTATAGGTTCCCCGCGACCAGGGCAAAACCGCTCTGGGCCAGGACATCAACTCCAGCAATATCTTCTCTTGCGTCAATCTGCGCACACCACTCACCGTCGGGGAAAGTGGCGATGGGCGTCACGGTGGTGTTCGTCGCTGCCGTATACCACGTGCGCCCCCCCCCGACCAATTGGCAACACCGCAAGCAGTGATTGTGCCGGCCGCAGCTGCCGTCCCCGTGCCCAATTCGCAGCCCTGGTTTTTCCAGTCTCCGGTGTTAAGGCTGTGATTCGTGGCCTCCTCAAAGCTGCCGTTCTGAATTATACTCGTCGCGGCTGTCACGACGGACGGCGCCAGGCATAGCATGACTACCCATATAACTACTCCAGTAAATTCAATCTTCTTACTCATAATCTATCTCCTTATGAATATTCTTTCTCCAGCGGGACAGCACCCACTGTTAAAACTGAACTATGAAATATAGACATCCATAAACATAAAAAAAACTATAATGCAATAAACCTGACAACACAACGGACAATTTGTGCAAAAGTCGGACAGATCGTGCAAAATATTTTAACTTCGTCAAAATATCCGATTCCGCTACGCGGAATATGGGAAAAAAGCTATCTTGTTTTTAAAATAAAGGCGTGTTAATCTATAACCAAATGGAAAAAGTTTACATAGAGAGCACAATCCCATCATATTTAACTGCAAAACCAACCAGCAACCTCGTTACATCGGCCAGACAGTTCATGACAAGATGCTGGTGGATGGAATACCGGTTATTGTACCAATTATTCACATCAGATGTGGTTATCGTTGAATGTAAACGTGGTGATCTTGATGCTTCGAAAAAACGGCTGAAAGTAATATCCGACATTCCTGTTCTCGAAATCACAGAAGAAGTAATTAGTCTGGCAGAATTAGTGTTTAAAAACTACAGATCCCTGACAGAGCGAGAGATGACGCATTTCATATAGCAATTGCCTGTTATCATAAAATGGACTACCTTCTCTCTTGGAACTTCAGACACATTGTTAACGCCTCATTGATAAAAAAGTTGCGAATTATCACAAGCGAAGCGGGATATGACCTACCACAAATTTGCACACCAGAGGAGCTGATCCCATGAAAGACGAAATACTTGAAGATATTTGGAAAGTAAAAGAAGGGATATCAAAGGAAGCCCCTGGTGGTTTTCTAAACCTCGCTTCTTATATCAAAAAAGAAGCCGCGGAAATACGAAAAACCCACCCCTTTTCCAAGGGCATATCATACCCTGCCCCGAGCTCCAAAATTATGACCTGCAATGAAGAAATCGATTACTAAATCATCCTAGGGTGGTTGAAAAATACTATCGCCGCAAGGGTTTAGCGCCACGAAGCGGATCCGCCACGCCGCCACGATTCGGACAATCGTCGCCCATGCGGTTTTTATGTCCATTGCTGCGCCCGAAATACCACGGGCCGTTGTCGCTCGTAAAAATGACGTAGGTGTTATCGTCGAGCCCTTCGGCTTTCAACGTTTCGAGGATCCGTCCGACATTCCAGTCGATCTCTTCGACAACATCGCCGTAGAGCCCGCCCGCCGACTTGCCTTTAAAATTATCAGATACAGCCAACCTCACATGCGGCATGGTGTGCGCCAGATAGACGAAGAAGGGTTTCTCTTTATTCTGCTTAATGAAGCTGATCGCCTCGTCGGTGTAGCGACGCGTCAACTGGCTCATATCCGCATTCTGCTCAATCATCTTTTCAACGCGCAACAGGTTTACAGTGTGATCATTACTCGTCGGCGTTCCGAAAAAGGTATCGAATCCCTGGCGGGTCGGGAGCAGTTTCGGCAAATAGCCCCATTGAGCGTGTCCCGCAAGATCCCATTTACCCAGTGCCATCGCAAAAGATAACGATAAAGTTCGGCTTGACTACTTCTGCCGCGCGAGCGTGAGTAAGGACTACTGCCAGCAACCCCGCGAATCCCCATTTCAAAATACTTCTACCCTTCATTCGTCTTTCTTCCTCAAACGATTTGATTGGCTCCAAGCGCTAACGTAATTGCGATTATTTTAATACTGGGTTACTCAAAGTTAAAAACTTTTTGGCATGACAGAGATTTCCTGCCCGCTCTTTAGAGTGAGTATTTTTGACTTACCATTGTAGACTACCTTCACCTGCTGAGGACTATTGTTACCAGCTGATATTCTGGCTTTATCTAACTGGCCGTCGTTCCAGCTGATATCCACGGTATAACCACCCCTGGCACGGAGACCTTTAATCGTGCCTGTAGGCCATTGTTCCGGAAGTGCCGGCAGCAATTTGATTTCATCATTATGACTGTGGAGCAGCATTTCCGCAATCGCTGCTGTTGCCCCGAAGTTTCCATCAATTTGAAATGGCGGATGGTTATCCCAGAGATTATCCAGCGTGGAGCGCGTGAGAATTGCGTGCAGATTCTCGTATGCGCGTTCCCCGTCAGAGAGGCGCGCATACATGCCGATTGTCCAGGCGCGGCTCCAACCGGTGCCGGCCCCTCCCCTGGCAAGTCGCCCGTCAATCGCCTTTGTTACGGCATCGCGCATCTTCGGGTCTTCGTCCAGATTGATCTGGTTTCCTGGATAGGCACCAATAATGTGTGACATATGGCGGTGACCGGGTGAAACCTCTTTAAATGGCAATCTCCATTCCATCAGACGTCCGTCATCACCTACCCGCGGACGATATACCTTAGGAATGGTTGCCCGGACCTTCTTCACAAATGCGTCCTCTTGTTTCCCTATCGCTTCAGCCGCTTCGACATAGTCGCTTAAAACCTGAAGGATCATGAACTGGTCGAAACTGTTGCCAGCACTCAGGGCGGCCCGCTGTTCCTCTCCATTCTGATCGGTATAGCCGAATGAATTTTCAGGGGAGCAGGCAGGACGCGCCATAAGCGTACCCTCGGGCCCAGGAATCAACCATGAATCCACGAACTCCGCAGAAGCAGTAAGAATATCCCAGTTCTTCTCAAGAAAACTCTTGTCCCTGTTAAAGCGGTAGTGTTCAAGGATATGAAAGGTCATCCACTGGCCGCCAAAAAAGGAACCGGAATAGAATGCCCGCGTGCTCATGAGCCGGGCATTGCCCCACATATCAGAACAATGCCCCATGCACCAGCCTTTCATGCCAAGACGCCTGGCCATCTCTTTCCCGCTGGACTGGTAAGAACGGATCAGATTGAAGAAAGGATTGTGCATCTCTCCGAGATTAGTAGTCTCCGCCGGCCAGTAGTTCATCTGAATATTGATATTGAGATGATAATCAGAACCCCACGGAGCACGCTTATAAGGATTCCACAGACCTTGCAGGTTGGCTGGCAGGCAGCCCGGTCTTGAGGAAGCTATCAGCAGATAACGCCCGAACTGGAAATAGCTTTCCATCAAATCAGGATCATCATGAGCACCAGCTTTAAGACGTTCCAGCCGCAGCCTCGTCGGTTTGCTGCGAATGCTGTCCGCAGTACGGCCAAAATCCGACTGCACTCGATTGAAATATTTCTGGTGGTCTGAAACAGCTGCCTGCCTGATCTGGTCAGGAGTTTTCCCCTTCAGCGCATCCAGATCAGCAGAGGCTTTCTTCTGCCAGCCGTCAGGAAGTTTCTTCGCAGGCTCAAGGCGATTAAAATCAGTCGACGCTGACAAGTAAAGCGTAACGTCAGTGGCCTGCTTGACTTCCAGAGCATCGCCCTGTGCGGATACTGCAGTGGTATTGGCAACACGCACACGACTGAGGAAGCGGGTTCCCGCGTTGCCGTCTGCTGAGGCGTTTTTAACCAGATCGCTTCCCTCGACCTTGGCCCCGTCCATGCTCACGCGGAGGTCTATGGGCTTTTGCGCTTTGACCGAAACAGCCACGACATCGTCTGGTGTGCTTGCAAATACTTCCTGCGTGATGGTTGAGCCGTCTGCCAGTGTGTAGATCGTACGTGCTATTCCCGTCTTGAGATCAAGAGTACGGATGGTATTTTGGATGCCAGCCGTGTTCCGGTAATCCAGCTTAAGCCAGCCTGCGAGCTGATAACTGTTCGGATATCTTTTCTTGCTGCCGCCGCCACAGATATGGGTCTCGAAATATTTATCCGCAGCCTGAAAATCTCCTGCCGCTTCCAGTTCTCTCACTTTTTCCAGATGCACGAAGCTGTTCTCAGCCATGAACATGGGGTCATGGTTCTCCCAGATGGTCTCTTCATTAATTAGAATGCGTTCACCCGGAAACCAGGAAAAGGGCATGGCTCCCATACGCCCATTCCCCACAGGGTATGCCGCTTCAAAATCATAGGCAGGGAAGTCGTCCCATATAACGAGATCGTCGGCCGAAGCATAGGCGACAGGTTCAGGAATAGGCGGTGCGGCATCCTTGTATTTAGAAAGCAATCCCGCAACAATTTTTGCCATCACAGCAGCACCGGCTTCATTGGGGTGGACTTTATCAGGAAAGAACTCAGGATGACTTTTTAGCGGCGTATAGAGATCGATCACGGGAACCCCGGCTTTACGGCCGATATAGTTGATACGTGGAATAATCTCATCGCGCACAACTCTGTCGTTGATCCCCCATCGTTCGGGAAACACCGGGACGGGCCTGCATATCCAGACTACAGGTTTGCTTTCAAGATGCGCAAAGGTGTTGATCAGTTTGAGATAGTCACCGATATAACCCCTCTTATGCTTCCAGTTCTCCGGATTGGAATCATTGGTGCCCAGCTTGATTACAACCACATCCGGCTTCAAGGCCAAAGCAGCCTTGTATTGCGATGTTTTAGTATAAGGCGCAACTCCACGATTCAACAGGGTGCATCTGCTTACGCCAAAGTTTTTAACCTCCCAGCCATCTCCAAGCATTTTACCAAGTTGTGCAGGATAACTGTCGTTGGCACGGTCCGCTACACCGGAGCCGGCTGTGATGCTGTCACCCACACAGGCGACCTTAATTTTAGCAGTGTCTTCTGCGCTCACCCCATGCGTGATGAATACTATTAGTACTGCAACAATCGTAATGTTCATTCGGCGATATAACCCGGCAAGCCAGCCGGCATACCGGATTCTTCTCTGTATCGTATTCATCTTGCTTCCTATTTCGTTTTATTGGCGGTTTTTCTCGGTGAGATGAATACCGGAGAAAGTTTTGTGATGCCCTTCTTCAGAGAAACCTTGCAAGCCGCCCCTTTGTTGAAGTGCTTTGAACCGGTATCCCCGTCGAGAATTTTGTTGATCCGTTCATTGTTGCTGTTGTCGGCTTCAGCAATCAGCACATTGGGACCGCTTTTGACCGTGTTTTTGATGGCGGTCACAAGGTCATTCGGATCCAGGATATTTTTCGCGGCGGCAGTGGCCTGAGCGAAAGCCGGAAGGCTAAGGCTGGCACAAAGCAACACTGTGCCGGCAAGTGTCTTCAGAATGCGTGGTGTCAGTATCATCATCTAGATTCTCTCTTTTTGTTTAGTTTTCTTCTTAACGTGTTTGAGCATAAACATACCGATAACATGTCACAAATCATTGTCGGGCTTGGCTCCTGAAAGGAGGTGTTTTCGCCGCCAATAGAGCAACAACTCAAGAAGACTCAACTTTCCCGAAACCGACTGATTTTATCAAATGAAGCGGTAGCGCCGTTAGCGAGTCTGCTGTAATACCCACTCTGCAAGCAGTATACGCACTAGTGCTGAGCGGCCCCTTTATCACCCTGATGTTTCATCCACTCCGTAATCGATGCCTTTAACTCCTCTAGCTTCGATGCATATTCAGGGTTGTCCGCTAAATTATTTCTTTCCCATATATCCTTGGACAGATCAAAGAGTTGAAACTCCGGATGCTTTCGAAACCGCTGCACCGCCTCCGCCGCAGCGGCATCGCCGTTTTTTGCCTTCTTCAGCCAGGAGAGGTACATCATACGAACATGACGATTCGGATCCTTTTTATCTTCATAGCCGTAATCAAAGCCGTTGATGACGCGTACGGCGAAAAGGTTGTCGGGTGTCAGGTTCCACATCAGCTTAAACCGACCGTCGGTTACGGCACGCGATGAAAAAGGAGGACCTTCAGGCCCGCTATTATAAGTAAAGAACGACTTTTCACGATGGTTTTTCGTCTCCTGTCTGATAAGAGGAAGTAAACTTTTTCCATCCAGATCGGATGGTACGGCTCCGCCGCCCGCATCTATTAATGTCGGCAGAATATCGCAATACTGAGCCAGCGCATCGGTTTCAAATATACCATCAGTCAAACCCGGCCATTTGATCAAACAGGCTGACCGCACCCCCCAGTCATAAGTGGTCCATTTACCACCCGGCATGCCCGCTCCGTTTTCGTCCAGCACGATCAAGGCAGTAGTTCCATCCAGCTTCGTCTTTTGAAGCAATGCTTGCGCCTTACCGACCTGCTCATCGAACAACCGGACCTCAGCAAGGTGCTCGCGATAATAATGCCGGGTTTCTTTGGTATCAACCAGAGACGGCGGCAACTTCAGTTCATCCAACATCCACAACGAAGAATCACCCGAGTCCCATGGGGCATGTGCATGAATCGAACAGATAAAAAGGCAGAAGGGCTGATCCGGATCACGCGTGATAAACTCCTCGACCCCCTCCCAGCTCTCATCGGTTTTCTTCCGCGCATTGCAGTTGGGGGTAAATCCCTTCACATTCTCGAAGGGATAAACCGAATTCGGTCTAATATGCCGTTTGCCGGTCAACCCGACCCGGTAGCCCAGCTTTCTCAGATAGTGTACCACACTCAGGGTGCCAGCTTTTGTCGCCGCATGGTTCTTCATGCATCCGTTTCTATGCGGCTGCAGCCCGGTGTAAAGCTCCGCACGCGTCGGTGCACAAATAGCTTCAGAGACGAACATATTGGTAAAACGAATTCCCTCCCTAGCCAGCTTATCGATATTCGGCGATGTGTTAGGGTTGGGAGAGCCATAGCAACCCAAACTGGATGAACTGATATCATCCCCTACAAGAATGAGAAAATTAGGAGCTTCTGCTCCTGCAAACAGAGCAGCCGTCAGTGCCACTCCCAACATAAAAATAAAATTCGTCGTTTTCATATGATAATTAATCCTTTTGATTTAACGTACCGCGCGAAGCGCTGCGCCATAGCCTTGGCGAAGGAGGGATTGGACGTTCTAGTTTATATCGGCCCTTCTCCAGCACCTCCAGCCCACGCCCGGAGTGTCGGCAGAAATATGGATACACTCCATTGCCATGCTCCATGTACTCCTGGGCTGAACCCCAGAATGAACCACGCATGTATCCACGATAACCATCGTGTATAGGGTTTCTTTTCAATCTTCGCTATCGTTTGTTTCAGCAACAAACGCGTACGCCAGAGATCCATCAACCTGACATGCATGAACATAGTGTCCCAATCACCATACTCTGCTTTATGGGCCTCCGAGAGAATCTTCCATACTTTCGACCCTTCACTGAACCATGATTACTGTACCGGACACGAGTTCCCGTTGAACCAGTTTAACATTGTCAATCCAGATATGGGCATTACAAGCACCACTATCATCAGCAAAAAACTGCAGCGCGTAGAGCGCACTCACGGTTGGCGTGAATTGCACCGTGACGCTTTCGGCAACGCCATCATTTCCAACTGTCGTCTTCTCATCCAGCACCGTCGTGCCGGTCCCATTGGTGTAGACGAGGGCATCGGTCCACGTGTGGGTGAAGCGAACGTCCAAGGGTTCGGTCAGCCCGCTACCACCTCGTCCAAACAAATCAAACGTCAGTTTATAGGTCGTTCCCGCCACCAGGGGCAAACCGGTTTGGGCAATGACATCAATACCATTGTGACTGGGGGACGCATCGAGCCCGAACGCACAAGAGCCATCGGGGAAGTTAGCACCACCCGTACCATCAAAAAAGATCCATGCGCGGGACGTCCACAACCAATGGTCCACCGAAGAACCCGATGATGCCTCGATTGGATTGTCACCCAACTCATTACCGGCTCCATCGTAGGTGCCACTAACTGAGTTGGTCTCAAAGCTGCCGTTCTGGATCAGATTCGCAGCTTGAGCTGCCATAGCCGTGCCGAGGATGGCTACGATAAGATGTGATTTGATTTGATGTTCATGATGTTCATGCTTCTCCCCTTTCGTTGTGTATACATTCTGATCTCACTTCTATTGTACACCCCCGGTCCACTTAAAAAAACAGACAATCTGTGCAAAAAGCGGTCAAATCGTGCAAAATATTTTGACTCCGTCAAAATATGTAATTCCGCTACGCGGAATAAGAGGCCGTATGAAAGATGACTGTTTGTTCAAAAAAAGAGCTAAACGCTTTAAAAACTCATTTTTCATCTATCCAGTTCGCGTATCCAGATGTTCCGGAACTCGACCGGACTGTTGTGCCCCTGGATCATGAGTGGCAGCTCGGCGGCGTGCGGCTTGTAGGGGTAAGTAGCTTTGTATGCCATGGGCCCCAGAATTTTTGTGTTATTCTGCACCAGCACACCGTTGTGCAGCACAGTGATTCTGGCAGCTTCAAGAAGTTTTCCCTCTTTAAATACGGGTGCCGTAAAGATAACATCATAGCTCTGCCACTGACCGGGCCCCCGGCAGGAATGGCGTGTTGGTAAATCCGGTAAGCTCATATTGATGAAACCCCTTCTCCTCGGCATGCGCACTCATGTAGCCCAGCAACGTTACCAGCGTAAAAATAAATAATCTCATCTTCAATTCTCCCATTTACGCGCCTGCGGCAGCAGGCGCATCTTATTGGCTTCAATATCGTTCACAAATTCCCCTTTGTCCATATCCCATTGCAACTTACGCCCGAGTCTTATCGCAATAACGCCCATATGCAGGGAGGTGGAAAGCAGATGCAGAGTCTGTGCCGTATACGTTGTAGGCTTACGTGATTTAACACAATCAAGGAAGTTTCGCTGCTCATTGGGAGGCAATGGCCAGTGCTTTGTTGTTTCGGGCGTATATTTGATTCGCAGTATCTGCGGGTCGCTGGCCTCCAGTCCGGCACTCCATGTTTTTCGCCTGATCCAACCTTTTTCACCTTCAAAATTCAGATAGCAGCTATCGGGAGCCCAGTAACCTTGCGGTCCATTCTTCAGGTTCACCTCAACACCATTGGAATAACGATAATTGAGATCAAAGGTGATAGGCACATCACTCTCCATCCCTTGCGGAATCTCACCGTCACCATCCACCTCAACAGGGCAGATTTCGGTTGCGTTCACCCCCTGCTGCGCCGTATCAAAAAGATGTGTTCCCATGTCGAGAATAGCCCCGTTGGAATAATGGCTGATATTGCGCCAGTGCCAGCAGTCAGTCCGGTTGGGAGTGTACTCATGAAATTCAGCAGGTCCCTGCCAGAGGTTCCAGTCCAGATCTTCAGGCGGGACGACAGGCTTTTCAACAGGAAAGCTGCATCCCTTAGGCAAATGTACCTCCACACGCCTGAGTTTACCTATAGCACCACTCTTAACCCACTCAACCATCTTATGAAAATGGATCATTGAGCGATCTTCAATCCCCGCTTGAAACACGGTTGCATGCTTCTTAACCAAATCAGCAAGTTGACGACCTTCGTCAATGGAGAGAGTCGGCTTCTCTGAAAATACATCCTTACCTGCCTCAATGGCCATGATGGACATTGGAACATGCCAGTGATCCGGGGTTGAGATCACAACAGCATCAATTGCAGGATTTTCTATGATCTCTCTGAAATCCTGAAAGGCACGACAGCCCTTTGTGCCATAGCGCTTATCAACCATCTCCCTGGCGGCAACAGCCCTGCTCCTATAGGCATCGCAGACGGAAACCACCTGCGCATCCACATTATTCAGAAATGAGTTGAGATTTGCATACACCCCCTGAGAGCCCATTCCAATACACCCCAGCGTAATGCGTTTTGACGGCGCATTCTGACCGAGAACGCTAGAGGGTATGATTGAGGGAAACGCCATAGCGGTTCCAGCGGAAACCCCTATTCCTTTTATAAAATTTCTTCTGTTAATGTTTCTCATAATACTAAAGTTGCTTTCTGCCACAACCAAATTTAACTATTGTGATATACAAAGCCATTTTATCCAAATGGCCCGTTGTGTGTTAAACGTCGCAGCTTTAGATAAAAACGCTGCGCGTTTTAAGGTGTTAAAAGAGTTAAAGAGGTTAAAAGGGTTAAAATAGACATCCAATTAATTGTAGAACAACTAAGGCGGACTCTTCCCGCAACCCAGCTTGTAGCCAGTAGCTTGTAGTTTACTCGACTGTATTTGCTACCAGCTACAGACTACCAGCTACTAGCTCAAGTTGCTGCTTCAACTTCTTGTTTTATATTGCAAAAACTGAGCGACAAGCAGCTACTGCAAAAGAATAATCGTTCCCTGCCGCGAGATGATATATCCATCAGGCGTACTTGAGACAGAGTTTCCATAATAAGAGATACGCGCCAGCTGATCACTGGTGAGATTCGGGACAAAGCGCAGGGTTGTATCACCAAGCGTGCCCGTGAGTTCCAGAGTACCGCTCCAAGTATACCCGGTGCTGTTGCCAAAGGTCAAGTGTCCTGTCCCCAGTTCCAGCGTACTATCCGACACAAGATTCAACGACGCCATCGTGTCCGTGAATGTACCCGCATCCAGCGTTCCGCCTGCCATCACCAGCACAGAGCTGTCGGAGAAGGTGTTATCGACGCCTAGCTTCATCGTACCGTCCTCAACCCTGACATTGCCGGTAAAGGTGTTATTCCCGGCGAAGATCTGCGTTCCGGTGCCGGTTTTTGTGAGGTTGATCACCCCTAATGTATTGGAGATAATGCCGCTGAACGTTGCTGTATTACCACTGAAGTAAGGATTGTCTGTGCTCGATGTGTGGTTGCCTGCCCCGATGATCAAAGTTTGATTGGCATACGCCCCCGCCCCAATGTCAACCGTGCCTGAGCCAGTCAGAGCATCGACAGTCGCGTTGGCATCCCATAGGTTAAAACACGCGCTGTTGGCAACGTTCAGGGAGCCCTGATTGACACTCCAGTTTCCAGCACTCCAGTAGTTCTGGAGGGTGCCCTCCTGCACATCAATCAAACCGCCGGCACTCTGGCTGATATAGACGATATTAGCCCCCCCATACCTCGTACCAAGCCACATTTCAGAAGCCCCGGATTTCACAATCCTTCCGGCACCGGTCAGCGTTTGCACATTGTCAAGATGAGTTCTGGCAGCGGCGGCATTGAATTCAAGGGTCGCACCACTGGCGACCGTCGTAATCCGGGCGTCGTAGGAAGATGCGGTATCCTGAAGTTTCAGTGTGCCTTGAACCACACTTACGTTTCCGCTATAGGCATTGGCGGTTGTGTCAGCGCCATTTTTCAGGATCTGATTACCAACGAAAGTCTGCCTGCCGGTGCCCGTTTTAACAATGTTCAGATGACCCACATTCGCACCTCCAACTTGCGTGCGACGGATCTGACCGCAGAATATATGACTGGTGTTATTGCTGATCGTCAGGGTCGCAGCTCCTGCCGCAGCCGCCTCTGAATTCTGGACAACCATATTGGCGTTGGTTCCCAGCGAAGAGAGTCCCGCGATTGTCTGATCATTGCCGTTGAGCAGAAAATAGCCAACACCTGCAGTCGCGTTATTCATCGTAACAACCGAATTCGGACCGAACTGGTTTGGCTGCATGGTGGATAGCACCGCGCCCTGGGTGCCGTTTGCATTTCCACCGATGATAACATTGCCCTGCAGGGCTGCGCCTGAGGGGTTGGCCAGCTGCAGTTGAAGACCGGCCGAGTAATTGCCTCCCTTGTTGTCGATGTATGTGGCACCTGCATACGTGTTGGCACCGCTCAGGATCTGTATTTTCTGCGCACTGCCGGCACTATTTCCTCGCAGGGTAATTCCGCCGGAACCACTGATCGTACCGCTGAAATCGGCGCCATTGTAGAACGAGGGTGTATCCAGAGCCAGCCCCTGATTGTAGCCCCCATAACCTCCCATATTAATGACATTGCCAGCCCCGCTGAGGTACCCTATTCCCTCCACCTTGGTGTTTATATCAAAGGTGCTTCCCGCAGCGATATCCACTCTGGCATTATCACTGATCGTGTGGTAATTCTCAACCAGCTTCACGGTTCCGTTATTGGTGATGTAAAGCGTTGATGAACCCGAGCCGTTGACGTTGGCCAAAAATGGATTCCACCTTTCAAATTTCAACGCCAGCGTTCCGCCGTTGACAATAACGCTTGAGTTCTGGTCGGCAACCGTCAACTTGCGCATGGTCAGCACCTGACCAGCTGTGCCATTGATTGCCAGATCAACCCCGGCAGCGACAGTAACGTAGTTCGTAGTGCCATTTTCGATAGTGGCTGATTGATTAACATTGATAGCCGGAGCTGCGCCACCAAACGATAAGATGCCGCCGCTGATAATATAGTTACCGGCCCCGGAGGCATTCAAGGTCAAGGTGTTCAGAGTGATCGTACCGATGACACCGATCGTGCCCGCAGCACCGCTGCCACTGCCGATAATCGCAGCATCACCGGTTGTATTACCCCAGGCGCCATACGCGGAACCGTCATACCAATTACTGCCACCAGAGGCGGTCCATGTCCCGCCACCATCATCCAGAGGCGCACTGCCACTGGCATCCCACGTATAATTTACCGCCAAAGCTGCCGGAGCAACTGCCAGCGCCAATACCACCATCATAACGTTCATATTCACATACTTCATTTTCATCCGTTTTCTCCTATTTTAAGCCCTGTTTATTGGGCAAAACCATTTATTGTTCCCTCTCCCGCTCAGCGGGATTGTCCATGTGACGACTCGCGGGCATATACCGCTCATAGAGCGGTTACTACAGTTTTTCGCGCCAACGGCGCTACCACTTCACTTTAGAACTTTAGAATTCTCGCACTTTAGAACTTCTTACTCCTAACCTTCCATCGCTTCCAGCTCCTTACCCTTCGTTTCTTTCGTAAAGGCCCAGACAAAGAAGAATGAAATCACAGCAAAAAACGCGTAAATCGAATAGGCTCCACCCAGTCCGATTCGCACCAGCATCAGCGGAAATGTCATTGTGATTCCAAAGTTTGTCACCCACAGCATAAATCCACTGACTCCCATCGCACTGCCACGAATCTGATTGGGAAACATCTCACCCAGCAGCACCCACATTGCCGGGCCCCACGAGAAGTTGAACACAAACACAAAGAGATTGGCTGCAACCAGCGCCGAGATTCCTCTGAGCCCCGGCAGCAGCAGCTGTCCATTCTCCCCGGTTTCCGCCTGCGAAAAAACAAAAGCCATAAACCCGAGAGAGAGCGCCATGCCAACCGATCCTATCAGCAGGAGCGGTTTGCGTCCCACCCGATCAATTGTCAGAATTGAAAGGATACATGCCGTGATGCTGATCGCCCCGCTGATCACATTAATAAACAATGCATGGCTCTCAGCAAATCCGGCCGCCTGCCAGAGAACCGCCCCATAATAGAAAATTACATTAATGCCTGTGATCTGCTGCAACATTGCAAGCCCGATCCCAATCCATACAATCGGACGCAGTCCGCGTTTAGCGTCAATCAGATCACGAAAACGGGGGCGATGGCCCTCTTTCAGCGAGAGCTTTATCTCCGCAGCCTTTTCCTTGTACCCCTCGCTCATAAGCTTCTTAAGAACAGCAACCGCCTGCTCCGTCCTGCCGGCGGCCACCAGGAACCTCGGACTTTCAGGGATGATAAGCAAGGCAAAAAAGAAGATCACGGCCGGGATAAGTTCCACCCAGAACATCCAGCGCCAAGCCTCATAGCCCCAGGCAAACTCAGCCAGCGAACTTCCCGCTTCTCCGACGATGAAATAATTACTCAGGAAGGCACAGAAAAGCCCGCTGATAATTGCAACCTGCTGCACGGATGAGAGCATCCCTCTGACTTTAGCAGGCGCGATCTCGCTAATGTAGGCCGGTGCCAGAACTGATGCCGCCCCGACGCCCAATCCGCCCAGCACGCGGTAGATGATAAACTCAGCCGACCCTTGTGAAATACCTGACCCCCAGGCACTGATGGCGAAACAAACAGATGCCACTATAAGAATGGTACGCCTCCCGAAGCGGTCCGCCAGACGGCCGGCAGCCAAAGCACCTATCGCACAACCCAACAACATTGATGCCACATTAAAACCGGTTACCACGCTGTCCGAATCGAAAGCAGTTTTCAGTCCTGCCACCGTCCCGTTGATTACGCCCGAGTCAAACCCAAACAGAAAACCACCAATCGTGGCAACCAGAGTAATCAGGATGACAAATGCGGTTCTGTTTTTTGAGTCACTCATAAAATTCGCTCCATTTAGTAGCTTTAATCTCCATTCCTGTCACAAATAACAAGAAGTTGCGGCGGTAAATTGTAAATTGTAAGTTGTAAAAAGATTCCACTTCAATAAACCACTCTTTAAACGCGCAGCGTTTTTTACTAAAGCTGCGGCGTTTAACATACAATGGGACATTTATAGAAAATAGTTTACACATCACAAAAGCTTAATTTGGTTGCGGCTGAAAGCAGCTTTAGCCGTTGAACTCTTTAACCGCATCAATCATTGCCACCATGTTGTCAACCGGGGTATTGGCCTGAACATTGTGAATGGCATCAAATACGAAGCCGCCGTTTTCAGAGAATATTTTGCAGCGCTCGATGACCTGAGCACGCACCTCGTCAGGCGTGCCGAACGGAAGCACGTGCTGGGTATCTACACCCCCACCCCAGAACACAAGCCGATCACCGTAGCGATCCTTGAGAGTCTGCGGATCCATGCCGGTGGCGGAGCACTGAACGGGGTTGATGACATCAAAACCGGATGCAATAAAATGACTCATAAAGTTCTCAACCGCGCCACAGCAATGCTTGAATGCTTTCCATGACGTATTCACATGAATCCAGTCGTTGATTTTTTTATAATAGGGATGCCACAGCTCATCATAGGTTTCCGGTGCACAGAAGGTGCTGGTCTGGGTACCGAAGTCAGTGCCGCACAGGAACACCACATCCAGCAGGTCGCCGGTTGCCTCAGATATCTTTTCCATATTCGCAATCGCAATCTCGGTCTGACGGGCAAACACCTCGTGAATGTAATCCTGACGTATGGCCGTGGAAATATACCACTCTGTTATGTCGCGGATTCCCTTGGGGGCTCGAAGAAACGGGGCGGGTACGAGCGCGATGTCGCCCAGCGCGGTTCCGACCCCACCGGTCACCACGGCGAGGCCGGTCGCAGCAGCACGTTCCGCCGCCGTCTTAATCTTGGTTAGCTGGCCATCTGTTAACGGCTTGAACTCTTCAAGGTTGTCCTCCGGGTTCAGGTTGTCGTCATCGATCTCCGGCTGGCGAATGATGGTATCGAAGAAAAAGCTGGCTGTCGGCATGTGGGCGGATGGATCGATCGAGGTGTCACCCTCTGGATAGATGTAGATGCCCTTTTCATTCCGGGTAACGTTGAACTTGCCGGGAACCAGCACATCCTGCCCCCACGGCGTGGTCCATGGTTTCCACTCCTCCGGAGGGAATCCGAAGAAGGTCGAGATGGCATCTGTACCAACAGTATCGATGCCGATGGCATCAAGCAGGTCATCTTCTATCTGCCCGAGCATCTGATACGGCTCGTGGATTTTCACCGGGCGCTTTTCGAGGCCATAATGGTCGCGCAGCGCGGCGACGCAGGAACAGTGCATTCCGGTCACAGCGGTGGAACCGAAATCCATCGGCACCGGGCCGGATTCATGGTTCAGGGATTTGAGTACTTTTTCGCGTGATGTCATTTCTGTTTTCCTTTGATGGGCCAAACCTTGAGCTGCCGTTGGCCGGCTGGCAGTTCGAACGGCCCGGGCATCGGGTTATCCTCATTGCGAGATTTCCCGAAATAGTCGGTATCGATGCGAAGCGGCTTGCCGTCCACATCTTCATACGGCAGATCCGGGATTTCAGCTTTACCCAGCATTTCGCTGGTGACGATTTTGCAATCCTGGCCTGCAAGGATCTTCGATACTTCACGCGAGAGGCTGATGACCCCGCTCTTTGCATCGAAGGAAATTCCTTTCCCCACGTAGACATTTCCGGATTGCAGGATAGGAAGTTTATCTTTGTAAATGCCCAGAACATCCTGCTTGAAAATATTATTGAAGAACCGGTTGTCTCCACAGCGGGTTTTTTCCATTCCCGCAATTTCCGTCGAATGCGCCTTGTGATAAGGTGTGATCCGGCCTTGTGGCGTGCAGCTAAAGGAACCACCGAACAAGTTGTGCAGAAAAGCGCATCCCTGTGAATTATCCCTGACCGACTTCGGGGAGAGAAAGATATTGTTGTCCACCACATAAGGCCCATGGTTCACCTCGATGAACAGGTCCTCTGCGTTATCGTGGAACAGGTTTTGCGAGACGCGCGTGTCCTGCGACATCCAGTCCAGCCAAAGTCCGCGGCAGGTCCGATAGATATGGTTGCGGCTGATCTCGGTATCAATCGCACCATGGAACTTGATGCCCGCCATCTCAGCTCCGGTAAACAACTGCCGGACATGGATGTCATGAATGGTGTTATCGGTAATGGTGCTGAACGAACAGCCAAGGCTGCCGACGATACCGGCCTGTTCACAATGGGAGATGTGGTTGTTGCGCACGATATGATGGCCTATGTTTTCCTTTGTCCAAGGGATCTTATAGGCATGGGCACGCTCAATGGTTTTCACATAGCCTTCGGCGGAATTGGCGGAGGTGTTGTCGAACTCATCACCATGTTTGCCTAGCGCGATGCCGACACAGACCGAATGGTTAATCTCGTTGTCCTCGATAATCCAGCCCTTGCTCCAGTGGGTGCCGATCAAACCGATCTGCTCCGCCGTCGGCGGTGCCCAGGGTGTCGCGGCCTGGGCGAGGGTGAATCCGCGCACGGTAATGAAATTCCGGCCCGGCTTGTCCGGATAGAAGACTGATTGCCGGGCATTAACCTCAACCAGCTCGCTATTCGGATCAACCCCCTTAAACTGCGCCCAGATAGATGTATTTTTCTTACCTACTTTGGCAAACCAGAGCGGGTCGCTTTCCTGCTTAACCTGCTGGAGCAGCTCCTCCAGTTTCGCCGCCTCAATAAGCCATTCACCATTGAGGTAAACAGCACCGGTGTGGTGTGCGCGGCCTTTATCACGAAACCAATCGCCATGGATAAGATCGCTGTAGGGATTGAATCCACCGAAAAACGAATTCGGAAGCACCACCTTCCAGATATCATCCTGAACCTTTTCCCAGCCGGTGACAACCTCAGATCCCTTGATTTCAACCCGCTCACCCGGCGCGGCCTGATAGACAATACGCTGATCGTCCGAGCTGCCCCCGCGCGGCGGATTAATGCGCTCACGGTAGACTCCCTCATGAACGGTGATTGTATCCCCTGGCTGGGCAGATTCCGCTGCAGTGGAAATGGTTTTAAAGGGCTCTGCTTTAGATCCCTTGTTTTCATTATCGCCGGATTTCGATACATGAACTTCCGCCGCCTGCACCGTGCAGGTCAGGAAGAGTGAGACTAAAATTGCGCTATGTATTTTCATATGTTTTCTCCTTTTTGTATAATACGCACCCATTATTTTCGGGGCCAGACTTTGACGGACACCTTGCCGGACAACGCGGCGCGGAGAGCTCCGGGTGCAGGATTATTTTCATCCCGTTTCTCGCCGAAATAGTCGGCATCTATCCGATACGGAGTTCCATCCCGATTCCCAAAAGGCGCATCCGGTACCGTTACCCGACCCAGCAATTTGCTGGTTACAAGCGGACGCTTCCGCTTTGCCTGCCATGCAGAATCAATATTCATCTCAAGCCACCAGCCGTCAGCGCTCTCAACAAGCTTAATTCCCAGATCAAAATCCTCCGCCACAAACGCATTCTTTTCCCGTTTCGATGGTTGCGCCCCGGCAAGGAAAACATTCCCATCCGCCGTGATTCTAAAGTGATGTTCGTCATATGTCGACAGCGCCTTTTTGGTGAGATACAGGTTGTTAAAAAAGCGGTCATCGTTCTGATCCACCGTGAAGCCAAACAACTCTTTAACGGTCTTGTCCGTCACAACCACAGAATCTTCAAGAAAGCCTTCCCTCGCAGGGCCGCCGCAATTAATCCGAAGCGCATATGGCTCATCCGAGCTCCGGGTTCCAACAACCTCGATCCCCGCAATACATGGAAGCCCCCGATCGCGGACGAACCCGATATTCAGCACGCCGTCTTTGACCTGGACATGCTCAGCGACCACATCCACAGCCTGGTTTTTTCCGGCTTTTGCCTCAAGATCCAGCTGCTCCACCACAGATTCACCTTGAACAGTCGCCCCGAAACGACGCTGACCAGGCGCGTCATAAAACGGCTCATTGAACTTAAGTGTCACACGATAGGTTCCATTCGGCACATCCAATCGATAGCCAGCGGCACCGTAGCGAACCGTCTGATAAACAGCATCCTGCTCCGTATTCTCAACCGGATCTGCAAACCGGGCAATCCGGCCGTCCAGAGCACCAAATTCGTTAGCAGGGTGAGGATCATCGATCACATCGGTACTATGCGGTTTGAAAGCCGGCGTTTTCCGGTGACTCAGTTCCGCCCAGATATTCTGGCTTCCACGAATCAGGTTATGTACATAAGCCCCGCCGCCACTCGCATCCAGCACACTGTTACCGGAGAGCAGGATATTATTATCAATCAACATCGGTCCATGGTTCATCTCAAACATCATATCATTGCTGTTGTCATGCAGCAGATTCCCGGTGATGCGCGCCCCCTGCCCCATCCAGTCTAACCAGATGCCGCCCCAGTGTGCGCATCGGTAGATATGGTTGTTGCTGATGATGGCATCAACAGCACCGTGCAGTTTGATCCCGGCCGTTTCACAGCCACCGTAATCGTGGTGCTGCCTGATTTCATGGATCTCATTGCCGGTAATGGTCGAGAAGGCGCATCCAAGACTTCCAATGATTCCACCCTGTCCGCAGTGTAGAATGTGGTTGTTTCGTACCAGATGGCTTCCAATGTTTTTGCGACTCCAGCCACACTCCAACCCTTTTTCGATGGTACGGAAATAGTTATAGGTGTTATCAAACTCGTCACCGTGCTTGCCGAGCGTCACCCCGGAGCAGGCCGAATACTGGATCGTATTTTCCTCAATAATCCAACCCTTGGACCAATGCGTTCCTATGAGCCCGACCTGTTCGGCAGTGGGAGGCGACCACGGCGTGGCGGCCTGTTCCAGCGTAAAGCCCCGTACCGTGATGTAGTTCCGGCCTGGCTCTTTTGAATAAAACACGGTCTTGCGGACATTGATTTCCACCAGCTCCTTGTTCGGATCGACTCCTTTAAATTGGGCCCAGATGGTGGTTTCTTTTTCGTCTACCTCTGCAAACCAGTAGCCGGCATCTTTTCCGGCAACCGGAGTGACCGGGCGCGCCTTGAACACCAGAATAATCGTCTGCTTGCCGGAAAGCTTCCGGTTGAATGTTGAGCTGAAGCTCTGAAAATGCGTCCATTCGGCAGTAAGCCCGGCGTCCAGTCGCCCAAGCAGCTCTCCTTCAGGCGAATCCAGATGAATTTCCACCAGACCACCGCCTACCGGAGATCCCGTACTGAGCGCTATGGATTTCGAACCTTTCTGACCAAAATCCACGCCCGAAAACGCCAGCCAATCCCCATGCTTCAATGGGCCGACACAGCTCTTGTCATTCGCAAGATCCTGCACCGCAACACCCTCGCTTTTCGATGAGGCATCCGCCGCATGAATGTTCGCTCCGCCCGGTATTCGAAGGGATTCGACATTCATCAGTTCAAAATCTGATTCATCCCCGCCATTCGCCCCTGTCAAAACCGACTTACGGGGCGCCTCTTTGAGCCAGTGGCCGTTCACATAGACGGCTCCGGTATGATAAGGCTGTCTGGCCTGATACCAATCCCCATGGATGAGATCGCCGTATGGATTGAAGTCGCCGAAAAACGAATTTGGCAGTACCACTTTCCAAACATCTTCCTCTACCTTCTTCCAGTCGGCAATCTGCTCCGAGCCCTTGATGACCACCTTCTCGCCGGGAGCCGCCTGATAGACGATCCGCTTTTTATCTGAGCTGCCACCACGTGGTGGATTGACTCGCTCACGGTAGACTCCCTCATGAACGGTGATAGTATCACCTGGCTGGGCGGATTCCGCTGCCTTGAAAATGGTTTTAAAGGGCTCTGTTTGAGATCCTATGTTTCCATTATCCCCTGATTTCGAAACATGATAATCAGCCGCCTGCAGCGTACCAACCAAAATCAACAAAATTAATACTGCATTGGTTGCATATCGCACTCTATTCATAATTATTCTCCAGTTATATAGCTTACGCAGTTTGCCAATATTATATACAAAAAATGCAAACTATTAAATACCTCCGCTTCTCATACACATGTACTAAATTCGCATCTTAACGACCATATCAGATTTTTCTTTGTATTTAGGCGCGTATTTATGTACGATATTCGCATATGAATATTTGCACGAGTGATCGATTAATGCTGGATTACCTATACGGAGGCGAAATTCTTTGTCAGGCCGGAGAGGTTCTTAAGCCACGGCTGTTAACGGACTATGAGCTGGTCTATATCATCAAGGGGAGTGTCTCCTATACAGCCAATGATGAAACATTCTCTGTTCCGCCCGGAGGTATGATTCTCGGCCGCTCCGGCACCATGGAAGCGTACCGCTGGGATACCACGCAAACCACCCGTCATGCCTATTTCCACTTTTCAATCAACACACTGCCGTCCGACTGGCCTGAACCGGATGAGTGGCCCCGGATTCGAGCCAAGCCTGCCGTGATCACGGCAACTCTGTTTCGTCATGTTATGCTGCATATCTACGAACACTCGGACTGGCCAGCCATTGCTCCCGCCAACCGCGACTGCCTGCTCCTGGAAACCCTTATCGACACATTTCTTGAAACTCATACCGAAGAGGAGAAGGCCTTTGAGACTGAGAGGCCCGAACCGGTACGCAGGGCACTGAAGTGGATGCGGCAGCAGATTGATGATGATCCGGCAAGGCAATTCTCGCTTGAAGAGATTGCTGCTGCTGCAGGATGCACCGACAAACACCTGTGTCGGATATTCAGACAATCCATCGGCCACACCCCTGTTAAGGTCGGCAAGCTACTGAGGTTACAGCTCTCCCTGGCGCTGCTGGCACGAACCAACCTAAGTATCAAAGAGGTGGCAATGCGTTGCGGATTTGAGGACCCCCTCTATTTTTCGCGCTGTTTCAGCCAGAGCTTTAAGCGTCCGCCCTCAACCATACGGAAAGATCTGAGCAAGGGAGTTCCACCACCGCCCGATCCCCTGCCGATTGATATTACCCCCAGGCTAAGCTGGTAGGCTCATATTTACAGTGACAGCCTGCAGGCCATCACCGACCGGACCCCGTCACATTTAACTGAACACGCAGAGAGAGTACGCAGGTCCTACAAAACCGGTCTCTTCCAGGGGTCACAGGGGGCGTAGTTCACCCTCTGCAAAACGTTTCTCAATATGTGCATTAATTGTTGGCCTGGATTTGCCAAACAGCTTCGTTATATGCGGCTGAGCCGAGTGATTTTTGAAAAACTATTATAACGCTGAGGGGCTCCACTCGGGAATCCCCTTTTCTTCAAGCTGTTTATCGTAACGAAGATTCAGAGGCTGTTTCTCCGCCGGAATCCAGGGGAGCCCCTCATTAACAAGGAAAGGTCCGAGTGAGCTCCACCACTTATCATAGGCGCCGCTCAGTTCACTGACCACCTCCGGGTACTGATCCGCGACATTCGTATGCTCACCGGGATCTCTAGTGATATCAGAGAGATGCATAAGCGGCTTGCCCTTGTTCAGATCGTACACCAGCCGCCAGCGCTGCGTGCGGACTCCGGCTCCGTTGTATTTGTTCTCCTCCCGGCTGCGTTTATTCCAACGGCCGTCATCCCAACGACCGCGATGAACAAACAGCTTGCGATCCGCCCACGCTGCTTTCGGGTTTTTCAGCAACGGCACCAGCGAACGCCCACCGGGCGGCAAGGGACTTTCGGGAACTTCACTTCCTGAAAGCTCACAGAATGTGCGATAGAGGTCAACATGCCTGGTAAGCGCAGGAATATCAACTCCCTCGCCAAGTACACCCTTCCAATACCAGAAGGCCGGGACATGTGTCCCCCCCTCCCAGGGAGAGTTCTTTGCACCTCGCATGCCGGCATTAAAGGGCGGCTGTTTATTCTGGTTGCCTTTGATCTTAATCTGGCCCATGCTCATGCCGTTGTCTGTCATGAATATCACCAGGGTATTCTCCAGCGCCTTCCACTCCTCCAGTTTCTTCATCATCACGCCGAAGTTATCATCAATATTCTCAATCATTCCGTAACGCGCAGCCGAGTTCTCATCATAGCCCATATCAAGAAAACGTTTTTTATACTTCTCAGGCGCAATCATCGGACCATGCGGAGCATTAAGAGCGATATATGCAAAGTAGGGATGCCCGGCCTTATGCTGCTTGCTGATCCATGCCAGACCGGCTTCGAAAAAGAGATCGGTACAGAATCCCTTGGTCTTAACGATGGTGTCATTATGAAGAAGAACATTATCAAAGTAGGGATTCTCTGAATTGGCTTTGAAATCGCCCCACTGATATTGACCGATACCACCGGCGCCATGCATCAGCACCTCGTCAAAACCACGGTTCTGAGGTAGATACTTTTCTTCATCCCCCAGATGCCACTTACCAAAAAGTCCGGTTGCATAACCCGCCTTCTGCAGCACCTGAGGAAAGGTGATAATCCCCTGGGCCATTCGCTCCCGCTGTCCGACAGTATGCGTAACCCCGTTTTCAAACGGCAGCCGTCCACTCATGATAGCGGAACGTGTAGGGGCACAGGTAGGACTCACATGAAAGTCGGTAAATCGGGTCGACTGTTCGTAAAACCGGTCGATCTTCGGAGTACGCAGAACAGGATTTCCCATGCAGGAAAGATCCCCCATCCCCTGATCATCCGTAATAACCATAATGATATTCGGTTTAGAACCTTTATGATCTGCCTGGGAAGGTGCCGCTGAAACTCCTCCGGCCAACACAACCCCGGCTATCAATCCAATATTCACGATTCTCTTTTGTAATTTCATCTTTATCTTCATTGTCTCTTTCTTTTTTGTTAACTCTGATGCCTTTTCGAAGGGTCATATTACCAAAATAACCGCCAGCCCTCAAAAGAGGGCTGACGGAGTGTTGAAAAAATGCACTGATATGGTTACATGATTAGCGGACAAGAATGACAGTTCCACTCAGCGGAATAATGTAACCATCTTCCGTAATGCTGACAGGATTCCCGTTATAGGAGATGTGTGCACGCTGTTCAGCGGAGATATTCGGAACAAAGCGCAGGCTGGTAGGCCCAAGCGTACCGCTCAGCGTAAGGGTCCCACTCCAGGTAAGAGCCGTGCTGTCACCGAATGTAATCTCGGCAGTGCCAAGCAGCAATGTGCTGTCGGACTTCAGATTGAGTGATCCGATGGTGTCGGTCGTAGCATCGGCATCCAGTGTTCCGCCATCCATCACCAGTTCGGTTGAGTCGGAGAGTGTGTTGTCCCCACCGAGCAGCAAGGTGCCGCCCAAAACCGTAGTAGGACCAGTATATGTGTTTGGGGTGGAGAGCGTCTGAGTCCCGCTACCGCTCTTGGTAAAGCCAAGAGCATTACCATCGGCCCCGTCCTGTATCAAACCAGAAAACATGGTACTGGAGCCATCCACTCCGGCGGTCAGGACTGTCGGATCAGCAATAATGAGAGAAACATTATCAACCGATGTTGTTCCGATTGTTCCATCCTCATCCTTGGCGAAGGCTATCAGGAAGTAGTCAAAATCACCGACATTCTGGACACCCTCTATTCCCAGATCACTGATGCTGATTGAATTCGAGAAGGACCCACTGCCTGTCAGTTCGCCAGATATCGCCGAAGTAGCGCCCCCGAATCCGGTAGTCGCACCGTCCTTCAGGTTGAAGGCATCCAGCGTACTGCCATCAAATCCTTCATCATTGGAAATTCCCCCGTTCGCAGAACCCTCAATGTTACAGACAAAACCGATGGGTGTTATCGTTCCGGTATAGCCCCACAGGTGGGCGTAGAGCTTATCGCCAGGTGGCACCGAGTAGTCAAAGCTCAGATTCAAATGCGTGTTGCTGCAGGCGATGTTACTGAAGGTCTGAAACAGGGCTGCTTCAGCGGGCTTGCTGAGTGGATATCCAGATGCAGCATTAGTACTTGAGTTCTCAACAACCCCTCCCGAGATAACCCATTGAGACATTGTCTCACTATCCGGGCCCCAACACTTCCACCATCCCTGATCAAATTGATTCTCATAGGCACGGAATGTCACCGGCACACTCCCACTACTGAAATCATCTTCCAGAACAGCCAGGTATCCACCGTTCTCAACAACGCCGGCACCGGCAAGGGAGCCGACAGTGTTGTCATAGCCATTCAGAGCCAGAGTGCTATTAGCTGTGACCGTATGAGCTGAGTTACTGGAAAGTCCGGTAAAAGAGCCGGCCCGCAAAGTCATTTTGCCAACGCCGGATGCGCCTGTTCCGACCGTCGTGCTTCCTGAGTAGGTGCTTTCCCCTGCGAAGGTGTAACGGGCACTATCCTGGTTATTAATCACACTTTTTACTGTCAGATCACCGCTACCACTAATATCGCTATAGATGGTGTGATCTGTAGACCACGATTCAAAGGAGACTGCCCCATTGAGGGTCATCGTTCCAGTTATAGCAGAACTATTGGGAGTGTTTTTATATGTTGCATATATTGAATCATTTATAATGATGTTCGGCTCTTTTGTAACATTTAATGCCCCCCACAAAGTAAGTTTTCCGCCTGTATTAACAGTCACATCGCCTAAGCTCCCGGGAATAGCATTATTACCGGTCATCAACCACTCACCCTGATCAACGACAAGATGTGAAAAATTCGCAGTGCCTGAGGGAACAAATGAAAAATTTCCCTTTTTCGTAAGGGTGTAGCCATTGTCGTTATCTGTGATTTGAGCCCATATATCCATTCGCTGATCACCACCGATTACTGCATTTGTGGCCAAAGTCATTGTGCCGCCTAAACCTTTACCAGCACCAACAGTAATAATGGCACCGTTACCATCCACACCTGAACCGCTGATTGTTATAGGGTCGAGGCAATTACCAGAGTGATTCAACTTAAGAGTCGCACCATCTTCCACGATGGTTCCATTAACGGAAGATCCAAGACCATTAGCATGGGTTGTTTCCAACGTACCTTCCTTGATTGTGGTATTGCCGAGGTAGGTGTTGTTGCCTGAGAGTACCAGAGTGCCGTTCCCCTCCTTGGTGATGCCTGCACCTCCACCGGCTCCGGTAGCTATAATTCCGCTATAGGTAAGAGTGTCATCTGTACCAACATCAGCGACAAAGCCGTTGGCTGTGCCAAATCTTATATCAACATTTCCTGCAAGGGTTCCGGTGTTCGCACCACCCAGATCCAGCCGGACCGTCTTCGCCGTGCCTCCCCAGTTGGGGATAAAAAAGCTGTTTGCTATAGACAAGGCATTCACACCCAGATCCAATGTCGGTCCTCCGGGTTGCTGCAGGCTGACAGTGGCCGTGCCCAACGCGGCAGAGTCTGTAATCTTAACCGTTCCATCTTTCAACTGGAACCCGCCAGAGTGAGTATTTTCTGAGGTAAGATTCAAAGTTCCCTCACCATCCTTGACCAGCACCTGTGAACCGCTTATAGCACCGGATATAGTCAGGTTGTGATTTGAATTGAGGTTGATGGAACGTTCAGCACCGACCACCTCAATGGGAAGCGAGATAGTATCATCAATCGTTCCCGCAGCAGCAACTCCGGTAATATCGCCTCCGAGGTCAACAGCATTGCCTCCCAGCGTAAAGGACTGACCGGCAACCGTATTTGAAAATATCAATCCATTTAACTGCGTATCCGCCGTAAAGTCATTGTTCGGTGTTGTACGCACAGTTCCTTTGAAGATCAGTACATCATTCGTATCCGGTGCACTGTCACCAACCCAGTTGAGATCACTCCGCAGGTTATCATCAACTCCACCACCATCCCAGGCAACATCCGCAGCCTGTAATGTCGTCGTCAAAATAAAGACAGCTGCTAACACAGCTATACTCGATATTAATCTTTTCATAATTATACCTCACGATTTTTCATACATGAATATTCGTTTTCAGCTGAAAACGTATGTTCTGATCAACATAGGTTATCCAGCCACACATATCGACAGTGATGCGGCAGAAATCCACAACTTCACCTCACTCTTCAAATATACACCCCTGAATGCCACAAGCACAACAGACAAATCGTGCAAAAAAACGGTCAAATCGGGCAAAGTAATGCGCTCGCCGCGCATTACCAGATTCCGTTTCACGGAATTATGTTATTGAAGGGCCGGTTTATGAGCAGCCCCGCATTCGCTGAGACTGAAAGGAGAGAGATGTAGCAATATCGATTGCCGCGTGATAGTTTTCTGAAAATATAAATTTTTAACAGAAACGAAACGAAGTGTAGTAAGGCTGAGCCAAAGGCTCGGCAACGACCAAAGGGAGTGGCAATCATTTTTGACAGAAACGACGACTTGTCACGGCGTACTACGGTAGGCGGAAGCGCACCCCCTGTTTTGTACGCAATTACTCGGCTCAGGGCTTGGAAAGTTTAATCCTGAGATTATCAATATAGGTGATGCCCTTTTCGCCTGTGCCAGCTAATCCGCACCAGTTCAGCCCGACAAAATCCTGACTTGCGCAGGGAACTTCAAAAGATCTTTTTTTGCCGTCGGCGGTGGTGATGGTTCCTTTGACAACTCTCTTGCCGGGCAATCCCTGAGGGAATGTAAATTCCACGTGATGCCAGAGGCCATTCAACGCCTTGATGCTCTCTTTTTCCACCTTAACCGCATTCTCAGAGGTAACATTAATATGGGTAATCTCTCTTACATTCGGGGCTCTCTGATAAGTTCCATAGTGGCGAAGAATCAACGTGAAATCTCCTGGATTATCCTTATCCGTCATCACATCGAAAGATACTTTGACCATCCCCGCCAGAACTTTTTTCGCTGGAACTCTGGTTTGCCAAAGGGGCTTCCATATATGTTCCAATTCCGCGTCCCGCAGGATAAGGGAGTGTTTTCCCGATGCAGCGACTTTATCCGTAACTACAATCTGCGAGCCTTTCTTCGCATCAGCACCCTGAATCTCCCCCGGCTCTGAGCCAACCTTGTCATTCTCGAAGCCGTTTCGATAGAGCCATATGCTCCCTTTGACAGGCTTAAGCACCTCAGGTTTCGAGGCATCTTCAATCGGAGTGGAGCCTTCGACAAGAACTCCTGCGGGCGGAGGAGTTTTGGTCTCTGATTGATCAAGACACATTACCGTACCGTCCTTGAGAGTAACGTATATGTTGCCATCAACTGCGGCCAGTCCATCCCAGACCGGAGCAGCGGGCAGTTCAACCTCCCCCGTTGCTCGGCCGTCCGCAGCGTTGATGGTCCACAGCAGACCACCTTTTCCTCCTGCGTAGGAGGCCTCGATATTTTCCTCGCTGAACCCCTTGCGCATGGGAACACCGGCCACGACCACCTTGTCGCCCGCTTTGAGAATCGCATGGCCGGCAATCGGAACCCGGGCAGACCAGTTCCTTCTCCACTTATCCCACTTAGTCATCCTGGGCACGGTGGGGCCTCCCACATTCGGGATTTTTCGACCACGCATTCCTTTGGGCACCCTGCTGCCCGAGACCACCCGGTACATACTCAGGGGCTCATACTTCCACTGCGAATGTCGCCCGGGAGTATAACCGCGTACCTCGTAGAATGACTCCCCATCCACGGCAATGATATCCCCCTGCGGTCCATCACTCTCATAGGCATTCCCAGGACCGTAGGAGAGATCCGTATCGATGGTCCAGTATGTCCGGTGCTGCGGGCTCTCGCAGATGAACCCGGTTGAGGACATCAGATGCGGTATTGTACTGTTATATGGACTGATGGGGCTCAGGTCTTTATTGAATCCCTGATGACGGATGAACAAGCTATCCCCTGCGCTGGAAAAAATCCCGGCACGGAACCCCTCACTGCGAAACTGACTGCCCCGTTGGTTTATAGGAAAATTCTCATCATTATAAGGGCCGGCCATGACCTGACGATGCTTCAACTCTCCACTCAAAGGGTTTAATGCATAGACAACGATCCCGCCATCAAGAAAGGAGCTTCTTCCAGCGGAAAAATAGGCAAGATCGTCCTCAACCATAACACTGCCGTTGACCGGCCATGCCGATTCCAGCTGCTCAAAAGCACACATATAGCGGATGTCGGGCATATCAGAAAATTTCCAGACCAACTGACCGCTGCGAGCATCCAGGCAGTATACCCATCCATCCCGCGAACCCATCAGAACCAGACCGCGATAATATGTTGGAGGTGAGTCAACCGGTCCATCGGCAGTAAAGGTCCATTTTATTTTCCCCGTTTCACTATCCAACGCATAGAGAGTATGCATCTCTTTCACCGCGCAGAGCAGCAATCCGCCTGCCACCACCGGAGCAGTGGGCTTACCCGGCAACAATGCCTTCCAGGCTATCTTCTGCTGAGCGGGCACCATTGCCGAGGTCACCCCGCTGCGTACGCTATCATGACGATATGTCGGCCACTCTGTGGATTTCGGTTCTGACTCCTGGTTTCTGACTCCTGACTCCTGACCCTTGGTTCCTAGCTCCTGCTTGCCACGGCGTAGTTCCGCTTGCGGGACGAAGACGGGACTCCTAACTCCTGACTCCTGACTCCTGATTCCTGAGAAAGCCGGTCCCTTAACTAAGTGCGAACTTGGCTTGATTGACATGACCTTGCCGCTGTTCTGATCACGCTGCTCGGTATAGAGACAGTTAAATCCCAAAAGGAGGGAGCCGATCTCACAGGCACAGACATACGGCGAGGAGTACATCCGTCCATAACTGGGAGTCATCGCCAGTCCACAGGTGGCCCGCAGCCAGGGGCTTGGATACTCACCTTTGCCATCTAAGCTGAGCAGGTCCGTACCACCGGTTTTCGAGTTAATATAATATTTATGAGTAATACGGTTACGGTAGCAACGGGGGTGACACATCGGACCGGTGCGTGTCTGTTCCAGTTCACGTTTGATCTCTCCAGTCACCGGATCAAGCCCTTTCAGCAAACCGGTCCACACCAGACCATCAACATAGAAAAGGTCGCCGTTTTTGCAGTAACCGCACTCCGTCTCGCCCTCCCAGAGCAAGGACCCATCTTTGAGGGCATAGGCTCTAACCACGTTCAATTCAACACAGAAGGCCTGCTCATCGACCATCACGATAGTTGGAGGTGATGTATGATAGGTCAGAAAGGAGGCACCCTTACGGGGCATGTCGGCCCAGAAAGGATAGTTCTTATTCCAAAGCTCTTGGCCGCTTCTGCTATTGCGGCAGACAAGACTCGTACGGGTGATATAGCAGAGATTATCGCCCTTAATGGATAGCGTCCCTCCGATATATCCATGCTTCCCACCATTGCTTCCCTTGATCATCGTTGACCACAGGGGTTTTCCGCTTGCGGCATCACAGGCATAGAGTTTGACCGTGTCGATCTTCAGATCTTCAATTTTAACACGTCTTGCCTTATAGGCGTACGGCTCACCTTTGACTCCATAGATCACCCCCTCAGCGTAGGCGATCTCACGGGTATTCTCCGTATTCGCGAAGGTCATGAGGATATCTCCGCTGGCTCCATCAAAGACCTTCACCGGACCATCGTAGCCATCGGTGCAGTAGACCCTGTCACCGACCGCCAGCATCAACCGCTGCAACTGCACCGGGATAATCTTGACCGGCCCCAACCCCTCTTTATCCCAGTTTTTAAGCGGATAGCGCCATAACTCACAGCCGTTGAAAGCATCACGCGCCAGAAGCACATACCTTTTGCGCACCTTCTCAGACTCCGTCGTGGCCATATCTTCGATGGTGTAGATCCTGCCGTTGGCGGTGACCATGGAGGTCACGGAGGGCATTTTGTTTTTAACCCGGCCATACCTGTTTCCCGCAGTCCACTGCATTCTCTCCGGCGGGCCTGCACTATCCCGCGCAACGCCATTGTTGTCGGCATTACAGAGGTACTGATTCCACTCACCCATCTCCTTCGGCCAGGACTTCCTCACCGACTCCCAACCAGCGTCACTCTTTAAAAAAATCTCTCCCCCTGGCACCAGAACCCTGAGAGCCTCCGCACGGCTGGTTTTCCCGGAATAATCGATGATCACATTCACCAGAGAACCGATCACCGGCAGGGTGCCACCATCATACCCAGTCACTGAAACCTTGCCATAGACACCCTTTGCCAGCAGCATTTTTCTGACTGCGGCAACCTTTGCCCTGTCGCTCTCCAAACCACGCACGGTGAGTCCGGTAACGGCGGCTTCTTCATAAGCGCCGGCTTCGGCCTCTATCACAACAAGCATACCGTTTTTCAATTTCGCCTTTGCAACCGTATCGCTGACAATCCCGGCATGAAGAGAGAGCGCTGACAACATCAACCCCCAAATAACAATTTTTCCAGAACCAAACATATTTATTCCTTTATAATCTTAAATTATAACAGCCCCTTCCTTCAACACACAACGGACAATCCGTGCAATAAGCGGACAGATTGTGCAAAGTAATTACCTTACATCTCATTAACCCATTGCCGCTTACCGTTGTTGTTTGCTGTACGTCGATTGCGTAACTCGAAAACATCTTTTTCTTTTTCCGGGCCGTTCTCTTTGAATGAAAGGGTCACCGCATTTTCATTACGCTCGACGCGGATCACCGTGCAGACATTGTCTTTATTCGGCAGCCCCGCTTTCACATACGGGTTCAGGTAAGGCCGGGTCGTATCCATCGTATCAAGCCCGGCGAACAGCTTCGTCGTCATCGCCCAGCCATCTTTGTCAACCGGCTGTTCATGGTTGCATGTTAGTTGGCCAGCTGACACCAGTAGAAACAGAACTTGTCCTGACCCCACCGTTCGCGCCACCCCTTGATCAGGGCCAGCATGCTGCCGCGATAATGTTCGGTGCGATAACCGGCATTGGACTCACCCTGATACCAGATGGCACCTTTGAGGGCATACGGAGCCAGCGCATGAACGAATCCATTATAAAGTGCGACCGGAATATCATTATTGTTGACGCACTTCTGGACGGACGAGGTTTGCGCGGGGATTTTTTCCCGGCCGCCTGGGCCGCTGCAACCTTTTTTTTCCATGCTGCAAACTGTTTTTCATAATATTCGCTTCTTTCAATGTCATCCTCTCAATCCACGCCTGCTGAACGCTTCGCTATTATTCGACAGAAACATTGGGGACAGAAACATGAAACCAGAATCCGGCCTTTCCTCAATCCTCCCTATTTTTTATCCATAATATTTTTGTCATATTCTCATTTTATCATCTTGTGTGAGCCTACTCCACCGCACTCAAATACGCATCGGCCCAGCTGGCATGATCGCCACCCTTGCCGTTTCCTCCATCAGTGACAATCAGCGTAAGCTCCCTGGCTCCAGAGACAGGGATGTTCATTTCCTTCGCTTTAAATCCCCGACTTGACACCTTGCCTGTCTTAAAAACCTCTTTCCCGTCCACCAGAATCTTCATTTCCAGCAGACCGTTGTGGGCATCATCCGGTCCGGGCACCACATGAAAGGTTTTGTATTTGCCGTTCAACGGAAAGGTTATTTTTGATTCCGCATGCACGCCCAGACCGCGTTCGTATTTTTTACCGCCCACACTGATGGGCTTTCCCTCAACGCCTTTGCCGTTCATCACGCGCCAGAAACTTTCACTTGAACTAGCCATTTCTTTGGTAAGATATACTCTACCGTCGGCATCAGCTTTTGCGTCAATGGCTTCCGGTTTTGCTGGTTTTGAAGTATCCCATTTAAAATCGGCAAAGATCACCTTGGTGATATCTGCCCCTTTTACTGGTTTGATTGAGATAATCTCAGCCAGTGACCACTCCTTGAGCGGTTGCTGGGTGGACTGGTACTTCATTTGATTGGCTGGCAGGGTCATCGTCTGCCAGCCGTCTGACGCTGTCATCTCGACCTCGGCAAGCCAATGATCATTGACGGCAAACTGCAGCCTTTGCGGCTGGGTACAATAAAATTTGAACGCCAGCTCTGCCCCCTTTGGTGCCTGCCATTTCGGGTCGGCGAACTGCCTGCTATACGTTCCATGCCTATTATTTAAAGGCCGGAATCCTTTGATGCCACCCACCCCCTCGGCCGGACCCACATCATTCCATTGTCTAGTCCCTTCGGAGATTATATCGGATTTTTTGGCCGTGGCCACCGCCTTACCGAGGGATGACGGAATCACCGCTTCAAAGTCGGATGAAACGACACTGTCGTTTTCATAACGGATGTTAGCATAGGAGAAGAGATAGTCATCGACGCTAAAGACCGGCAGTTTGGCGATCCAGGTATTGCCTTTGCGCACAGACTTTACATCGCGCCAGACCCGGGCAATATTATTGGCGGTCTTGAGGCAACCATACACCTGCAGTTCCTTAATGCGCTGCGGACTTGCAGGAGTAACATGCAGTTCCGGAACACCGTCCGCATCAAGCATGATCTTCGACTCAGGACGCGCCGGCCAGAAGATATCTTTTCCGAGCACGTATTTTTCCAGCCAGAGTTTACAGTCGTCCCCCAGCTTTTCTGTATTGTGATGACCTCGGGCCTGCATGGCAAAATCCCACGCTACGCCCGGTTTGAAGGTTTCAAACGTATCACATCCCCGTTCATGTCCGCCATGATGGTCATTGGAGCCACTCAGCCACAGGCTGGCTGCAGTAATATAGGGAGAGTGTGCCTGAGGTGCGACAGCGGAGAGGAAGAGCTTCTCGCCTGGCGTTTTTTCAGGTTCTTTATACGGAAGATTATGCTTCCACACCGCATGATTCCGATAGTAGTTGATCCAGCCAATCCCAAAGTAGGCGACAACTGCCTTCACCCTCGAATCCATGGCCAGATTCCACATGATTGTTCCACCATAAGAATAACCTTTGGCGCCAATGCGGTTCTTGTCCACTTCTTTTTGAGCAAGAAGATAACTGAGAGCCCGACGCTGAACGGCATTCCACAGGAAATGCGAAGTGGCTTTGGGATTGATCAGCTGGCTGCCGTCGGGCATGCGGTCGTAGATGAGGGAGAACCCCTTTGCACGGGCGTCCATGCATCCATGCATCATTGCCTCGGGATACTTGGTATGGTGTTGCCGTTTGGTTAAACCCGAATAGTCGTGAGCCATGACTGCCCAACCCTCTTTCACATAAGCCATATCGATGGCAGGTCCGCCCATCCAGCCATGGACATTCATCAGCCCCGGAGTGTTTTTTGCGCCCTCTTTCACCGCATATTTACAGTAGACGCGGATCTCCTCATCGTTGACATACGCGCTGATATAAGACTCGCGGTAATAAACCCCGTTCTCCGTTCGCTCGGCAACAATCTCCTCCTTGTAATCTCCCGCATCCGGATCGTACTCCTTCCAGATCTCAGGCGGAGTCGGTAAGGTTTTTGCGGAATCCGCAAACGCGTTGAAGGCAAAGGCCATAATCATAACCAACATCAATTTCTTCATACTCTTATCCTTTTTTACAATCCCACGAAGGGCAAGCAAATTTTTGATTCCTCGCAGATAGCGCAGAGTGGATTCTTTGAGAATTCTGGCAAAATGATGGGGGTCAAAACCTGGGAGCGATGCTGATCGCGACAATCTTCTCCTTAGGGTCTGCGCGGAAATAACATCACAAATTTTTGTGTCGAGGCGCATGCCTGACAAGGCGCGAAAACACAGGAATATGGACATATTTCGAGTTTCCGCAACGAAGTCAGGCGTGATGCATTCGCCACCAAAATGTGAAGTTATTTCCGCGTGGGCACTTAGGCAATAAAGTCATCAACACTGATATCAGCTTGTTTAAGAATAACTCTTAGAGTCCCCTCCAGCATATCCCCCGGATGATTGGGAACCGTTGTAAATCTATTTTTTAATGAGTTATACCAAATCTCATGACTGCCAGCAGCCTGCCGATCAAAAGCAAAACCGAGTTTCTTCAACTTCTTTGTTATCTTTCGATAGTTAAACCCTGATAGCCGGCCCATATTAAACTCCAATTACAAGAGGACAGTCAAAAGTTTCCCCCATAATAGGAAGCTCTTTTACAAACTTATTTTCTTTTTGTGCCTCAATCAGTTTCCGTGCGACGTCGCGGGCAATTTCAAGAGTTTCGGCGACAGTCCGTCCTTGCGCAACAAGCCCCTGTATTGAATCCGAGGTGGCAAGGTAGACTCCCTCCGGCAATTTTTCAATATGAATATTTAAAATTCTTTCCATTTTCTTATCACCTCACTCTTTTTCAATAAATCCAGTGATCTCTTTTTTCTTTGATTTCCAGCATGTCGTTCATGCCTTTGGTTACACCGAATTTGTACCAAATTGAGTTACCGATGTCGAGGTTATCCGCCGGAGGTTTGAGATTCTATGCCTTTGCCCTCCAATCGATCAAACGCAAAAAGACAATCCCGCTGAGCGGATAAGTCCGCGCATGGCGCGGAGGTCGGCTTCGCCTCCAATTGTGAGATGTAGAAGCCAGCTTTTCTGGTCCCGCATGGCGGGATGGAAAGTTGGATGTGGTGCAACACCTAGACTCGAACTTTGTCTCGAACTTAGTCTTTGCGTGATTTAGGTGCGAGACAAGGTGTGAGACAAGGTGTGGAGTGGGTGCAAACTTCGAAGCCGTTGGCGCGTTTACTTTTTTTCTTCGCGCAGCGAAGAAAACACATCACCTGTCGGATTCGGAGGCAAACTGCCTTTCCATCCATTCAGTTTTTTGATCAGCTTCTGCACCACTTCAGGATTCTCCTTGCTCAGATCCTTCTGTTCCAACGGATCTTTGGTAAGATCATAAAGCTCAGTGTAACTTGACTCTTTATTTACCACCATCTTCCACTGTTGATCCACAACAGCATAGGAGGCCCAATGCTCGGACCTATTTTTCGGTGCAGGCCAGTTAGAGGCGTAATGCCAGAAAAGCGGAATCTCCCTTAAGGCAGCACCCTTTCCCTTGAACGCACCTATCTGACTCACGCCATCCGGTTTATATGATACGGGAAGTTTCACACCGGCAATTTCACAGAAGGTCGGCAGCAGATCTACCGCAGAAATAATGGAGGTGTTATCAATTTTGCCCGCCGCAACCTTGCCCGGCCAGCGCACAATAAATGGCACGCCGATCCCGCCTTCATAAAGCGAGCCCTTATAGCCCTTGCGTCCTGCGGTTATCCCTTTGGAAGCGGCAACGTTGTAACCGGCACCGGTGGCGGTATCATACATCAGACCCAGTTCTGTCGGGTTCGCGGCCCGGGCCGGACCGTTGTCGGAGCTGAAAATAACCAGAGTATTATCGGCAACTCCCAGACGGTCGAGAGCATCCAACACCTCACCGATCCGGTCATCCGCGTGCGATAGCACCGATGCATAGATATTGTCAACCTCTTCAAGATCTTTAAAACGCCAGCGATATTTCGGCTGTGTATGAAAGGGTGTGTGGGGTTCATGCACCCAGAGGTTGATAAAAAACGGTTTGTCATCCTTGACACTCTTCTCAATGAAATTAATTGTGTAATCGGCATCCTCATGCACCGGCATCTGCTCACCAGCGCAGTTGAATGCTCCGTAGGCATCATAACCATACTCCGAAGGAAGCGGCGAATCAGGGATCATATTGTTGGAGAGATGCCACTTGCCATAGTGCGCGGTTGCATATCCACCCTGCTGCAGAAAGCGCGAGAGCAGAGGTGCCTTAGGATCAAGCCAATCCGGCATGTTGCGCTTGGCATTGCTCGGCACCCAGGCAAAGTGACCGTCAATGCAGTGACGTGCCGGGAAATGTCCGGTCATCACAGCGGTACGGCTGGGCGAGCAGACCGGACTGGCGACCACAAAGCGAGAGAAGTCGGTTCCCTCGGTTGCCAGACGATCGATATTGGGTGTTTTTACATAGGGGTGACCATGACAGCTCAGATCCCCCCATCCCCAGTCATCTGCGAAGATAAAGAGAATGTTGGGCCTGCCCTGAGCCTGCCGAATGGGCCTTGCGGCAGCACTAGCTACAGTAGCGGCCAGCAGCAGGCCTGCGATCATATAATGTATCTTCTTCATTCTTTTATCTCCTTGTATATTTGCCTTCCTTAAGCTCTTCACCGAAGGGCAAGACAGAATCTTAACTCTTTGTCTCGAACCTTGTCTCAAACCTCGTCTTGTGCGACAAAGTTCGAGACAAGGTGCGAGACTAGGTTGCGGGTAGAGCCCGGCTTTACCGCCAGTCGATCCGACCCTTCTTATTCTCTAAATCAACGTATACCGAGGCATGCTCAAACTCGCGGGTATAAACATAGCCATTTTTAACCGCCTCTCCCTTCGGAGGCCCGAGGGGCTTGTCGAACTCCGGATACCAGTCGAATGTGCCGAACTCAGGCCGCCAGCCCCAGGTATACTGAAAATAGCAGTTGGGGCCTGCACCCACCAGAAAACTGGCCAACGGGAAATTGATGTACGCCTGAGCCAATTTAACCCGCTCTTCATGCGGCCGCTTCATCAGATCGACATCCTTCTGATGAAACCCGGGCCACCCCTTGAAAATGACGATCTTGCCCTGCTTCGATGCTTTGCTCATCGCCTCAATAGCCTCAGTCATAGCATCCAGCTGCCTCGAATTGGGTTTCTTCTCACGATCCTTGAGATACATTACGCGATCAAAATTGTCGATCATAGCTCCATCGGTCGCCGGCAGCAAATCGGCTCCCTCACTGCCATGCAGCGGGTTAAATATTATGAGTCCATTTGGACCCATCTTCTCATGGGCAAGATCGCACATGGTCTTTATTCCATCTCTTACCTCTGATTGTCTTTGGGGAGATAACAGACCTCTGCCATCACTTCCCAATCCATCGGCAAAAATTCCATCACACCCATACTCCTTAACTGCCTTCTCTGCCACAGAGGCCCACCACTCCCGAACATCTTCTCTGGATTTATCGAAATACTTTCTTGTCCGGAGAGTAACCTTGCCGGTTTTTTTATTAACCGATCTTCTAACCGCATCCTTTTCAAGGAAACCGTTCTCAGGATAACTCGCGTTGGAAATTGTAAAATTAGAGTGAAGAATATCCCCTGCAAAGTAGAACAAAACTTTAACATTCGGATTACGCTTCTTGACCTCAGCCGCGCCTGCAGCAATCCCGGTCTCAATTTTCTCCTTCATCCCCGCAGTGAATGCAACCAGCTTGAAGTGCTTTGCGAGGAAATCATAGTGTTCGGGTTTGAAAAACTCCGGATCGTAAGAGCAGTGCGCATAGACCGGAACTGTGTCCCAACTGAACTCAGGATAAGCTTGCGGTGTTTTTGCTTCCTCCGCCTGGGCAACTCCGCTATTGAAAAGTACTATAAGCATGGATAAACAAATGGTGGTTAATATACTTTGCTTCATATGGGTTCCTTTCGTGCAAGACGATTATTTCGTCCTACGATAACGACTAAAGTCGACAAAACAGCGGCAATGCCGCGAAACTGGAGGGACAGCGGCCCCGCTGTCCGCTTCCCAAGGTCTTCGCACTTGCTCAGCTGACGCCGGGGCCGGCGTCCCTCCATTTCTAGCTGACGCCTTCGCCCCGCGCCTGCGCATACGCGTCAACCTAAGGCAGTAATCTGGGTCATAACTGTAGCGTTGGCTCTCAGAGCCAATTTTTGCATCTCTTTTTGGCTCTGAGAGCCAACACTACAGTTGGAAACCAATTCACTTCACCGAAACGCCGCGGATCAACCGGGCCGATCGCGGTGGCAGCCGCTTAACAGTATACGCTCCCTCATGCATGCCAAGCGCTTCATCGGTCCAGTAGTCAGTCAATTTAGAGCGGGCAGTCAACGTGATGGACAAATCAATAGTCTCCGTGTCGCTCCAGTTGAAGAAATAATAGTATTGCACATTGCCGAGATCAGTAACCCCTGTCTGGAGTTTTGCATTGGTGAAACGCGCCCCCTGCCCAGTCGGTTCAAGCAGCTTTTTCAGAATACCAAGTTCCTTCTCATGCAGCAACTCGGCCTTGTCTCCACTCAGAATAAATCCGCCGACGGCATGGATGGATGTGGCATGGAAGATCCACTCATTCTCTGTCACATTTCCTTTCACATTCCAGGGGCTGTCGGTAGTCAATACTATACAGTCAGGATCGGAGTGCCACAGCTTGCCATTCTGCCACCCTCGGCTCATGTTCTGACGGGCGAGCGACTTGAAGGAGCGCCACCTGCGACGGATATCACCGCTTGTACGCATGGAGGTCACTAAACCGAACGAAGGCCAGATCGGTGCGTTACAGCCAAGCAGGATAGTCTCTTCATCACAGCCACGCAGCACCGCCTGCATGCCTTGTCGATAGGCCTCGATCCGCGTGGCATTCGGCAGATAATGCTGACCTCCCTGAAGGGCACCCCAGTAGTTGGCATCCAGCTTAAAATAGTTGACACCCCACTCCTCGCGCATCACGCGAAAGACATTCTCGAAATGCTTCTGAACCTCCGGATGGGTTCCATCCAAAGCATACCAGGGTCCATAACGCCATCCGCCGAAACTGACGCTGCTTGAATCCAACGGAGTTCCCTGCTCGTTCTTTACGAACCAATCCGGATGCTCGCGCAGTACACGCGAATCTTTCTGGGCTATGAATGGGGCAACCCAGATAGCCGGCTCGAAACCCTCGGCGCGAATGTCGGCAAGCGTCTGTTTGATATTGCCGTAATCCGGGTTGGGGTCCAGCCAGTCACCGAAGAAAGGCTGATAGCCGTCATCAAGCTGAATAAACTTCAGTTCCGGAAGCTTTTTCTTAAAGATCTTCATGTTGTCACGGATTATCTGATCGGTGACGTTCATGCGGTAGCAGTACCAGGAGCACCACCCGGTGGCAACAGGGGTTACGATTCGGGGCGGATGATTTTCATTGATCATATCAGCCAAATGATTGAACAGGTCCCCCTGATTCTCTCCGCCCAGCAGAACGAATTCCGGCAGAGTCCAGCTCTCACCGGGTTCCAGCGCAATTCCTTCGGTATCCACCGAGATCAGCAGTTGGGTGGCATCAAAGCTGATGCGACCGATAAAGCGTTCACAGGAGGTAAAACCCAGCAGCAGGTTTTCGTTTTCAGCTAGGTTCACGGTAAAAACGCCGTATGCGGTCGGCAGCCCATGCACCTCGGGAATCTTATAGTGTTTCGAATCCGGGTTGTTGCCGATATCGACGCGCTCACCCAGAGTACCGCCATTCTGATAGAGCATTGCAAACCCCTCACCGTAAACCGGTGATTCAGGTGGCAGTCCATGCTGCGTCATATTAAATAGAATGACCGATGCCGGGCGAACTGTTTCTTTCCCGATATTTTTGACTGTTGTAACGCAGCGGTTCCCTCTCCACTTCCGCTCAACCGATATCAAGTCAGACGAAATGAGACCGCCCTGCAGATCTTCAACGCTCCAACCGGATTGTTGCAGATCATCAGCAAAACGTTTTCCATTCTCCGAAGAGACGGCATAATCACGTCCATCCGATTCCGTACGGCAACCTGAAAGGCAGAGTGTGGTAAGAACTAAAATTAATACACTAAAAACTCGTTTTTTCTTCATTATCTCTATGCTCCTAACGCGCTTTCAACCGCAAACATACTACGTTTTGCGCGGCCTTTCGCTTCGCGAAAGAACCACGCCCTACACCTTAGGACAATATTGTAGGACGTGCCTCTCACGCGAAGCGGGAGGGCGCGTATACTCCATCCCTTTTCGTGCCTTTTGTGTTTTTCGTGGTTAAAAAAATAACGTAGCAACCAGCCATCGCTCCGCAAGCGCAGCTATGCCGGTCAAGATGACATCCTGTTAATCCTGTTATCCTGCCGTGCCTCGGCGTAGCCTCTGGCGTAGACGGGTCAAAAATTGTTTTGCGGTTATACTGCACTCAATTCACCGGCATCGACCACTGCTTAGCTTCCCTCTGCCACCACTTCGGTCCCTCGGCCAGCACTTCGCGATCATATGCAATCAGCTCCGCTTTCATCCGTTCAAACAGCTCAGGTTCATGCTTCGACTGATCGGTTGTCTCACGGATATCCTGCTTAAGATTGTATAGTTCAAACTCAGTGCGCTGGGAGTTGCCGACTATTTTCCAGTCTCCATCACGCAGCGCAACCCTGAACTGGTTGTGCAGGTTACGCCAGTAGAGCGGACGCGGGCGTTCAAAGGGACGTCCTTCAAGCAACGGACGGATGGAGGTGCAATCGAGTGCCACCTCCGGTAGCGGAACACCCGCGATATCCAGTAGGGTTGCAAACACATCCGATCCGATGATCGGCGTATCACAGACATATCCGGGCTTTACATCAGCCCCTTTCATTCCGGCAGGCCAGCGGATAATCCCAGGCACCCGTACACCACCCTCATGGGTGGCGCGTTTACGACCACGCAGACCGCCGGTGCTGCCACGGTAGCGACTGCTGCCAAACACAGAGTCGCTCTGATTGAACGTGCCGAACCCGTCGCGGCCCTCAGGTCCGTTATCGCTGGTATACCAGACCAAGGTGTCATCGGAGATTCCAGCATCCTTCAGCGCCTGCATAATCGTACCGACTGCATCATCGATCTGGGTGACATTTCCGAGATACTGCTGCAGGCTGGGATCTTTCAGTTTCGCATAGGGCTTCATGAACTTCGGATCACTCTCGATCGGACCATGCGGCTCATGGAACCAGACGGTGATAAAGAAGGGCTCTCCGATTTTGCGGTGCTCCTTCATCCAGACCAGAAAATGCTTTGCCACGATCTGCGCAGAGTACCCCTCTATTTTACCCAGAGCCTTGCCATTCAGAAAAAAGTTGAGCGGATCTTTGTGACAGGGCCGCGCCACATTGCCGGTGGCCAGCCAGTAATCGTAACCATACTCATTCATGCTCGGCTGATCTGAGTTACCACCATATCCGAAATTCTCGAAATGTTCACTCTTGCCAATCCGCTCTTCATAGTAGTGACTCAGATGCCACTTACCGAAATGCGCGGTCTGATACCCCTCTTTACGCAACAGCTGCGGCAGGGTGATCTCTGAGGCGGGCAGATGGCAGAAATGACTCTGCGGAACCCAGCGGTACACGCCGTTGCGATAGGGCGTACGCCCGGTCAGGATAGAGGAGCGCGAGGGTGAACAGACACCGGCAGAGGAGTAACATGAAGTAAATTTAACCCCCTCCTGCGCCAGCCGATCGATATTCGGAGTCTTGATATACTGATGGCCGAACGACCCCAGATCGCCCCATCCCTGATCATCGGTCAGTATCTGGATAAAATTGGTTTTCGGCGAGACCGGCTTCGCTGCGCGACAGGGCAGGAGAACGCAGAAGAACAAAAAAATCAAGAGCAACATATTGGTGGTAAAGGATTTCATACTAAATTATCCCATCATTTTATTTTCAGAGAGATCATCTGTTTGACACCCCACTTACGCCCGGAGATATTTACACGCCAGAGATTATCGCCCAGATTCTCAACCAAATCAACCTTGCAATTCTCTGCTGCATTGGCCGCTATCAGCTTGGTACTGTAAAATGTCAGGCTCCCATTCTGCGCACCGGCATCGCTCAACTCAACAGTAATTGATGTTGTTGAAATACGCAGTTTGTCAATCTCTGTGGCACCGATGGATAGGTGCAGGTCGGAACCCACCAGTATCGGCCCATCACTGCTGAGCGGTGTGAACCGCAATAACTCGGAAGAGAACTGCGGCAGAGCGGCCGTGGTATAGCTGTCGGTCGCATACCCAATCACCTTGTTGCTCCAGAAGTCGAAAACCGCACACCTTACTCCGGAAGGCAGACCTGCGGCTTTAAAATCCAGTTTCAGCGTTCTCTCGCTCTCCTTGGAATTGTACAAATTATAAACCGCGAAGTCACCATAAACACGCTGTGCGGTAAAGCCGAAGATGCTGTTGTCACCGGTACTCCCGAGTGTCAACAGTCGAGCTGACTCACAACTGCCCGGACGCATAATCTCATAATTGCGCCAGAATTCCTTCGCATCGGGCGCGTTCAAGGGCTCACTCACCATAGCAGTGCCGCTGCTTAATGCGACTGACGCCAGCCAAGTTTTCCACATACCATCGCCTTGGCGAACAGGCCCAAGCTTTCGACTGGGAAGTTTTTCGGCAATGTAGGCGACATCCGCATCGTTCTGCCACCAGACATTATCAAATATCTGGAAACGAAGCACCGACTCCAGACACTTATTGAAGTGCGCGGGATGAGAGTCGGGACCGACGCGTGCAGCATCGATAAAGCCAATCACCCCACGTGTCGGCTGCCCAAGACAGGAGAGAATATACATCTCATCACCAGCTGCCTCGCGATAGAGCGTATAGAGCTCACGGAATATCTGCAGGCGGGTCTTGGTCGGATCGACAAAGCGGCTGCCTATCCCATTAAAGTCGATCTTGATATAACCATAGCCACGCTCCTTTGCATCACGGATGATATTAAAAAGGAATTTCTTTGACTCCGGATGACTCGGGTTAATCCAGTTAGCTCCATCTGGATGGAAAGAGTTTGGATTCATAAAGCTTTCAATACCCTTGGCATTCTTCTGGATGGCCTCAGGGTTGGCCTTACCCCAGGGGTGAGCGGGGTTGATCATCAACGGAGCAAACCAGACCCCCGGTATGCAGCCGACCTCCCGGATACGCTTGGCAATGGAGGCCATCCCCTGCGGAAATTTTTCGTTGCCACTCCAGTCTCCGTCCATCTTCTGGTAGCCATCGTCTATCTGAATGATGCCCCTGCCGAATGTATCGGGGTTGGCCTCAATAGTATCTGTAACAGAGAGCACATGTTTGGCATCAATTTTGGTGGTGCGATCATACCAGCTGCACCAGCCATAGATAGCCCCCTTGTTACGGCGAACCCCATGGGTAGTCGCCACCCAGCGGGTCCAGATATCAGTCGCAGCACTCCCCGGTTCAAAGCAGAAGATCATCTCCTCACTGCGACGGCTCTCGCCCGCCCGAACAAGCACATTATCCATCTGCACCCAGGCCTTGAGTCCCTGATTACGAACCTCAACAGTCGTATAAGCCTCAGCAGGACCTACCGGACCGACAAGCAGGGTGTCACCACCGCTGTGACGGATAAGAGCAACCTCCTTCATGCTCTGATTCATTTCACTCAGAGACAGGGCAGGAGAGTCCTGCATCAAAGGAGTTACAAGCCACTCTGCAGCATCCGCAACCTTAAAGCTTCCACCGCCCATTGCATCAAAAAGATCAAAGCTGCGCAACTTCACATCCTTATCGCTGCGATTGTGAAACACAGCCTGAAGAGTAAAGGCCCGCAGATTCTTCAAACGTTTCAGTTTCAAGGTATAGCTGAAGGGTGAGTCATCCCGTCCGTAAACAGCTGTAGTAAGAACCGCATCACCGAACGGTGTTGCGCAGGTTGATTCGGAGGGAGCAGATAACACTTTGTACCCCTTTGTCCCGACCCGATGATTCTTTCCATCCATCTCATACACAGCAGATGAAGAGCCTTCCAAGGATTTTATCCCCTCTGCCTCAGCAACAATGCGGCTGCTGTCATCCGAGTAGCGGACCCAGTTCTCAGCTGCGTTACAAAAAGTAGCTGCGATGGCAAAACAGGCCACCAATAAAATTGGGTCTTCCGCTGAATCTGTGGGTAAATAATGCTAAATAATGCTTAAAACACCGGGCATAAACCTCTATTATGTTGTAAACCAAAACGACACTTTAGAGAGAGACACCCGGTGCGA